>CALFEP010000308.1 GCA_937950125.1 uncultured Bacteroidota bacterium
GGAGAATAAAAAAATAAACAACAAACAAAAAATCAGGGGCTTTAGCCCCTTTTGATAAGAAAGGGGCTAAAGCCCAAAACAAAGGAGGAACAATAAATTTTGAGCTCCGGCATGAATGCCGGAGCAATTGAAAATGCCGGAACAATTGAAAACACATGAAATAACATTTGAATTTTAATAAATTTGATTCTTGAAATTAATCAACAAATCATTTGAATTGCTCCGGGCTTAGCTTCGACTGGCTCAGCTACCATAGCCCGGAGAATAAAAAAATAAACAACAAACAAAAAATCAGGGGCTTTAGCCCCTAATGGAGGAAAGGGGGCTAAAGCCCAAAACAAAGGAGGAACAATAAATTTTGAGCTCCGGCATGAATGCCGGAGCAATTCAAAAGGGATTGATAATGAATGAATTGAATGATAAAACAAACAACAAACACAAAATCAGGGGCTTTAGCCCCAATAAAATAAGATTCAACTAAAACAGAATAATTATGCCTCATATTGATGTTTGGATTCATCTTGTTTGGGCAACCAAAAGCCGGAAACCATTGTTGACCAGCCAAATTCGCCCGGTTGTTTTTAATCACATCCGCGAAAATGCCAAATTAAAAGACATTCATCTCGATTTTATTAATGGGTTTACTCAACATGTTCACCTTCTTGTTTCAATGAATGCGAAACAGACAATCGCAGAAATTACCCAATTAATCAAAGGGGAATCATCGTTCTGGATTAATAAAAACCAGTTGACAACAACAAAATTTGAATGGCAGGACGATTATTATGCCGTTTCTGTGAGTCATTCAGCACTTAACAGAGTGAGGGAATACATTAAAAACCAGGAATCTCATCACGAGAAAAAAACATTCGACCAGGAGGTGGATGAATTTGTCCGAAAATATGGCTTTGAAAGATTAAATGATTGATAAAGAATGAATTGCTCCTGTGAATGTGAATTACTCCTGTGAATTGCTCAGGGCTTTAGCCCAGAGAAAAATAAACACAAACAACCCAAAATTTGGGGCTTTAGCCCCTTTTGAAAGAAAGGGGCTAAAGCCCCAGGCCAAAAGAGGAATAACATTTTTTTGTCTCGGCATGAATGCCGGAGTGATTCAAAAAAGTCTAAAATTTCAACTTCAAATTTGCTGTATCTTTGCGCTTTAAATATTCAAGAACAATGGAAAACCAAAACACAATAAATGAACCCACGGTTCCCTACGGTCAGCCGCTCGATTTTCAACAGGTGTGGCTATTAATAAAGGAAACAGACAAACAATTAAAGGAAACCGACAGAATACTCACTGAAAAGTTTCAGGAAACAGACAAGAAGTTTCAGGAGACAGAAAAATTATTTAAAGAAACAGATCAAAAAATCCGTAAACTCGATCAACTTTTTACCTCCCAATGGGGAAAACTGGTAGAATCGCTGGTGGAAGGTGATTTGATAAAACTATTGAACAGCAAGGGAATTACTGTCAGTCATACATCCCAAAGAACAAAAGGTAACCACAAGGGCGAAAACTACGAGTACGACATTATCGCGTATAATGGTAAAGAAGTGGTTGTAGTTGAAGTAAAAACAACACTTCGTCCGGAGGATGTTAAAGATTTCCACAAAAAACTATGGAAAGTAAAATCATACATCTCTGCCTACAAGGACAATATTGTTTATGGGGCTATGGCCTTTATTACTGCAGATGGCGCCAGCGATACTTTGGCTGAAAAGATGGGATTCTTTGTCATACGAGCCACCGGAAGCAGCTCGTCAATAATAAATCAGGACGATTTTAAACCCAAAGCGTTTTAATTAGAAAATATCGTTGTTGCTTGATAAAATCCTACCTAAAACAAAGGAGAAATAACATTTTTTTTGTCTCCGGCATGAATGCCGGAGCAATTCTAAAGGGATTGATAATGAATGAATTGAATTACTCTGGGCTTCAGCCCAGAGATTAACAGATAATCAGGTGCTTTAGCCTGAAATTCAAACGATGTTCGAAATTCAGGAAATTTTTCAGGTTGCAAAAAATTCGTGTCTCCGGATAGGTGAAACCTTTTCAGAAAAATAATCTGAGAAAAATATCTCTTACCTTCGCAAGCCATTTAAAAAATAATTGATGATGAAAAAGCTACTCTTCCTGGTATTGATACTTTTGGGATTACAGACTTTTGCACAGGAAACCCTGAAAATCATGCAGTATAACCTGCTGAATTATGGTAATTTTACTGACTATTGTACTGTGTCCAACAATAATGTGGAGTCGAAAACCACCTGGCTGAAAACGATTATCGATTATTATCTGCCAGATATTTTTACAGTTAACGAAATTAGCAACAACACAACCTACCACACCAAAATCCTGAACGAGGTAATGAACACTTCGGGAAGAACCTGGTACCAAAAAGCGGCTACTACCAATTACGCAGGTTCTGACATCGTCAATATGCTCTATTTTGACTCGCGGAAAGTCAGCCTGGAATCGCAATATGTGATCAGTACTTCCGTGCGGGATATTAATGTTTACAAGCTTTTTGGAAAGTCATCAGGCAATGCATCATCTTCCGGCAACAATTATTTTTATTGCATTGTTGCACACCTGAAAGCTGGCACCACTGCCAACGATGCAATCCTTAGGGGACAGATGGCCGAAGAAGTGGTGCAATACCTTGAACAGCATCAGATTACCGAACCCTGCCTTTTTATGGGCGATCTGAATTTGCAAAACAGCTCTGAAACGGCCTGGAATTTTCTGACCAATCACACTTCGTCTGCCTATAACTTTACCGATCCAATCAACGAGGCTGGAAACTGGCATGCCAATGCATCATTTGCATCGGTTCACACACAGTCAACCCACCTGACCTCAAATGGTTGTCCTGCTCCGGGTGGTTTCGACGACAGGTTCGATTTCATATTGATTAACAATGCGTTGCAGAATGAAGAATCAACAGTAAAATACTTTGCCGATAGCTACAAAATCCCAGGCCAGGACGGGCTTCGGTTCAACAAATCGTTGATTGATCCTCCAAATGCCAGCGTGCCGCCCGCTATTCTGGATGCGCTTTACAACATGTCAGACCATTTGCCTGTAATGGTGAACCTTAAAATTGATCAGCCCCAAAACAACTTGTGCCAGGAACTCTTTTTTTCCGAATACATCGAAGGTACCGGCAACAACAAAGCCCTTGAAATTTTTAATCCAACCGGAAATATCATCAGCCTTGCGGGATACCGGTTGGCCAGGTATGCCAACGGCAGCACTACTCCTGATGTCATTAACCTGGGGGGAAATATTGGCCCTCATGACACCTACGTTGTGGTTCTGGATAAAAGAAATCCAAACGGAACAGGCACCGAATTGCCCGTTGATCCTGCCTTACAGGCGTTGGCGGATACTTTTTTATGCCCCGATTACAACGTAAACATGACCATGTATTTTAATGGCGATGATGCCATGGCGCTCCAAAAAACAAACGGCCAATTGGTGGATTTGATTGGTAAAATAGGGCAGGACCCGGGTTTGGGTTGGTCGGATGATTCACTGTGTGCTTCCGGTGCTTTTACGACCAACTGTGGCGCCACTGCCTGGACAACCAATCACACCCTTGTCAGGAAAAAGAGCGTTCAACAAGGGCTGGCGGCAAATCCGGCTGCCTTTAATGTTACAAGTTTATGGGACACACTCCCCGTTAATACCTTCGACAGCCTGCGTTTCCACAGGTCTTTATGCAGTGCTGAATTGCCGGCAAACTGGGGCTTTACACCAACCATGACATCGCATATTTTCATCATACCAGGCGCCGTCGTGCCGCTGCTCAACGATTATCCCTTATCTCCCGGCGATTATATCGGGGCGTTCTTCCTTGACGGGAATAGTGAAGTTTGCGGGGGTTACTCAAAATATACAGCAAACGGAAGCTTGAGTATTGTTGCGTTTGGCGATGACGAAACCACCAATGGAAAAGATGGATTCGATGAAGGTGAAACCATCATCTGGAAGGTTTTTTCCGTTGAAGAAAACGCCGACTTTTATGCTGAGTCAGCCTATAATCCGATTCAAATTCCGGCAAACGGAAAATTTCAGGGTTTTGGAATTTCACTTTTGTCATCATTAAAAGCTTATGATTTAGAAATACTTACTGTTATTTTGCCATCTGGCTGGTCAGGAATTTCGGTTCCTGTAAATCCGAAATGGAAAATGCTTGAAAATTTCTTTGGGGAAGAAACCGAAAATGTGATCTACCTGAGTGATGGTGAAAATGTTTATTACCCTGCAGGAAATCAGTATGAAATTTCTGAAATTTGCGCTGCAACATCGTATTTTTTCAAAAGCAGTCAGGGATTTGATCTTGAAATGGCCGGTTTACCCCTTTCGGGAAAAACAGTATCCCTTGCTTCCGGATGGAATTTATTTCCGGTTTTAAGCCTTTGTGATGTAGAAACCAGCCTGATTCAATCTGCGTTGGGGGCAAAACTTGAAGCGATAAAAGATGTCGCAGGTGTAAATGTTTGTTGGCCTTCAAAAGGGATAAATAACCTTTCACAACTGATTCCCGGAAAAGCCTATTTTATCAAGGTGAATCAAAGTTGCAGCTTCACATTTCCTGAATGCGAGTAATGATTTTGACGGCATTGTTGGCGTTTCAGGCGAGGTTGTCATTAATGAAATCAGATTATTCCTATTAATTCTCCATCCTAAATTGCACCGGCATTTTATCGCTGATATCGCTAGAAGCGTAATGAGCGAAAAGGGGTTTTGAATTTTTGAATGAATTGCTGAAAAGAATTTCGGTTTGTGCAAAAATCTTCAAAATTAGAAATGCTTCCGAGCAAGCACCAGTTCAGCAGCATTCACAATATCCTTGGTTCCCATGCCATATTTTTCCAGCAATTCTTCCGGGGTTCCGCTTTCGCCGAAAAGGTCGTGCATGCCAACCATTTCGATGGGGGTGGGGAAATTCCGCGACAGGAATCCGGCGATGGTTTCGCCCATCCCGCCAAATATCTGGTGTTCTTCGGCGGTGACGGCGCACCGGGTTTTCATGATCGATTCCATCACGGCATCATTATCCAGCGGTTTAATGGTGTGAATATTAATTACTTCTGCATCAACACCCAACGATGCCAGCTGGGCGGCGGCTTCCAGGGCTTTCCAGACCAGGTGGCCGGTAGCAAAAATGGTAACGTCTGTTCCTTCACGCATCAGAATGGCTTTTCCGATTTCGAAGGGAGCGTCGGCAGGGGTGAAATTTGGTACTTTAGGCCGGCCAAAGCGCAGGTAAACAGGGCCGTGCATCTGTGCAATGGCAAAGGTGGCTGCTTTGGTCTGGTTGTAATCGCAGGGATTGATCACAGTCATATTGGGAAGCGCTTTCATCAATGCAATGTCTTCCATAATCTGGTGGCTGGCTCCGTCTTCACCCAACGTGATTCCGGCATGTGAAGCGCAAATTTTTACATTCAGGTTTGAATAGGCCACCGATTGCCGAATCTGGTCGTAAACACGCCCGGTCGAAAAGTTGGCAAATGTTCCTGTAAATGGAATTTTCCCACCAATAGCCAGGCCGGCAGCAATTCCCATCATGTTGGCTTCTGCAATTCCAACCTGTACAAAACGTCCGGGAAAACTTTTTGCAAATTTGTCCATTTTTAAAGAGCCTGTCAGATCTGCGCAAAGGGCGACAACCTCCTGATTTTGTAAACCCAACTCATAAAGCGCATCCCCAAAACCTGAGCGTGTGTCTTTACCTCCCTGATTGACCAGGTAATTTGCCTGTAATGTATTCATTTTTAATAAAGTTTAATTTCGATAGTTTTTCCTGATTCAATTTCAAACGATTTTTCGACCGTGTAAGCCGCTTTGTCAACAAATTTCGATCTGAAAACCGCCCTGTATTTTCCGGGCTGAAGCACCAGGTTCTCAACCTTTTCCTTGCTTTCAAACATCCGGTAAATCAGTTTTAGTTCATTATTTTCATCCTGATAAAGGCTTCCGTACCCATCCACCGAATGCCTGATAACTGCCACGCCTGGCAAAGGAATTTCTATGGTGGTGGTTTTACTTTGGCCAATGTTGATGTTTTCGAGATTAATCCTGGGAAGACAAAGCACTTCAAGGTCATAATTTCCGGTAAGGTAATTTTCTTTTTCACCGAAATTCTGAATATGCAGGGTTTCCTTGTGATCGTGTTGCCGGATGATTGCCTGCAGGTTTCTGATTGCCCGTGAGTTGCCTGTGATTGCCAGTTTCAGGCTACCCTGAGGGGCATCAACGGCGATGATATTGTGTTTTCCGGAACTTAATGCGACATCGTTTTTTCGGATTTCGGGTATTGTGTGAACCACAATGTCGTAGTTCAGCAAAGGATCGAGCGACAAGGTGTCGGGAAGCCCTTTGTTGTTGAGGGTATGTACAAAATTGTATTTTACTTTTCCTGAAACATTGTCGTAAAAGGTCATGTTGACGTTGGTTTCGGAAGGTTTTCCTTCTTCGTCCAGCAGGTTAACCTGGGCTGTGGTAGCATTTAAAGCCTGGGTTATCACAACATTCAAGGCTTTGTTGAAAGCCGCCTCACTTTGTGCATCAAAATAAGTTCCCACACAATTCAATGCCTCGCTAAAATCGCTGCCAATCCCAATTACGAATGGTTTCAGGCTGATACCTTCTTTTTGTAGCAATTCGCTGGCTTTGCAGGCATCGCCGCCACATTCCTCAATGCCGTCGGTAATCAGGATAATGATATTCCTGCAATTTTCGCAGGGTGTGAAGTCGAAACGAGCCTGTTCAAGGGCAAAAGCGATGGGGGTGGTTCCTTTTGGATTCAGGCTGTTCAGTTTGTGTTTGATCCTGGAAATGTTGTTTGATGCAAAAGGTACTTCAAGGTTTGTATCGTCGCAATTCTGCGGCGGATAAGGCTTTTGATGGCCATAAACCCTCAGGGCAAGTTCAAGGTTTGGGGTGTTTTGCAGGCTGTCTAACAGGTTTGATAAAATTCGCTGGGCAATCAGCATTTTCATGTCGCTTTGCCACCTGCCGTACATGCTTTGCGATGCATCGAAGACAAACAGAATGCGTGTAGTGGGCTCAGGAGTTTTTTCTTGTTTTTTGTTTTGTGATGATAAAACCAGTGAACCGGCAAGCAGGCACAAAAATAGGACAGGATATTTTATCAGATTGACCATGAAATGCTTTCGATGCTTTGTCTGATTAGGTATTAAAAGTCACCCAATGTTTCTTCAAGCTGCGCCAGTGCGTTTTTCAACTGCTCGTCGTTTGGTGCAACGCCGTGCCAGTGATGGGTTCCCATCATAAAGTCAACTCCCATTCCCATTTCCGTCGTCATCAAAATCATGACAGGGTGTTGTTTCCCGGTAAGGGATTTTGCTTTGATGAGGGTGCTGACAACATCTTCCATTTCATTGCCATTCATCGTAAGAACCTGCCATCCAAAAGCTTCCCATTTTGCCCGCAAATCTAAAGGAGGTAGCACAGTATCCGTAGATCCGTCGATTTGTTTGCGGTTAAAATCGACGATACCAATGAGGTTGTCAATTTTTTTACTTCCGGCAAACATGGCTGCTTCCCATATCTGGCCTTCCTGAATTTCGCCATCGCCCATGAGGACAAATACAAGGCTCGAATCCAGATCGATTTTTTTGGCAATGGCAACACCAATTGCTGCCGAAAGTCCCTGTCCTAGCGAACCGGAAGCTATTCTCACACCGGGCAAACCCTCCTGGGTAGCAGGATGCCCCTGCAATCTTGAATCCAGTTTGCGAAAGGTGGCAAGTTCGCCAATTTCAAAATATCCACTCCTTGCCAGAACACTGTACCAAACAGGTGAAATATGGCCATTTGACAGGAAAAAAACATCCTGGTGATGGCCTTCGGTGGTAAAATTTGCCGGGTCGTGATCGAGGATGCCGTTGTAAAGGGCAGTCATTAAATCGGCACAACCAAGCGAACCGCCCGGATGCCCCGACTGAGCGCCGTGTACCATTCGTAAAACATCCCGGCGTACCTGGAGGGCTGTTTTTTTCAATGCTGCAATCGTTGCCATTGGGAAATCTGTAATCTCGTTCATGCTGGCAAAATTACAGTATTTCATCTTTGTCTCATTTTTTGTTGATAAGTTTGAAAAACAATCTACTTTTGAAACCTCTTTAACAGCAATAGTTTTATGGATAATTTGATGCAAAGAATAAGCGCCACAGCTGATTTTCTGGCTAAAAAAGGAATAAATGGACCCGAAATTGGTATCATTCTGGGTACCGGACTTGGTAAACTTGTTAATGAAATCGAAATATTTCACACCATCGATTATGCTGATATTCCTGATTTTCCGGTTTCAACTGTTGAATTCCATCATGGAAAACTGATTTATGGCCGTCTCCGCGGAAAAAAGGTTCTTGCCATGCAGGGCAGGTTTCATTATTACGAAGGTTACACCATGCAACAAATCACATTTCCCGTAAGGGTTATGAAATTCATGGGCATAAAGTATCTGTTGGTCTCAAATGCAGCAGGCGCACTTAATGCGGAGTATAAAAAAGGTGAATTGATGCTCATAATTGACCATATCAATCTTTTTGGCGACAATCCATTAATTGGTAAAAATGATGATGAAATGGGTCCCCGGTTCCCCGACATGAGTCAGGCATATTCAACTATGCTTAACCGGAAAATTATCGAAATTGCCGAAAGGCACAGCATAAAGCTCAACCAGGGTGTGTATGCGGCCATGACTGGCCCAAACCTTGAAACCCGCGCTGAATACCGTTTCCTCAAAATAATTGGGGCTGATGTGATTGGCATGTCCACAATCCCTGAAGTGTTGGTAGCCAATCATGTAGGTTTGCCTGCGTTGGCCATTTCGGTGCTAACCGACGAGTGTGACCCCGACAACCTGGCGCCTGTTAAAATTGAGGAAATCCTTGAAACGGCTGCCAGAGCTGAAGTTGACCTGATTCGGTTATTTTCCGACCTGGTGCATGAACTTTAATTGTTAGGATTTAGACGTTGAACCGGATGTGCAGAATGTCGCCATCATCCACCACATAGTTTTTGCCTTCAACATGAAATTTGCCAGCTTCTTTAACAGCATGTTCAGAGCCGTATTTCATAAAGTCATCATATTTCATCACCTCTGCCCGTATAAATCCCCTTTCGAGGTCGCTGTGAATGGCGCCGGCAGCCTGGGGAGCTGTCATCCCTTTTTTAATGGTCCAGGCACGCACTTCTTTCGGACCTGCAGTAAAAAATGATTGCAGGTTGAGCAGGTCGTAAGCCGCACGTATCATTTTATTGACACCGGGTTCTGTAAGACCTGCATCTTTCAAAAATTCAAGCCTGTCGGCCTGGTTATCGAGTTCTGCAATTTCGGCTTCCAGTTCTCCAGCGATGATAATTACCTGACTGCCTTTCCCTTTCAATATTTCCAGCACACGCTGCGCGTGCCTGTTCCCGGTTTGTGCCGCTGCGTCGTCCACGTTACAAACATACATGATGGGCTTGTCGGTAAGCAAAAAAAGATCGTCTATCAGCTTTTTACGGTCTTCTTCATCGATATCAAAATCGCGCGCATTCTGGAAATTCTCGAGATGGTCGGCTAATTTTTGTAATTGCTCAATTTGCCGCCTGATTTCCTTTTCGCCTGATTTGGCAGCTTTTTCGAGCCTCTGTATTTTCCGTTGCACCAAATCAAGGTCACGCACCTGCAACTCGAGGTCGATAATTTCCATATCGCGAACCGGATCGACCGAACCTTCGATGTGGGGCAGGTTTTCATCGTCGAAACACCTCAAAACGTGAATGATGGCGTCAGTTTTTTGTATATCGTCCAGAAATTTGTTTCCAACCCCCTCGCCGTGACTCGAACCTTTTGCAAGTCCCGGAATATCCACAATTTCCACTGTTGCCGGAACCACCTTTGCCGACTTGATGATGGCATCAATTTTATGCAATCTGTCATCCGGAACATCAATCATTCCAATGTTTGATTTGCTTGCGCTGAAAGCAAAACTCGATGTTTCGGCTTTGGTTTTTGAAATACAGTTAAAAATCGTTGTTTTCCCAACGTTAGTTATTCCGATAATACCACATTTTAGTCCCATATTGATGTTTTGTTTAGATTTTGTTGCAAAGTTATGATAAATCAAAGTTTTTCAACGATTCCTTGCCTGTTGATTTTGTTTCCGGCGGTACTGGTTTACATACTCGTTGTGCTGCCTGAGCGATTTCGAGAAGTTGTGAAACCCCGAATCATCAGGCCTGGCTACAAAAAAGAAATAGTCGTGATTTTCGGCATTCAGCACCGATTCAATCGAATTTATAGACGGAATACAGATGGGGCCAGGCGGAAGACCGGCATATTTGTATGTATTATAAGGCGATTCGATTTCTTTGTGAACGTTCAAAACGCGTCGTAATCCAAAATCGCCTGAGGCATAAACCAGCGTTGGATCGGCTTGTAGCAACCAGTTGTTGCGTAAGCGGTTGAGATAAACCCCTGCTATCCGGGGCTTTTCTTCTTTTCTGTTGGTTTCTTTTTCGACAATGGATGCGACTATTGAAACCTCAACAGCGTTCAATCTTTGCTTTTGTGCGGCATTCCGGCGGTCATCACTCCAGAAAACCTTGTATTCGCGGTTCATTCTTTCCAAAAACCCTTCTGCGGTTGTATTCCAGAAAAACTGGTAGGTATTTGGGATAAACATACAGCGGATGGTTTCGGTGTTAAAACCGTATTTTTTAACAACTTCCTGATTTTTTAAAAGCCGTAGAACAGACACAGAATCAGCTTCAATTTGTCGTCCGATTGAACCAGCTAACTGATTGACAGTGCGGATGTTGTTAAATGTTACATTGAGCGGTTTTTGACTGCCTGACCGCAACATGTCAACAACCTGATTGTTCGACA
This sequence comes from uncultured Bacteroidota bacterium, assembly GCA_937950125.1. Lineage (GTDB taxonomy): Bacteria > Bacteroidota > Bacteroidia > Bacteroidales > 4484-276 > CALFEP01. The sequence continues at coordinate 10,923 of CALFEP010000308.1, forward strand.
TTCCTTGTTTTATCTCGTACCTGCCCGGATTTATGTGAGCCTGTAAGTTTTTCCTTTCAGCAACCCACCTAAAAGTTTTCGTATTTTTGATAAGCATTGAATTATCAATGCTTTTCAAAAGGTCGTCGTAATCAGCGCCGGTTTTTACAAATAGGTAAGAAACCGAATCACCCGAAAGGGTAACATTATTGGCATAAATGGCCTTCCAGACCGAATAACCGGTGAAAGAACCAATCGTCAGTAAAACCAAAAAAAAGACCCCCGAAATCAGGAACCATTTCTTTTTTGATTTCTTTTTTACTGAAACTACCGGCTTTTCGGATTGATCAGCTGGTACATTTGTTCGTCTTTCCATTGATTTTCAATTAATAACCAATTTGTTTTGGTGCCGATCAAGCGAAATCCTTTTTTCGTAAATACATGAATGCTGGTTGCATTTTCAGGTAAAATATTGCAGTACAACTGTTTTAGCATCAGTGTATTGAAAGTATAATCAACAAGCAGGTCAAGGGCTTCGGAGGCAAATCCCTGGTTCTGAAACTTTTCAGAAATCATGATCCCAATGCCTGCCCTCCGGTGGATGGGTTCGAAATCGAAAAGGTCGATCATACCTACTGTTTCACCGGTTTTTTTCATGACAATCATCAACCGCAGTTGTTTGGCTGTGAATAGGTCCTGATGTGCGTTGAGGATGTATTGTTCGAGTATGAACCTCGAAAAAGGTGTTTGGGTATTGCTCAGATGCCAGAATTTTGGGTCGTTTTCCCATTCATATAGTTGATCGAGGTCTTCCATCTCCGGCGCTCTTAGTCTGAGGTTTTGGCTGTTCATGAATTCAGTAACTTGATGTTGAATTTAAAAGTTTTTGCATGCCCTGATCCAATCGAAGGATGGCATTTTCTGTTTATCCAGTTTTGTCCTTATTAATTTTTTGAAGTTCAAGCACATCCAATAAATCTTTTGGTTTTCCTGATTTAATTTTACTCATGATTAGATCTCAAACGAAATCATATTCCATTGCAAAACTGGCTGATCCTTCATTACAAATTCAGTGGTTTTCACTCATTGCCCCCTCAAAGTTTTTTCCCGAATTAAATCTTGTTGTAATCTCAATTTCTACTTCGGGACTGAATTTTAATGATATGTTTTGTTCACCACGCATTACCTGCTTTGGGAGCTTATCAACCTGGTAACCAATGTCCTGCAAAGCCGTGATTGGCCTGTCTAAATTAGCCTGAGAATTATCAATCCAAAAATCAACATTGGCAGAATGTCGTTTGTAGCCGTAAAAATTATCCGCACAACCTCCAACAAGGATCATCTTAACACCGTAATTATTACAGGATTTGATAAATTCGTAAACATCATCATCAACGTTGTGTACCATCTTTTTTGAAAATTACAAAGTTATTTTTTTCATCGTTAGGATGTTTGTAATCATCAGGTATGCCGAAAATTGTTTGCTTACCAATTATTTTAAGATAGGCTTCAAGTCTATCACCGGGCATCAGGGTCAAAAATTCCTCTTGTCTGCGCGTGTTGATTTCTTCTTTCATTGCAAAATAAATTTCCATAGGCTTTCACGCTTCCAGTTTCAATGCTAAACCTCAATTTCACCTTTAAAAACAAACCTTGCCGGACCTTCGAGCCAGATGTTAAAATATTTGCCTTCATTTTTCTCAAAATATACTTTTAACGTCCCACCTTTGGCCACGACACTAACGGGCGACACAACCCGAGGATCGGAAAAATTTGCAGCAATTGAAGCAGCTACCGCTCCGGTACCGCAGGCAAGGGTTTCGCTTTCAACACCACGTTCATAGGTTCTGATGTGAACCGCGTTTTCGTGCAACCTGACAAAATTTACATTTATGCCTTCCGGCGAAAATTGTGGCAGATTTCTGATTCTTCTGCCTTCGGCAAATACATCCAGTGTGCCAATATCTTCGGTAAATTTTACGCAATGTGGTGAGCCAGAGTTTAATATAGTAAATTGATTTACCAGCAACACTTCCTCAACGTTTACCATTTTTAGCTTCACAATATCTTCAACATGCAGGCTTTGCAAAATGATGCCTTCGTGAATGCCGTCAATGGCCTTAAAAATTGCCTTACTTTTTACAATTCCTTTCAACCTGGCAAAGCTTACAATGCATCTTCCGCCGTTTCCACACATCGTGCTTTCGTTTCCGTCAGCATTGAAATAGCGCATTTCAAAATCGTGTTCCGTTGAATCCTCAAGGGTGATAAGTCCATCTGCTCCAACTCCAAAATGTCTGTCACACAGTAATTCAATGGTTTCGGACTTGGGAATGAAATACCGGCTCCGGTTGTCGATTATCAAAAAATCGTTTCCGGCGCCATGAAATTTATAAAATTCAATCTTCATTTACGTAAATCAAAGTTTTGCAAAACTAATACAATGTGGTAAAATCGTTGAAAAGTAACGGATTTTGAGTTAACAACTTTTAACGGCAAAAAAGAAATATCGGTTTTGAACAACTCGTTTGCAAGCCGGTTTAAAAAAATGGAATATTCATTGATTTGTAATTTTTTGAAATCGATAAACGAATTAACAAACCTTAAAATTTAAAAAATATGAAAAGAGTAGCGTTGATGTTTTTTGTGGCATTTTTAGGCGGAATAGCTTCATTGGCAATATTTACGATGTTTCATAAAAATGAAACCGCTACACAAACTTCCTATGTGCAGAACGATCAGGTAGTTCCCGTACAAACGGCTTATTATGCCGGATCGCCTGTGCCTGAGAATGTTCCGGATTTTGTTGAAGCTGCCGATTTGACAGTTCATGCTGTGGTACACATCAAAACCGAAGTTAGAAGAAGAAATTCGATTTACGATGAATTCTTTTTCGAGTTTTTTGGAAGACCTTTTGACCAATACAACCAGCCTTTGGTAGCAACCGGATCAGGTGTCATTATAGCACAGGATGGGTACATTGTTACCAACAACCATGTGGTTCAGAATGCAGAAAGACTTGAAGTAACGCTCAACGATAAAAGAACTTATGAAGGTGAAATCGTTGGTACCGATCCAAGCACCGATCTTGCACTTATCAAAATTTCGGAGAGCGATCTTCCATACCTTAATTATGGTGATTCTGATCAGATTAGAGTAGGTGAGTGGGTGTTGGCAGTGGGCAACCCTTTTAACCTGACCTCAACAGTAACTGCCGGTATAGTTAGTGCTAAGGCACGAAATATTAATATTTTAGGTTCAAATTCGGCCATCGAATCCTTTATTCAGACCGATGCACCCGTAAACCGTGGAAACAGCGGAGGTGCACTGGTTAACACCCGTGGCGAACTGGTTGGGATTAATGCCGCAATAGCTTCAAATACGGGTTCCTACACAGGTTATTCGTTTGCAATTCCTGTAAATATTGTAAAAAAGGTTGTCAACGATTTTATCAATTATGGCGAAATTCAGCGTGCCTATCTCGGAGTAAGCATCCGCGATATCGATGCCCAGTTTGCGCAGGAACTGAAACTGAAGGATTTGAAGGGGGTTTATGTAGCCTCTGTTGTCGAAAATGGTTCGGCTGATGACGCTGGAATCCGTAAGGAAGATATCATACTTTCGATCGACAATATTGAGATAAACAGTGTCACTCAGTTACTTGGTACAATCGGACAGCACAATCCCGGTGACAGGGTGAATGTTAAAATTCGCCGTGGCAACGACATCATCGAAAAAGAAATGCTGCTCAAAAACCGGCAAAATAGTTATGATAATATTGTCGCGACTGTTGATCGCAAACAATTCGACCAGTTGGGAGCTACATTCGAGCCTGTAAACGCTGAAGATAAAAGTAATCTGGGAATTGCGTATGGAATGAAAATTTCAAAACTAAAACCCGGAAAATTAATGAACAAAGGCATTCGGGAAGGGTTTATAATTACAGAAATTGATAAAGTACCTATTAAATCCAACGTTGATATTGAGGTTGCCTTGTCGGGAAAGAAGGGTGGCGTGCTTATCGAAGGTGTGTATCCAAACGGTCAGCGTGCATATTTTGCCATTGGTTTGTAATGCTATTGACAAGGTCAAAGTTTTGTTGTAAATTGCGCCACATAAAAATACCCGGAAGCAGGGTGTAAACGCTTCCGGGTTTCTGATGTAAAGATTTTTGATTCAGGTATTTGTTTTTAACAATATTTTCAAAGGTCATTAGTTAATACACCAGATATTTTAAAAGGTAACGAAAGCAAAAAATTATAGATTAACATTTACGAAAGATAGAGAGGGTATTAATGAGACAGTTAAAGATAACCAAATCAATCACAAATCGTGAAACTGCTTCTCTGGACAAGTACTTGCAGGATATTGGCAAAGAAGAGTTGATTACTGCAGAAGAAGAAGTTCAGCTTGCCCAAAGGATCAAACAAGGCGACCAGACAGCGTTGGAAAAACTCACCAAGGCCAATCTGCGTTTTGTTGTTTCAGTTGCAAAGCAATACCAGAATCAAGGACTTAGTCTTCCTGACCTGATCAACGAAGGCAACCTTGGCTTGATTAAAGCAGCCCAACGCTTTGATGAAACTAGGGGATTTAAATTTATCTCTTATGCCGTGTGGTGGATCAGGCAATCCATTCTTCAGGCTTTGGCCGAACAATCAAGAATTGTAAGGTTACCGCTAAATCAGGTTGGCTCACTCAACAGGATCAGAAAAGAATCTTCAAAGCTTGAACAGAAATTTGAACGCCCGCCTTCGGCTGATGAAATTGCTGAATCGCTGGATTTGCCTGAAAATAAAGTCGATTCTGTGCTGAAAATTACCACCCGCACCGTTTCGATGGATGCACCACTCACGCAGGATGAGGACATGAGTCTGTTAGATGTTTATGTTTCTGACGACAATCCGACAACCGACAACGACCTGATGAAGGAGTCGCTTGCCCGCGAAATTCAGCGTTCGCTGGCAACGCTTACAAAAAAAGAGCGCGATGTTATAAACCTTTATTATGGAATCGGCATGAACCACGGGCTTACTTTAGACGAAATTGCGATGAAATTCGACCTAACACGCGAACGCGTGCGTCAGATTAAAGAAAAGGCCATCAGAAGGTTGAAACATACTTCACGCAGTAAACTACTGAAAGCTTACCTTGGGCAATAGTTTTTTCAATTTGATACATTTATTACAGATTAAGTGAACCTGCCACCTGGCAGGTTTTTTTATGCTTTTTTTTCGAAAAGTGTAACAATTCAAAATCGCATGTGTCAATAGGTAAAAACATAAACTGATTTTGGAACCAGCTGTAAAAGACATACATTACGAACTCATAGAAGGCTGCAGGCTAAACAGCAGAGACGCACAGTTAAAACTTTACGATCTCTACTACAAAGCCATGTACAATGTTAGTTACAGGATAATTGGTAATATGACTGAGGCTGAAGACATTATGCAGGATTCGTTCCTTGAGGCATTTACTAAAATCGACACCTTTCGTGGCGAAGGAAGTTTTGGCGCCTGGCTGAAAAAAATTGTGGTTAACCGCTCCATCAATAGTATTCGAAAGAAAAAAGAGCTGCTCCGCCTTGATGATGTTGAATTTGAACCGGAAGATGTTAACGAAAACGAAGCATCGTGGTCGGAAAATATTTTCTGCCGTCTCGAAGAAATCCGCGATGCTATAAGCCTTTTGCCAGAAAACTACAGGATTATCCTGTCTTTACACCTTTTGGAAGGATTCGATCACGAAGAAATTTCTGAAATCCTAAGTACCACTTATGGAAACATCAGAACCCGTTATTCGCGAGCCAAACAAAAACTGTTGGAAATCATTATGAAATCGAGGAATTGATGAAAACCATCTAATAACCTGAAGACATGACATTTTTAGAAAAGAAAATATCAGAAAACAAAGACTTTTTCGATAACCAGATTCCCCCACTTGGGCATAAGAACAGGTTTATCGAAAAACTGGAAAGCAGTCAGCAGTCCCAACCTTTGCCTAATAAATGGTGGGGGTGGGCCCGAATTGCCGCAACAATAATTGTGTTTGTGGCAGCATCAGTAGCCATTTTCAGGTATTCTTTCTCCGATTTGAGTGGTGCTGTAATAAAAGAAGCCACGCGTATTACTTTTTCAAAAGAAATTGAAGATGTTTTTAATTATTATGAGTCAGTCACATCATCCGAAATCAACAGGATCGATCAACTTGCCCTTAACGACAAAGAAGCTGCCCGCGTGAAGGCCATAGCAGGAAAGCAACTCGAAAACCTTGATGCAAGCCTTGCTGCCATCGAAAAGGAATATGCCAAAAACCCTGATAATCAAAAATTAAAAGCTGCAATGGTAAACAACAAAAGGATGAAAGCAGAAATAGTTGAAAATATTGTAAAACAACTTAACGTAGCTGAAAAGAATTCAGAGGATCAAAAACTTTTAAAACAATAGGACATGAAAAAATTTTGGAATTCAGGATTGAAAATTGTGCTGGTCTTAGTGCTTTTATCAGCATTTGGCAGCATTTACGCAAAGGAGAAATTCGATAAAACACTGGTTGATAAAAAAATTTCAATCAACAAAGCCGCTATTTTGCATATCGAACACAAATACGGTGAGGTGAAATGCAAAAATTGGGCGGAAAACGCTGTTTCAGTAAAAGTTGTGGCGCATGCAGATGTGTCGGGTTACGAAAAAGCCGAAAAAATTTTCAGCAATGTAAAAGTTGACATCAGCAGCGATCCAAATCAGGTTAGCATCAAAACCATTATTCAGGAAAAATGGTTCAACAACGGAAACCATGATCTTTCAGTGGATATGGAAATATATATGCCTTCGGGTGTCAGCCTCGAGCTGGATCATCAGTTCGGAAATGCCTACATCGAAACCGTAGAAGGAAAATCTGCCATTAAAGTTGAATATGGCAATGCTGAAATAAAAAGCCTGAAAAATGAGATCAACAACATTGAATTGTCATTTGGAAAAGGAATGATCAGAGACATTGCCGTTGGCGATGTTGAGGTAAATTATTCAGAACTTTCGATTACCAAAGCAGGAAAACTCAAAGTTGAGACAAACTACTCCGTTTTTTCAGTTGATGAAATGAACGAACTTGAAATTGACCAGGAAGGTGGGAAATGCAGTTTGGGAAAAGTACAGACCGTAAAGGTAGAATCAAAATTCTCTGATTTTGTGGTTGATAACCTGATTCAAAACCTGACGGCTGAAACAGAATATGGAAATCTGACCATCAAAAACATTTCGAAAGACTTTTATAAAATTTCGGTTGAAAACAGCTTTGGTGCTGTAGCCTTAAACTTTGAGACAGGGTCGTCGTTTGCAATTGAAGCCGAAATGGAGTTTTGTACACTTGATTACCCCAGAAATACTGATTTTTCGAAAAAAATAACCTCGTCAACCGAAGGGTACTACCAGGGAATTGTTGGGACAAACAAACAGGCCAAGGCTACAGTGAGCATTTCGAGCGAATATGGCGGAGTTGATATCGGTATAAACTAAACTGGAACAAATTTTAAATTAAACAAAATACGAAGGAAAATGAAAAATTTGAGATTGGTTGTTTTAAGCATTATTTTATTGGCTGCAATGCTAATGAGCCCCGAACGGGCTGTCAGTCAATGGAGTGGCACAAGTGGAAACGGCAATGTTGTAACACAGGACAGGAATGCACCTTCCTTTTCGGGGATCGTAATCTCCTGTTCGGCTGATGTATTCATAAAACAGGGTGGAAGCCAGGCCGTGAAGGTAAAAGCCGATGAAAACCTTTTGGAATTAATCACCACCAACATAAGCGGTGGCGTGCTCGAAATTGATATTGACGGAAGCATCCGCAATGCCAAAACCCTTGAGGTTTTTGTAACAGTTGTCAACCTCGAAAAGGTAAAAATCAACGGTTCAGGAAATGTGAAGAGCGAAGGAATAATTAAGGGTTCATCCTGCGAAATTGATGTGAACGGTTCGGGAGACGTTGAATTGGAACTTGATATGAAAAATCTCGAAACGACGATAAATGGTTCAGGAGACGTTGACGTTACCGGTGTTTCAGGTGAGTTCAGACTTAAAATTGCCGGGTCTGGCGACTTTACCGCAGAGCAACTCCGCCTAACAACAGGAAATATTTATGTGCAAGGATCGGGCGATGTAAAATTGTCAGGATCAGCAGATAAAATCTCAATTGAACATTCTGCTTCGGGAGATGTAAATCTTTACAGCTTAAATGTGGTGGATGTAGATGCAAAATGCAACGGATCGGGCGATGTTGTTGTAAAGGTTTCTGGTAACTTAAAAGTCCGGTTAAGTGGCTCAGGCGACCTCACTTACATGGGAGAGCCCGTTTCGGTGGATGTTTCATCATCTGGTTCTGGTGAGGTTTATCACCGTTAAAATGTAACTTATTGTTTAACAAATAAATCCAAAATTTATGATTAGGAAATCGTTTTTAGTTTTGTTAACAGCTCTGCTGGCCTTCTTTATGCTTTCGTCATCAGGCTGTGGATATATTGACGGCGTTGACGGCAATGGCAAAGTGGTGAAAGAAACCCGCAATGTTTCAGGTTTTTCAAAACTTGATGCTGGTGGCGCATTTAAAATAATCCTTACACAGGGAAGTTCTGAATCTGTTATCGTGGAAGCAGATGAGAACCTAATTCCGTTAATTGTAACAGAAGTAAGAGGTAGCACCCTTTATGTCGAAAGTAAGGACAACATCAGACATTCAAAATCGCTTACCCTTTACATTACCTTTCAATCGCTGGAGAAGATCGGGATATCCGGCGCCTGTGAACTTGGCAGTGAAAATGCCCTCACATTTGAAAATCTTGTACTGAAAGGAAGCGGAGCCTCTGAAATTGATCTGAACATGAATGCACAAAGCCTAAAAGGTGATTTTTCGGGCGCCAGCGAAATCGATTTGAAAGGTAGCGCTGGAGAATGTTCCATGGATTTATCAGGCGCTTCTGAGCTGAATGCTTTTGAATTTGTTGTAAAAAATTATGAAATCGATATCAGTGGGGCAGGTGATGCCAACATCCATGCAACCGAAATGTTGAAAGCCAGTGTATCAGGAGCTGCCTCAATCCGCTATGAAGGCAATCCCAGGGTGGATAGTCATACGAGTGGCGCAGGAAGCGTAAAGCCAAGATAGTTATCCTTACAATTCTGATGTTAAATAGCCGAAATTCAGAATAATACATGTAAGATCGGAAAACCAGGACACCAGCAGTTTTACGAACTTTGCCACAAAATGTAAAAACCTCTTGTTGACGAATCAAACAAGGGGTTTTTTATTTTTATGTCATTAACTTACATTAAATAGGTCTCTGTAAAAAAAAATTGATACATTTGGTTGCCTGAAAAGGGAAAGATTGAAATTTGCATAGAGGATATTAACAAATTCAAATAAAATACATTATGAAACGATTTGCTATTTTTTTTACTATTTTGGTGATGACTTTCTGCCTTATTACTGTTCCAAAAACTTCAAGTGGTCAGAACATTGATACCACAAGTTCTAATTTGTACGACCTTGATTTGGAGGCCTTAATGAACATCGACATTTTTTCGGTGTCCAAAAAAGCAGAAAGCCTGTTTGATGCACCCTTGTCTGCGTCCGTTCTTACCCGTGAGGAGATATTAAATTCGGGGGCTATCAACATACCGGAAGCCCTCCGCCTGATGCCCGGAGTGATTGTCAGGGAAAAAACCAATGGCAATTATGATGTTCATATTCGCGGGCTGGATAATATTTTAGGTAACAAACTCAATTACTCCGAGAATACCATGACGCTTGTCATGATTGACAACCGGATTGTTTACAGTTATTTTCAGGGTGGTACATTTTGGGAAACCTTGCCTGTAAGCCTCAATGACATCGAAAGGATTGAAGTGGTGAGGGGACCAGCCTCTGCCTTGTATGGCCCCAATGCAGTTACCGGCGTAATTCACATTATTACAACCAAACCCGAAAGCAAACCTGTTACAGTAAATGCAGATGTTCAGGCAGGTACGCTTAATTCAAAAATTGCCTCACTCGCTATTGGTATTAACCCTGTGAATAAACTCAGGTTTTTAGTTTCAGGTAACTATCAGTATCTCGACAGAACCCAAAATACGTATTATCCGTTTTCTGTTAAACGCTACTTGTCGAGGGATTCATTGGGTTTGATCGCAACACCACCCTATTTCCCATTGGCAGATTCGGGTAAAAGTTATTATCCTGATCCTGAGTTGGCAACGGATAAATATGCTGCCAATTTTTCAGCTTTTTATGATGTAAGCGAGAAGATCAGTTTCGATTTTTCTGCAGGAATGCAAAACTCAAAAGCACAAACTGTTTATATCGACAATGGAATTATTCCGATGAATTACAGGGAATCGAAAACCAATTATGTGAACTTTCAGGCTAAGATGGTAGGGTTGGTGGCCAGATTTTCGTACATACAGGGTGAACAGGATCTGTTTGTTGGGCAGAAAAACCCCGGATTTCATTACGATATGAGTCAGATGGATGCCGTTGTTGAATATGATTTCAAATGGAAAAATCTCACCCTTCGTCCAGGATTTAGTTATCAAAATGCAGATTATGATGTAGGAAATTATACCGATTCTTCCAATTTCAGTTATTTCAGTGGTGCAAAAAAATTAAGCACCATCTCAGGGCATCTTCGTGCTGAATATCTTCTGTTTAATAAACTTAAACTCATAGCAGCACTTCGGAGCGACAAGTACAACAAACCTGATGATACCTATTTGTCATTCCAGTTTGCCGGTTCCTATAAAATTGATAACAATAATCTGGTACGGCTGGTTTATTCAAGGGCAAACCAGGGGCCATTCACGCTCGACACTTACTCGTCGATGATTATCGACCCGGGTTATTTCAGGTTTGAATTGTACGGAAATGAAAACCTGAAACTGGCTACCACAGACATGTTCGAGTTCGGTACACGTAATCAGCTCACTGGTAATTTTCAAACCGGACTTGAGGCATTTTTCTCAGTAACAAAAAACTTCAGCCTTCCCATGCAGTATTACTATTCTGCAGATACAATCCCGGTGCCTTTCCCACCCTTTTACGCCGTTAAAACCACTACCAAGACCAGATACGAGAATATCCCGCTCAAAGCAAATCAGGCAGGGATTACAGGCAATTTCGATTATATTATTAACAGAAACCTGCGACTTAAGGGCTTCGGAACCATTCAATTAACCGCTCTTGAAGACCTGAATACCAAAGTGAACCACGCTGAATACGGCTATTACACCAGTTACCAGTCAATCATTGACCTCAAACACGAGGCAACACCCTCATTCTATGGCGGATTAACCCTGAATTATGCTGCTTTGGAAAAGTTTAACATTTTTGGTAATGTGTACTACTATTCGCGTCAGCAATTCAGGTATGATGATGCCTCTACCCGTAATGTTGAAACCATTGAAATTGATCCTAAAGTAATTGCCGATCTGAAGGTCTCATACAAATTCTGGAAAAACAATACCGTATATGTCAATCTGAGAAACTTTTTTAACAATACCAGCAGGGAATTTGCCTTTGGCGATGAAGGAACAGGAATGTACCTTGCCGGATTGAATTTTTCATTTTAATTAGCATTCATAATAAAAATACGATCAGATGAAATATTCTAAACTCTTGCTGTTGATTGGCTTCTTATCTTTTATGTTTTCAGCCATGGGTCAATCAGAAAAATACCAGGCCGTTTTTATTTACAATTTTACAAAGCATATCGAGTGGCCTGATCATTTGCGCGGAGGCGACTTTGTCATTGGTGTTATTGGGAATTCACCCATTATTTCGGAGTTGGAAACCATGGCGCAAAGTCGTAAGGTAGGAAATCAGCAGATAGTTGTAAAAAAGTTCAAAACCCTTGATGAAATCGGAGTTTGCCATGTACTTTTTATCCCAACGGCAAGGTCGGCCGATCTGAATACAATTGTTTCGATGGTTAAAAATAATAACACATTGCTAATTACAGATAAAGAGGGACTTGCCAATGCCGGCGCCGCTATAAATTTCGTAATTAGAGACAACAAACAGAAGTTTGAACTCAAAAAAAGCAATGCCACCAAATATGGTCTGAAAGTGAGTTCAGAACTTGAACGACTTGCAATTGTAGTGGACTAATACGAAATGACAAATCATCCCATCATGGCAGGAAAATCATATAATATGAAAATCAGGTTAACAGTAAAGAATAAACTCATTTTTGGTTTCGGAATCGTGGTTATCGGAGTAATGATTAGCAGCGTACTTACCTACGTAACCCTTGATAGAAGCCGAAAGGTAAGCGACCGGATTACCAAAATTTATACACCTTCCGTTTCATATCTCAACGACCTGCTTTTTCAAATCAATAACTCGAAGATGTTGGTAAAAAACTGGGTTTTTATCGACAGAAAATCCGATACACCTGATAAAATCAGGCTTAAAAACCTTCATAAATCCGAGTTTCCTGAATTAAGAGCAAAACTTGATGAACTTTCACCCTTTTGGAATTCAAACAATCAGGCATTGTACCGGGATATTATTACTTCCATTACCGATACCCTTTTTGTTAAACACAAATATGTGATGGAACAACTTGGTAATTTCGATAGTTACGAGGATGTGATGATTGTGTTTGAGATTCAGCCAATGGTTGAAGAAAGTGGTGAAGTGATGATTGAAACTGATAAAATCGTATCAAAGCTCACAACACTTACCAAGGAACAGGAGCGAATTGTTGACGATCAGTTAAATCAGATGGACAGGTCGTTCAACAATTTCCAGACCCTGATATTATTGATGGGATTGTTGCTGATTGGTGTGGCAATTGCATCGGCATGGATTACCACAAACTCGCTTGTAAGGCCCATCAATTCTCTGAAAATGATTTTGCTGTCGATGGGAAAAGGTATTTTGCCAACCGAAAAGATAAAAGGCGGCGATGACGAGATGGGAGAAATGTCAGAAGCGCTTAATTTGTTGATTGAAGGACTTAAAGAGACTTCCAACTTTGCCAGCGAAATTGGTAAAGGCAACTTTGATAAACCTTATCATGCGCTAAGCGATGATGATTTGTTAGGAAATTCACTTGTGCAGATGCGCAACAACTTAAGGGAATTGTCAAAAGAAAGTGAGGCCAACAACTGGATTCAAACCTCCATCATGAAAATCAGCGATGCTTTGCGGGGTGAAAAATCTGCCCGTGAACTTGCCAATCAGATTTTGTCGCTGATTGCTGAACTTATGAACATTCAGATTGGAGCACTCTATTCTTCCGAAGAGGATGAATCGCTGACGCTCACCGGTACTTATGCTTACGACATTCGAAAAGACAATACCACCAGGTTTGGTTTGGGTGATGGTCTTATTGGCCAGGCTGCCTTAGAGAAAAAGGCAATTCTGTTTACCGACCCGCCAAAGGATTATATTTTTATTCAATCAGGTTTGGGTAAAACACCACCTCAAAACATACTTGTATCACCGCTGATTTATCAAAACAAGGTATTGGGAGTGATGGAACTTGGTTCTGCACATCAGCTGACACAGTTGCAAATGGACCTGATTAAGCAGGTTTCAGAGAGCATTGCCATTGCTTTCAATTCGATAAACACCCGGTGGCAAATGCAAAATATGCTGAATATGACCACCGAACAGGCCAACAAACTGAGAATTCAGCAGGAAGAATTAAAGCAGAAAAACGAAGAACTCCAGGTTCAGCAGGAAGAATTGCGTGTTGCCAACGAGGAGCTTGAGGAACAGACAAAGGCATTACGCAAATCAGAGGAAAACCTCAGGACTCAGCAGGAACAGTTGCAGGTGACCAACGAAGAGTTGCAGGAAAAAACCCGCGCGCTCGAAGAACAAAAACGCAAAATCAGCGATAAGAACCTCGAACTCGAAGTTGCCAGGACCAACATCGAACAAAAAGCAAAAGAACTGGAAATTTCGAGTAAATATAAATCGGAGTTTTTAGCCAATATGTCGCACGAGTTGCGAACACCGCTTAATAGTTTGCTCATCCTTTCACGCGACCTTGCCGACAATAAAAATGGCAACCTAAACGATGATCAGATCGAATCGTGTGAAATTATCTACAAAAGCGGCAGCGATTTGCTTACACTTATCAACGAAATCCTCGATCTGTCGAAAATCGAATCCGGAAAAATGACCCTGAATCTTGAACAGATCACTTTCTCTGACCTGACAGATAATATTTACCGACAGTTCAGGCCGGTTACAAACCAGAAACAATTAGCACTGGATGTTCAGATCGACCCGAACATTCCCGGCGAAATCGTGACCGACAGATTGCGGCTCGAACAAATATTGAAAAACCTGATGTCGAATGCCATAAAATTTACTGATGAAGGCGGTATCAAAGTCCATTTTCATCTTCCGGCTCCTGGGGTTGATTTGTCGCGCAGCGGGCTCGATGTTGAGAAAACCATTGCCATTTCGGTAATCGACACAGGAATCGGGATTCCAAAAGAAAAGCAATTGGCCATTTGGGAGGCGTTTCAGCAGGCCGATGGTGGTACCTCACGAAAATATGGCGGAACAGGATTGGGGCTCTCGATATCAAGAGAACTTGCTAAGCTGCTTGGTGGTGAAATCCTTTTGAGAAGCGAGCCCGGGCGTGGATCTACCTTTACTATCTACCTTCCTTTTGTCAAAGTTGAAGATACACAACCCGAAATTCCTTCTGCCATAAAAAAACCAGCAACCAAAACTTTTCAGCCGTCGGTTGGCGCTTCCGAAACACCTTCACAATCAGCCAATAGCATGAAGGTTACTCCTTCAGCTGCCACCATCAGGGTTATCCCCGATGACCGTGATGATATACAGGAAAAGGATAAAGTTATCCTCATCATCGAGGACGATCCAAGTTTTGCTCAGATTCTTATAAAACAGGCAAAACAAAATGGATTCAAAGTGTTGGCCTGTGTTACAGGTGAAGAAGGTTTGACGCTGGCAGACAGGTTCATCCCCAATGCCATTATTCTTGATATAAAATTGCCTGGAATTGACGGATTGACTGTGCTGGAACGATTGAAAGAATCATCAAAAACACGCCATATCCCCGTACACATGATGTCGGCAGTTGAGGAAACCATTGATGTTTATAAAAAAGGAGCTATTGGTTATTTGAATAAACCGGTAAAGCCCGAACAATTGAAAAAAGCCTTTTCGAAAATCGAGCATTTCATCGATCGTAAAATGAAAGACCTGCTGATTGTGGAAGATGATGACTCGATGCGAAAAAGCATCAAGGTTGTCATTGGCGAGGAAGACGTAAATATAACCGAAGTAAAAACCGGCGACCAGGCACTGTCGATTCTCAACGAACGACAATTCGATTGCATGGTGCTCGATCTCGGGTTGCCCGATATGAGTGGGTTCGATCTCTTAAGGCAACTCGATTTGAATAAAATTTCGGACATACCACCAATCATTATCTACACCGGAAAAGAACTGACAAAAGAGGAGAATGAAGAACTGCAGAACTACACCAACAGCATCATTATTAAAGGTGTGAAGTCGGAGGAAAGGCTGCTTGACGAAACAGCCCTGTTTTTGCATCGTGTGGTTGATGATCTTCCTGATAAAAAGCAGCAAATTATCGCCCAGCTACACGATAAGGAAAAACTGTTTCAGGGTAAAAAAATCATGGTTGTGGATGATGATATGCGAAATGTGTTTGCCATAACTAAAGTATTGAAAGATAAGGGAATGGAAGTGGTAAAAGCAGTAAATGGACAGATGGCGCTCGATGTTCTTGAAAAAGAAGCGGATATCGACCTGATTTTGATGGATATTATGATGCCGGTGATGGATGGTTACGAAACAATGCGAAAAATCAGGGAAAACCGGAAGTTCGAGAAATTGCCGGTTATTGCCCTTACAGCAAAAGCCATGAAAGAAGACAGGCAAAAGTGCATCGAATCAGGTGCCAGCGACTATATGTCGAAGCCTGTGAATATCGAAAAATTATTATCGCTGATGCGTGTTTGGTTGTACAAATAATTTAGCCTATGAATGACAAACCAAAAATACTGATTGTTGATGATAAGATTGAAAATCTGATCGCACTGGAAAAAGTACTCAATGTTTTTGATGTGGATTTTATCAGGGCCACATCGGGAAACGAAGCCCTTGTCATGACCCTGATGTACGATTTTGCGCTGGCCATTGTGGATATTCAGATGCCCGAAATGGATGGCTACGAAACTGTGGAGCTGATGCGTCAGGACGAGAAAACCAGATTATTGCCGGTCATTTTTGTATCTGCCATTTACACCGAAAAAATTCACATCATTAAAGGAATTGAAACCGGCGCCGTCGATTTTATTCCTAAACCCATTGTTCCCATCATCTTACGAGGAAAAGTTAAGGTATTCCTCGATTTACACGTTCACAAAACACAGCTGGAAAAACTGGTTTTGCAGCGTACACATGAACTGAACGACATCAATGAAAAACTGCAGGATGAGGTAGCTGAGCGCAAAAAAGCCTACCTTATTGCCGAAGAGGCCAAAGCCAAAGCACTGGCGGCTGACAAGCATAAATCGACTTTCCTGGCCAATATGAGTCACGAGATACGAACCCCCCTGAATGGAATCATCGGGATGACACAAATTCTGAAAGAAACCGAATTAACTGAAAAACAAACAGAATATGTTGACATCATCAACCTTTCGGGCGTCAGCTTGCTTGGAATCATCAACGATATCCTCGATTTTTCGAAAATCGAATCAGGACAAATTGAACTCGAGGAAATTAATTTCAACCTGAACGAAAAAATCCAGGAAATATACAAAATGATGAACCTGAAAGCTCAGGAGAAGAATTTGAATCTTAGTTTTCATGTCGATGAAGCCATTCCCCCCTATTTGGTGGGTGATCCACTTCGACTCAAGCAAATCATCATTAACCTGGTAAACAATGCAATAAAATTCACCGATGCGGGCAGTGTTACGCTGGAAGCCAACTTGCTGTCGAATGATTCAGAAAATGTAAGGGTGTTTTTTAAAATAGTTGACACCGGTATCGGAATTCCTGAAAAGGCCAAAAAGAAGCTTTTCAAGGAATTTTCGCAGGCTGATGCTTCCATCTCACGTAAACATGGTGGTTCGGGGCTTGGCCTGTCGATTTCAAAAAACCTTGCGAAAATAATGGGAGGTGAAATTGGTGTAATCAGTGAAGTAACCAAAGGATCTACCTTCTGGTTCACCGTAACATTGGGTATTGGCAATGAGATTTCGGCCAAAAAGGCCGAGAATACCCATAAACACTTTGAAAAAAGTCATATTCAGAAACTTAGGGTGCTTTTGGTTGAAGACAATGATATCAATCAACGTGTGGCCATGGTAAATCTCCAGAAAATGGGACACATTGTTGATGTTGCCGATAATGGAAAAATGGCTGTCGATTTGTTTGCACAAAACCTGTACGACGTGGTTCTCATGGACATTATGATGCCCGTGATGGACGGGATTGAAGCAACAGGCATTATCAAAAAAATTCAGGACGATCAGCCGATCAAAAAAGGAATTCCTGTTATTGCAATGACAGCCAACGCCTTGAAAGGCGACCGCGAAAAACTCTTATCACAGGGAATGGATGGTTACATCAGCAAACCATTCAAATCCGAAGAACTTCGTGAAGTTTTAATTAACCTGTTCAGCAATAATGGATTTCATAACGAATAATATCTGATTATTTAAAAAAAGGAAGAGGTATCAGCTTAATCATGATGAAAACACAAACCAACGAAAAACCAAAAATATTGATTGTTGATGACAAGATTGAAAATCTGGTCGCCGTCGAAAAACTTCTGGATGATTTTAATGTAGAATTTATCAGGGCATTATCGGGAAATGAAGCCATCGTCAGCACCTTTTTAAATGATTTTGCCTTGGCCATCATTGATATTCAGATGCCTGAAATGGACGGGTACGAAACCGTTGAATTTCTTCGTCAGGAAGACCGCACCAAATACCTGCCTGTAATTTTTGTTTCAGCAATTTATAAAGACGATTTTTATGTGGTGAAAGGTATCGAAACCGGTGCTGTTGACCTGATTTCAAAGCCTATACAGCCCGAAATCCTTCGCGGGAAAGTGAAAGTATTCCTCGATCTTTATCTTCAGAAACGTGAACTCGA
This sequence comes from uncultured Bacteroidota bacterium, assembly GCA_937950125.1. Taxonomy (GTDB): domain Bacteria; phylum Bacteroidota; class Bacteroidia; order Bacteroidales; family 4484-276; genus CALFEP01. Next base: position 29,082 of record CALFEP010000308.1, read on the forward strand.
ACGAATGAATGCCGAGTTGAGAATTGCAAAAGACAAGGCTGAAGCAGCTACCCATACCAAATCTCTGTTTCTGGCATCCATGTCGCACGAAATCAGAACGCCGCTCAACGGCATTATTGGTATGGCCAACATCCTGAAAGGCACCACCCTTAACAAAGAACAGCAGGAATACCTCGACATCATCAACATTTCGGGGAATAACCTGTTGGCCATTATCAACGACATTCTCGATTTCTCTAAAATTGAATCAGGCCAGGTTGAACTCGAAAACATGGCTTTCGATCTGCACAACGAGGTTGAAGAAATTGTTAAACTTCTTGCGCTGAAAGCTGGAGAAAAACGATTGGAACTTCACGTAGAAATTGCACAGAATGTTCCCGGCCATATTAGCGGTGACTCCCTGAGGCTGAAACAAATCCTGATCAACCTGCTCAATAATGCCATCAAATTTACCCCGTCAGGCAGTGTAACCCTTAAAATAGGAAAACTAAACCAATCCACCATAAAAGATCATGGTAGTAAGGTTAAAAAAGTTAAACTCATTTTCAGGGTAATTGATACGGGTATTGGAATTTCAGAAGAAGGCAAAAAGAAGCTTTTCAGGGCATTTTCGCAAACGGAAAGTTCGATATCACGTAAATTTGGAGGTACAGGCCTGGGACTTGCCATTTCAAAAAACCTTTCGAAAATGATGAATGGCGAAATCGGGGTGGAAAGTGAAGAAGGCAAGGGCTCGAAGTTTTGGTTCACTGCCGAGTTTGAATTGAGTGATGCGGTGATAGTAAGATCCGGCGAAAGCAAACAGTCAGAAACCGTTTCAGGTAAAACCCTGAATGTATTGCTGGTTGAAGATAACGTAATCAATCAAAAAGTTGCCTTGTTTAACCTCAACAAGTTAGGTCATTTTGTGGATGTGGCAGAAAATGGAAAAATTGCCCTGGAAATGTTTCAGAAAAACAGGTATGATGTCATCCTGATGGATGTGATTATGCCGATAATGGATGGAATTGAGGCTACGCACAAAATCAGGGATCTTGAAAAAAGAAATGGAATAAAAGACCCCATCCCGATTATTGCTATGACTGCAAACGCACTCAAAGGAGAACGTGAAAAATTGATTTCTGAAGGCATGAACGAGTACATCAGCAAACCTTTTAAAACAGAGGATCTTATAAAGCTGTTGAGGTTTTAAATCTGCGTTTTGACGCTTATTTTTGATCATTCAGAAAACATCGAAATGGTTATTAAAGCTAACAATTTATGTTTGAAATCCACCGACGAAAAGAATGAGGCAATTCTTAAAATTACCGAAATTCCGGAAGTTTCCAAAAACCTGACCGAACGGTGGATGTACCCCGAAGGAATGCCCGATAGCTTGGTTTTTGTTATCATTCACCAGGAGCGTGTTGCCGGTTCGTGTGCCTTGAAAACTATCCGGTGGTTCAACCGCAAGGCCGAACTAAGCCTTTTTCTTGATCCTTCCTTTCATCATAAAGGCATTGGCACAAATGCCTTGATTGCTCTGATGAAACATGCTTTTTATTGTATGAATTTTTACCGCCTTGAGGCTGAGGTAATCGAATACAACGAGCCTGCGCTTAAACTGGTCCGGAAACTTGGTTTTTTTGAAGAGGGACGGTTGCGACAGGCAAAGTATTTTGAGGGCAAATACTACGATATTTTCAGATTTGGATTACTGAAGTATGAATTTGAGGAATTTTTATCTCAAAATAACCTGCAATGAAACTTCATATCCTGAGCGATTTACACCTCGAATTTGAGGACTTTGCTTTGCCCGATACCCATGCTGATGTTATTGTGCTGGCAGGCGATACCTCTGTTGGTACAAGAGGAATTGGGTGGGCAAATAAAAAATCAGGAAACAAACCGGTCATCTATATTGCCGGCAACCATGAGTTTTACCGGCACGCCTACCCTAAACTCCTGGATGATCTTAATTTGAAATCTGAAAATTCAAATGTTCATTTTCTCGAGAACGGAATTTTTATTTCTGGTAATGTCAGGATTTTAGCATGTACGCTTTGGACTGATTTCCAGCTTTATGGGCAGGTTGAGTACGCCATGTTCAGTGCCGGGATGGCCATGAACGACTATAAACTCATCAGGCGAAGCCCAAATTATTCGAAACTGAAGGCGATGGACACCGCCCTGATACATGCCAAATCGCTCAACTGGCTGACGGAACAGCTATCCATACATCAAGGTAAAACTGTGGTCGTAACCCATCACGCTCCCAGTGTAAAATCAATACCAACGGCGTATGCCGGTGATGCCATCAATCCTGCTTTTGCATCAAACCTCGAAAACCTGATTCTTGAATTTCAACCCGAATTATGGATTCACGGCCACATACACACCGCCTGCGATTACAGAATTGGTAAAACGCGTGTCATTTGTAATCCAAGAGGGTACCCCCTTGAATTAAACACCGGGTTTATTCCTGACCTGGTTGTCGAAATTTAAAAAAAAACCCTGTTAGTGTATTTCACACAACAGGGCTAAAATCATTATTAACAAAAGCAGTTTATTTATTTTGAGCAACTTCGGCCTTGAGATATTTGTCAAGGAATTGAAGGATTTTGCTGTTTGCTTCAATCTGGTTGTCTTTTTTTACAAAGCCATGTCCCTCGTCATCAAACAGCACATATTCAACCGGAACGCCGTTGGCGCGTGCAGCAGCCACTATTTCATCCGATTCTGCCTGCAGAACCCGCGGATCTTGCGAACCTTGCAAAACCATAAACGGACGCGTGATTTTTTCGGCGTGGAAAAGCGGTGAAATTCTGTACAATCTTGCTGAATCAACAGCCGGATCGCCCATTTCATCATAAAGCGCTTTACGGAATGCTTCCCACCAGGGAGGGATGCTTTGCAAGGTGCGCAGCCAGTTGGTTACGCCAAACAGGTTAACACCCGTTGCAAACGCTTCAGGATGTGTGGTTAAAGCTGCCATTACCATAAATCCGCCGTACGAACCTCCTAATATTCCAATTTTTGTCGTGTCGATTTTGCCGGTGGTAGCAAGATAATTTTTTGCATAAATGCAATCCATCAGGTCGCCTTCGCCATGATTGCGGTCGTCCATCCGGTAAAAAGTCTTGCCATAACCACTGCTTCCGCGGTTATTAACCGAAATGATGGCATAGCCATGATTGATAAGATACTGACCAAGAGCGTCGTAGTAAAGTGTCGACTGTCCGCCTGGTCCACCATGAACATCAACCAGGCATGGAACTTTGTTTTTTGAAGAAGCCTGATGTGGCAAATAAAGAATGGCAGGAATTTCGGTTCCGTCAAACGATTTGTACCTCACTACCTTCCCTTCAACAAGGTCATCCTGATTAATTTCGGGATTCAGGGTTTTGGTGATTCTTACTGGCATCGCTTCGCCAATTTTATAAACGTACAAATCGTTGGTTGAGCGCGAACTTCCGGCAAAGAAACTCATCATGGTTTCGTCTTTGGACATCCGTACATAACTTATTTCACCAGCCTCAATTTCAGGGAACTTCACGGGTTTCAAGTTAGCTGCTTCACACATGTAAATCCGGGTTCTTGCATCCTCGTTAACACCTATCACCAGGTACTTTTCATTGTAGGAAAAATAGGCATACTGGACATCCCAACTGGCAGAGTAGAATTTTTCAGCCTTTGCTGTCTCAATTTCGTATTTTACAAGGTAGCTAAACTCATTACCCTCGTCGGTCAGGTAATAAAAGTATTTGCCGTCGAGGCTAAAATCGGATGACGAATAACTCGATTCGGGATTTTCGGGTGAAATTCTGACCATCTTGTTCATTTCTCTGTCGAAAAGAAACAATTCATTGGTTGAAGAAGTTAAAGGACGATCGAGTGCAATGTATCTTTTGTCGGGCGAGACATCTGAAATTCCAAAGCCTTCGGTGTTTTCAAAAAGCATTTCCGATTGAAAGGTTTCGATGTTCATCTCGTAGAGGTCCATGAATTTCGGGTCGCGTTTATTCGAAACATAAAAGAAATGCTTATTATCGCGGTTCCAGCCGTAAAAGGTGGCTCTTGCGCCTTTATCCGGCGTCAGGTCGGTGATGCTGCCATCAGGGTCTAACCTGAAAATGTGAAATACTTCATCACCATTATCATCGCTCCTGAAAAGTACCCGGTTGTCTTCGGGAAAAAATGAAATTCCAAATATCGAAGCTGTATCCGATTGGGTGAGTGGAGCAGGCGTTCCTCCCATCGCAGGAATAGTATAAATGTTGTAAATTCCTGACTGATCGCTGGTAAGGAGTATTTCTTGCTTATCGGCCGAAAAAGTTCCACCACCAATGTTGGTGGTGTTCATAAACTGCTCGATGGTGTATTGCTTTACCTCCCTGCTTTTTTCGGATTGAACGGCGCAGGAAAACTGAAAGAAAGTGGTAATAACCACCAGATAAAAGAAAGTTTTTTTCATAGACTTAATGTTTTAGTGTTATATAAAAAGTTGTTTACCAATCATTGTGCCTTTATTGTAAAACCTGAATATTCAGTATGATAGGGAAATTTCCTGATTTTTTTTAACTTTTCTGTATGTTCGGTTACAGTAGTTCATTTGTACAATTCTGAACAACCGGATTTTAGTAATTTTGCCGGCTTTGAAAGGATAATGACAAATTTTTGGAAAGAATTGCCGAACCCTGCTTTTATGCTGGCGCCAATGGAGGATGTCACTGACACATCGTTCAGGGAAATAGTATTGCGTGTATCCAACCCTGAATACTTTCATGTAATTTTTACCGAATTCACGTCAACCGATGGGTTGTGCCATCCCAAAGGCAGGCCAAAGGTGATTGGCCGTTTGCTGGTAAACCATTCAGAACGTGCGCTTTTAAATGAAAAAGGTGTAAAAATTGTTGTTCAGATTTGGGGCACAAATCCTGAAAAGTTTTATCAGGCCACGAAAATGATCTGTGACGAATTTCAGTTCGACGGAATTGACATAAACCTTGGCTGTCCGGTTAAAAAAATAGTAAAACAGGCCGCCTGTTCTGCACTCATCGGTAAAAATGACCTTGTCGCTGAAATTATCAAAGCTACCCGCGAGGCTGCAAATGTGCCTGTTAGCGTGAAAACCCGCACGGGAATCAAAAAACACGATACCGAAAACTGGGTGGGATTCCTGCTTGAACAAAACCTGGATGCTTTGATTTTGCATGCCCGCACGCAAAAAGATCAGTCGGAAGTGCCAGCTGACTGGAACGAAATGAAAAAAGCGGTGGATTTGAGAAACCAGATGGGAATCGACATTCCGTTGTTTGGTAACGGCGATGTGACCAGTGTGGAGGATGCCTTTGCCAAATGTGCCCAAACCGGCGCTGATGGCGTGATGATAGGGCGGGGGATTTTTCATAATCCCTGGTTTTTTAATATGCCAGCCCCTGAAATTTCGACAGGTGAACGCTTGGATTTACTTATGAAACACGTTGAATTATACACAGATACCTACGGCGCTGATAAAAATTTTGCGGTGCTTAAAAGATTTTTCAAAATTTACACCAGCAATTTTGAAGGCGCCGTTAAACTTCGTGCTGCTTTGATGGAAGCAAATGCTGCCAAAGAAGTCCGGCAAATATTGGATGATTTCACAAAAACCAAATCCTGATTAAAATGGTGCTGAAAGATGACCTATCAAACAACCGGTTCAGTGATTTTTTGATTTTTAAATCCGATTCCGGAGCTGTAAAAATCGAAATTTATGTAAAAGATGAAACGGTTTGGCTGACCCAGCAAAAAATTGCCCAATTATTTGGTGTGGACAGAAGCGTAATTACAAAACATCTTAAAAACATTTTCGACGAAGGTGAATTGAAAAAGGAGGCAACATGTGCAAAATTTGCACAAGTTCAGATGGAAGGTGAACGTGAGGTTTCCAGAAATATCGAATTCTACAATCTTGATGCAATCCTCTCTGTTGGCTACCGGGTAAACAGCAAACAAGCAACTCAGTTTCGCATTTGGGCAAATGGTGTGCTGAAAAAGTATCTCATCAAGGGTTTTGCGTTGGATGATGACCGCCTCAAAAATCCTCAGCATGTTTTTGGTAAAGATTATTTTGAAGAGCAGTTTGCCCGAATCAGGGATATCCGGAGTAGTGAAAGGCTGCTTTATCAAAAAATTACAGATATTTATGCGCAATGCAGCTCGGATTATGACCCGGGTGACACGATTACCAGAGAATTTTTTGCCACCGTTCAAAATAAATTGCATTGGGCGATTACCGGCCAAACCGCAGCATAATTAATTGCTACAAGGGGGTAAACAGTTCAAAACAAAATACGGGTTTGACAACCTGGAAAAATGCGCCCGGAGGCAGAATCAGGAAACACGATGTTGGTGTGGCTAAAAATTATTTGAACGAAAACGAATTGGATGGTTTAAACAGGATCGTTACGATTTGACTGAATTATTTTGAAAATCAGGCAAAAAAGGGCATAATGATGACCATGAAAGATTGGGTTAAAAAATTAGATGCCTTTTTACAATTTAACGAGGAAGCGATACTGACAAACAAAGGGAAAGTCAGTCATGAAATAGCGATAGCAATCGCGTACGAATAATTTGAGAAGTTCCGTATTATTCAGGACAGCATTATGGAATCGGGCTTCGATCGGGAAATCAAGAAATTGAACATAAAAGATCAGAATGGAAGTTAAAGCTAAAATAGCCATATAATCAACAAGAGACATAATGACACATTTTCCAAAAGTAATCCTCCGCTCGGGCCGCGACAGGTCGCTTAAAAGGTTTCACCTGTGGGTGTTTTCGGGCGCTGTTAAAAACATCGTTGGTCGCCCGGCGGACGGCGACATTGTTGAAGTTTACTCAGCCAATGATGAATACCTCGCCACCGGGCATTTTCAGAATGGAAGCATCATGGTGAGGGTGTTTTCGTTTGAAAAAACAGATGCCAGCATCGGTTTCTGGAAAGAAAAAATAGCCCGTGCCATCAGGTTTAGAAAAGAAACAGGCTTTTTTGATAATCCCGAAACTAACGTTTTTCGCCTGATTCATGGCGAAGGTGATGGTTTTCCGGGTTTGATTGTCGATTTTTATCATGGTGTGGCTGTTTTACAGGCTCACTCGGTGGGAATGTTCAGAATCAGGCAAATGATTGCCGATCTTTTTGTCGAACTTCTTCCGGGAAAAGTGGTTGCCGTTTACGACAAGAGCGAATCGACGCTAAACATTGCACAAAAGTCAGAAGAGGGGAAATTTTTAGCCGGAAGTTCAGAAAATGTGCAGGTTATGGAAAATGGAAATCTGTTTGAGATCGACTTTCGTGAAGGGCAAAAAACGGGATTTTTCATCGATCAGCGCGAAAACCGCAATTTGCTGAAAAACTACTGTGCCGGCAAAAAAGTGGCCAATATTTTTTCATACACCGGTGGATTTTCGGTTTATGCAGCAAAGGGGGGCGCCCGGCTTGTTGACAGCGTTGATGCTTCAGTAAAAGCCATGCAACTGGCCATTAAAAACATGAATGCCAATTTTGGCGAAAGCCAGCCCCACCATCGTTTTTACACCATGGACGCCTTTGAATTTCTGAAAGACCAGCCCGAAAAATACGATGTGGTTGTGCTCGATCCGCCTGCCTTCGCCAAGCATCAGGCAGCGTTGGAAAATGCCCTGAAAGCCTACCGGGGCATCAACGAAACTGCCATCAGAAACCTGGCTCCGGGTGGAATTTTGTTCACATTTTCGTGTTCGCAGGTTGTAAGCAAAGACGATTTCAGGGTTGCAGTTTTTACCGCTGCTGCCAGCACAGGCCGCAATGTGAGGGTTTTGCACCAGCTTTCGCAACCGCCCGATCATCCCATCAATATTTATCACCCCGAAAGCGAGTACCTCAAAGGGCTTGTTCTTTATGTGGAGTAGGCCTGTAAAACTATGTTTTTAAAGAATTCCGGGTTTTGGGGTTTCTCTGAAACCTGACATGAAGCAACCGTAAGTTTGCTATTCAAAACCTCAAACTTTTAACCCTCGATGGGTTCTAATTGTCCGTAGGAGCCGCAGCTATCGCAAATGAGCAGGTTCATCGAGTGGATTTTTCCACAGGCGCGGCATTTGAAACGCATAAACTTTATCTCTTCCTCATTTAACGGTGCGTCAGTTGTTTCGCTGGCAACAAGCGACTTGTATTTTAACTGAACCCGAAAGGCTTCGCGCCCCAGATAAACGATGTCGTTGTCTTTCATTTTTTGCATCTGGTGCTTGTTGCAGTCCCGTTGGTTTAATCCTATAAAAGTGCCATTCAGCGAGTTAAGATCAGTTAAAACATAATTGTCATCAATGAATTCAATCTTACAATGTTCGCGGCTAATCTGCGGAATATGCTGAAAAATTTCCTTGCCGGTGGCCTGTCTGCCCAAAATAATTATTTCGCTGTGGTTGATGTTGATTTTCTCAAGGGTTTTTTCATAAGTCAAAACAAGGCCATCCAGCGATTTGGGTTTTGTCATCTCCTGCTCAAAATCAAAAGCCTGGTTTTGGTCCATGATCTCAAGATGATCAAGGGGTGAATTGCAGTTGGAACAAACAGCTGGCCTTTGGTCAGGTGTGCTGAAAAAGTTGTCTTCGAAGCAATAATCGCACGAAATTTTATACATCCTGAAAATTCAAATTAATTCCCGTTCTACACAAACTTGCCATAAGATTCTGTAAATCATCCTTCCCGGGTATTCCTGCCATAAAAACATGGTTGTCTTCATCCAAATTTACCGACCATTTGTTGTTATTGGCCACCGTCCCTGACTGGTTGATTTTTCCGCTCTCAAATGTATAAAAATTCTGGTTGGACGACCCCCGTAGAGAATTTTTAACATTCATGTCGTGAAGATAAGGGCCGTCAACCAAATGATTTATGCAGTTGAGAAACAACTTGTCAGGAAAATATTTGAGCAATTGATCAATAGTGTATCCACTGAAAACCAATATGTTGATGTTTGATTTAAGTTTCAAATAGCTGCAGAAAGCAATCAACTGTGGGTATTGCTCAAAGGGTTCGCCACCAGTAATGGTAATACCTTCGCAGTTGGGTGAAATTTTAAGTATCTCCGCTGCCAGTTGTTCCAGATTTATTTTCGATCCTTTCGATTTTGGCCATAGTTCAGGGTTTACGCATCCTTTGCATTTGAGGCTGCAGCCCTGCACCCACAATGCCAGCCTGCGACCCGGGCCCAGGTTGTACACCGGATATTGCAGACGGTTTAATTTCCAATACATTCAAATTCTACGCCTGAGGTTGGAGAAGCATCCAGTAACACCCTGAAATGGACGTTTTCCGATTTATTTATTTCGTACATAAAATTGGCAATGCCATTTTTTATGTGGGTTTCGATGCGGTTGTTAATTCCGCGCCCACCATGCATCAGGTTGTTGATGATAAATTTCTGCCTGAAATTCTCGACAAAATCATCATCAAATTCAAAGGTGCAGTTTTTCTGTTTTAGCAGGTTGTTCTGTATGGTTTTCAGGTTTTTGATGAGGATGAGTTTGTCAACATCGGGGCGTATAAAATCGAAAACTACGAAATTGTCGCCAAAACGGTTCAGAATTTCGGGGCGGTTTAGTTTTGTATTGAAAAAATTCTGGATTTCATCCATGATGTTTTTGGAAGTAACCTCGTAAGGATCAGTAAATTTTATGTTCGGTATTCGGCGGCCGTACTCGTCCTCAGTGTAAACGCCCAGGTTGCTTGTAAAAACAATCAGCGATTCGGTAAAATAAACGGTTTCGCCTTTGCTGTCGGTCAACCGGCCATCGTCTAATATTTGCAGGAATTTGTCGAAAATAACCGGGTGTGCTTTTTCGATTTCATCAAAAAGAAGTATCGAAAAAGGTTTTGCCCTAACCTGGCTTGTCAGTTGCCCGCCCTCCTCGTAGCCAACATATCCGGGTGGCGAACCAATGAGTTTGGTGTCGGAGTTGGAATCGTTGTATTCGCTCATGTCGAAACGCAAAATGGCATCTTCGTCATTAAAAATGAGTTCAGCCAGCGACTTGGCCAGCTCTGTTTTACCAACACCGGTTGGGCCGGCAAAAAACATCACGCCTTTTGGCTTGTTTTTCGTGCGTTTCATGTCGATGGAATGCAGCCCCAGTTTTGCGCGCCTGATGATCTCGACACTTTTTTTTATGGCAGCATCCTGGCCGATGACCCGCTTTTTCAGTTCGTGTTCTGCATTTTCAATTTTCTCATTTTCAAGGTCTTCCCAAAAGTTTTCGCGGGTCCCGTATTTAAAAAGGTCGATGATTTGCTGAATGTTGTTCACGTGGATTTTTTCCTGTTGCGAAATGGTAATCAGGTTTTCAAGTTCCTGGTTGGCAAGTCCGTCAGTGATATCTGCAAATATGCTCTTAATTTCCGCTTTATTGATGGCCTCTCCCTGTTGAAAAAACCTTCCGGCCTGAACGTCGAAAAAACGGTTGCGCTCTTCTTTGTTTGGCTTGTTAATGTGAATTCCTTTGGTAAGCGGATTTTCCAACAAAAGCCAGCCGGGAATATCGTTAAGTTTATCGCAAACGAAAATCAAGATATTCCGCATTCCCCCCTTTTCAGGGAAAAGCCGGGCATCCTGTGCAGATTTCAGCAATTTCAAAAAAATGAGACGCTCTTCTTCTGCCAAATTGTTTGGGTCGCCCGAAAACCTTGAACTGTAGTTGATTATTCCTGCCGAAAGTTTTTTATTATTCGACATCAGCAACCTGAATAACGAAAGGGCATCTCCCAGCTTTTTCTCGATGGTACCAATCTTTTTCGATTCAAGAAACTCTTTTGCGTCAGGCACCGTCTCAAGAATAAATTTTGTGAAGTTTTCCCTGTTGACGTCAGTGTGAATATCCGATTCAACGGTAAACCCGTCAATAATGTCGTAGTAAGCCACAATTTCAAAGCCTGCATTTTTCAGGTAAAGCCGGAGCAAAAACTGAATTTCGTTGAAACGCGCCCACTTGAGCTCTTCTACCGTTTTTACATTCAGGTAATTAACAGGAAAATAGTAACAGTCGTAAACATTCCCGTAAAGGTAAAATTGCGATTTCAGCGACTGAAAACGCTTGAATTCCTGCATCCAGCCCGGAAAAATTTTCTTTATTTCATCTGTCATAGTCTGATGAATTTGATTTCAAATTTTTGTAAAAATACCAGAAAACAACAAACAAAAATTGCAAGGTCACAAAAAAGAGAATAAAACCTTGATTATCTTTAATTTATCCTGAACGGCATCAAAGGTTACTTTCCGGGTTTTGTCAATCCAAAAATCGCTTTCGTGGCTGAGATGAACGCCGGGCTGCTTTTTTATTTGCAACCGGTTTTAAATTCAGAAACCTTGCTGGAAGCTGAATCAGGGCTTTTAAAGAAGCTTTTATTTCTTTTTCGATCCTGATGTTTAAACCTTGCTTTTTAAGTTTTACCAGCAATTCATTAAATTCATCGCAGGTTTGCTGCATTTCAGCCAGCTTAATCTGGGTTTTCTCATGGCTCAGGTCGTCCCGATTTTCAGGAATCAAAAAATTGTACAATAAGCGGCCCTGCTGATCAAACCGGAGGTTGATAAAATTTTCCTGACCGCGGGTGCGGAACAATAGTGAATTATCTTTTTCAAAATCAACTACATCCATATCGTTCATTACTTCGTAGCCGAGCTCCTGAAGATCACTGATAAGCCGCGCTGTTATGAACATTCGTTCTTGTTTAGCTGCAAATTTCTGGTTTTCAATTTTTTGCCTTTCAAAAACTAATTGTTGGTACTTGTTTTTAATGGCATCAGCCTCGTATGGTTTTAGCCTGTCGTGGCCAAGAAGCGCCTTTATCTTTCGGCTGAGGTTTGTAACTCCCTCAGTTTGCTCATCATGAAAACTGGTTTTTTGTAACAAACCCGAAATTTGGCATACAGATTCCCGAATTTCAGCCTGAACTTTATATTGTGTGACTTCCTCCAGCAACTCAGATAAAAAGTAACCCTCAGCCTGACTTTTATCAGTGACCAGTTTGGTAAAACGCTGTCTGAAATTGTCTGCAACACTTATTTTTCCCAAACTGTCAATCGCTTCCTGTATCTTTTTAACCAGCCTGTTGTATTCAGGATTTGGCTCTGCAGTTCCTGTGGCGCGGCCAACAGCTTCCCGGTGCTGTGATTTCTTTACTGTTGCAACTTTCTTTTTTGTTTCCAGGGATGTTAGTACCAACTGATTGATTTGCTTTTTTTTATTCTCAAACTTTTGATCAAAGGTTTTTTTCCAGTTATTTTCAGAAGCCATGAATGCCTGATCAAAAGCTGGCATTTCGAGGTTAAAAGCCTGTTTTTCAACTTCTGATATCATTTTTCCGGCATCTTCAAAATCATCCTGATTTTCGGCAAAGTATCTGATAAAGTCCGATTTCAGGTATTGAAAATCGGTCAGGAGTTTGTCGAGATATCTTTCCAAATCAAGATAGTCCTTGTATGAACTTTCAATTTTTTCGGCATCAGAAATTTTGTCCGTAACCTGGTTTTGAAACGAACTCATCTGGCCGATAGTGCGCTGAATTTGGTTGTAAAAAGCATCGAACTGTTTCTGGTTTATGGTACCTCCAGTCGAGAGGCTGAATGGATTGCTGAATTGACCGTATTTTTTTTTATTTTTCGAAATAAAATCATCAAGGTCAGTATGTATTTTCAGTTCAGAAAACTGTCGTTTTTTCGAATTCAGGGTTTCCCAAAGTGAGTAAATATCGCTTTGAAGCTGAAAAATGAGTTTCAATTGTTTATCGAATACCGCAACGGAATAGCATTTGGGTCCACTCATAATTTTGAAATTGAATATTCGAAAGGAGAAGCGGTAACTTTTTCAACGCTGGTAGCAATTGTGACCTCAGTTTTAGAATTTATGAATGCAATGCGCTTGTTGCCAGGCGTGTATAAATATTTATAGCTTAAAAAAATTAAGCCGGCCAACAGGTAAATACCTATTGAAATGGCAAATGGTACAAACCTGAATTTTTTAAAACTTCTGAAAAAAGCGACGACTATTTTAAAAACCTGATTTGCCATAAATACAACATAAATTAAGATGCCAATTTCCTCAGGGTGAAAGCCTTGAATATTCTGCCTGGAATATTGGTTTCCTCCGGCATAAGCGTACTCGGCAAAAATGATTATCCCGACAAAAATGGCGGGCGCAAACACAAAATACATGATAGTCTTGTTGATGAGCGTGCTGTAAAACTGGAAGAATTTATTGAATGGCTCTTTTTGTTTGTACAAACTGTAAATGGGCGCTAACATAAAAATCCCGACCACAAAGTTGATAAAATAGGCAGTAAAAAGCAGAACCGGGTAATGTGATTTTGCTACTCTAACAAACACTAGGTTCAAGGTTGGCGCCAGACCATAAAAAAATGACTTTATCATTGAATAATCAACCAGGTATTCGATGTAAAAAAACAAAAGGCCAAAAATGGGAAACAAGAATAGTACATAGTCCGGTATGTAGTGGATGCTGTTTCGCTGTTCAAGCTTGATTTTCTGATTTATGCTTTGTAAAAAATTTTCCTTTGAACTGCCAGCCAGTTTGTTGTCAGAAATTCTGTTTTTGCTTAATACAGCCGCGGTAAAACGTTCGAAAAGTATCTGAGCGTTTACAAATTCACCCCCTTTGACCACAACAAGTTTCGGGTCAGCTGATTTGGATGTGAACGCCGAGGTATAACCCTGATTAGCCAGGTAATCGTTCAACGAGATATGGGGCTGATACCAGATGGTTATTTCACCTACGGCAGGTTCGTCGAGCTGAATGTTCGTAATTTCGGTTTCGATGGTAGCTTTTGACCTGAAAACACGAAGAATAAAATCTTCGTAAGTAAGATTAGAAAACGATTTGAAACTGTGGTTTCTAAAAAACGTTTCCCTTTCAATTTGTGAAAAACGCTCTACAAAAAGGTCAGGGTTTTTAAGATAGAAAAAGCCGAGTTCTTCAACGGTTCTTAACTCCTGCTTCTGGTAACGAAATGGACGATTTGGTATAAACTGGTATAAAAGTTCAATGATATTTTCGGGGCCAATCATTTTGTAAAACTGGCATTGTAGTGTGTTCATGTTGCCTGAAGGAGTTTTCAAGGTGGCGCCAATTTTTTCAAAAATTGGCTTAACCATTGATTTGTAGGCAATTTTATCTTGTCTTGAAATCAGAAGAAGCGACATTTCGAAACTAAAAAAATGTAAAACCAGTTCTTTAAAATCTGATGTCTTCCAAACAATATCAATCTTTTCGAAAAAATCTCTCACTTTGTTGTTGAAATCACCTTTCCTGTAAAAGTTAATTTCGTAAAAACTGATTATAACAGGTTGATCGGGTTTAAGCATACGATTGATTGCTTCCTTGAAAATAAACTCTTCTTCCTCCCTGTATTTGAGAACATATTCTTTAACGAATTCTTTCGGGTGTCTGTCTTTAACAAACTCAGCCACAAGATTTATCAACAAATCAAGGTCTTTGTCGCGTTTTAAAATGAACTCACCGGATTCATCGTTTTGCAGGATGTAATCGCAAAACTCGTTCAAAGAAACCTGATGTAGAAATCCCAATTTTTCGAGTTGCATCAGATTATTCTGTTGCATTTGAGGGTGAGTCACGAAAAAATTGCTTACCTCATTTAGTGTAATTAAACGGTTGTGGTTAATGTCTCTGAATCCTCTTGTGGTATTGAAGGCATAAAAGAATTTTATAAAATGTTCTGTTTTTAATTCAAGATAAAGTTTTGCCCGTAAATCGTAAAAATCAGGTTGATAATCGATTCCAACTATCGAAGAAATTTTTTTAAAAGACTGATCAATGATTTCTGTGATCTCATGCGGCGCCTTAGCCCTTAAATGTCTGACAGCAAATTCGAATTGGAAAAAAAAGAATCGGAGCGTCTCGAAATCTGAAATTTTCCACAAGCTATCCAACTGGACGAAAAAAGAGGAAATATTTTCAGTCAATTTCAGCAAATTGTTAAAGTGATATACCTTTTGCCCAATTGTTATTTCTCTGGTCGGCGTAAGAAACGATAAAACAGCTTCCCTGACGTAATCAATACCAAAATTCTTTTTATAGAAAGCAACCATTCTTTCGAATAGCAATCTGTTTTCCTTCCCTTGCAGCTGCTCTAACCACGACAAAAGTTCGCTGAACGCCTCCCTGTTTTCAATCAAATCTTCATAACAGCCACTCTCTGATTGAATATAGCTGATAAGTTCGGATGTATTTTTTATGGTATAATTTGCTACATTCAGAATTTTCCTGTTGAATGAAGTACCATAATTTACATTTACATCCAAACCATCGAGCCAGTTTTTTACTTCTTCTTCTCCCCAGCGGTTGTTGTAGTCCTGAAGCGTCAAGCCCTCTATCAGATCATTCAAACGTCCGAATTGCGGGTCAAAGTCAATAATCGGCATTCCTTTGGTGCGTCGTTCAAAAATTTTGCGAAGGTTGGCTTTTGTGACTTTTTCGGGATAAAGCAGGTGCAACACAATCATTCCAAGGCTGTAGTAGTCATTCTTAACTGACACAATTCCAAACGCCTGCTCCGGGGCAAGGTAAAATTCAGTTCCTTTGGTGATGGTGGTGTGGCTGAGTTCTTTCTCCGAACTTTTTTCAAAAGATTTTGCCGACCCATAATCTCCAATAACTACTGTTGTCTGCTCTTTGTCCAGGAAATATACATTTTGAGGTTTTAAATCGCAATGAAATATTTTATCCCTGTGTAAAGCCAGAATTCCATTAATTATGCTTGTAACGACCGTGTTTTTAATGAAATCCGTGGAGTATTTTTCTCTGATTACAGGCACAGACAACAAATCGCCACCCTTTGCAAAATCGCTGATTTCGAAACAAAATTTTCCCTGATACTTATTTATACCAGTCCCAAAGTCGAAAAGGTGCAAGATGTCTCTGTTTTTAGATCCAATTTCACGAATTCGCTGAAGCGTGTCGGGGTTAGGCTCAAGATGCTCATCTAAAAATTCGTAATAGAGTTTGAGTGCAAAAATTTTGGAAGCATCATTTTTTACTTTGTAGATAACAGCTTCACTCGTTTTTCCTTCACCTGAAATAATGCTGACAACCTGGTAACGGATACTGTTGAGCTCAAGATAATCGCCCGGTCCCAGGTGATGAACAGTTGTACGTTTTGTTGTAGCCTGCACGGTTGTGTAGGCTTCCGTTTGCTGGGTTTTGCCCGAATCCGGCACCTCCCCGGAAGCACCGGTAAGGCTTTCCATTAATTCAGAACTTTTATATGGAATTGTATTTAATGAGGATTGGATAAAACTCTCCCTTTCCTTGACATCCGGTTCAAGGTAAGCTTGAGTTTTAAAAACATCTTCAAAAATTTCTGCCATCGATGTCTGAATTTTTATTGGTTTTGTTGCTATTTTATGCTGATAAAAATACAACTAATATTATCCGGTGAGCCAATTTGCAATGCTTTAAATAATGCAAATGAAGATTTTTCATTCAACGATTTCGAGGTTGAGAGGATTTTTTCAATTTGCATGGTAGTCAATGCTTTAAAAATGCCATCCGAAGCTACCAGAAAAATGTCGCCTGAATAAATCTGATCCAACCCCGATGAAAAGTTTACTTGCAGGGAATTTTCATTTCCACCAAAAAAACTCATCAGCGGGCTGTTGCTTCCGGGTTCGCCAAAGATTGGTTCAGTGGTAAGTTTATGCAGTTCCGAATCTCTAAAAAGGAGAACAGGTGAATCACCAACCGAAACAATTTTGTATTGCCTGCCGTTAAAAACTACCCCGCTGAGTGTAGTGGCCATACCTCCATAACCTGGAGTAATGGCTGAATATTCAAGCAACTCGCGGTTTATCGAATTCAGCAGGCTAAAGAGCTTGTCGTCTTCAACATAAAAATCTGATAATAAATGATCTTTCAGTCTTGAAAGAACAAAATTGGCGGCAAAGTCTCCGGCTGGAGACCCGCCAACTCCGTCTGCTACAAAAAAATGTGATGGTGTTGTGTATTGTGCTTCAAATTGTTGCGAAACGACCAGGTAGTCATGTAAAAGAACCCTGTCTTCGTTTCTTGTTTTTACCGTTCCAGTGTGGGTAAAACCTGTTACATAGAGGTTCATAATCAGTATTTTAATTACTTTTTACGAACACTACTTAAGTTTTACAAGTTTTGTAACCAAATTGTTGTTGCCATTTGTGATGATCAGAAAATAAAGCCCGGGTGTAGCGGCATTCTCATTTTGCGCGCGACCATTCCATGATATCATTAAAGGTTCTGCTGAAAGATGACAGGTTCCAAAATCTTTCATCATTCGTCCACCAGCACTGATGATGCTGATTTGGCAAATTCTTTCTGAGGTTGATGTAATGGTTGCCACAAGGTTGTCGGCAAAGGGGTTGGGTGTAACATCCACTGAAATTGCAGGTGGCTCATGAGGTGTACTTTCAGGAATTGCCGTCCATGCGTCCAGGCCACCCGAATAACACACTACTTTGCCATTACGGCCACCAGCAACCATTTCCTGCGAAAAATCCTGATTTATGTCCGGTATCGAAGCCATAGCATCAACGGCCTGGCCGTAAGCAATCGATTTCATGTCTTCACCTGTAACCCCATCCAGAAAATAAACATAATTGTTTGAAAACAAAGTTCCTACAACAATATCGTT
>CALFEP010000309.1 GCA_937950125.1 uncultured Bacteroidota bacterium
TGCGCTCTGCTTCTAATCAAGGGTTTGAGATGGTCTTGCTGAAAGCTCAAGCATGAGTTCGTATTCCTCAGGAGTAAGGTCGCTGAAGAAGTAGTTGATGGGGTTGATGGGTTTACCACCTTTGTGAACTTCATAGTGCAAATGAGGGCCTGTAGATTTGCCGGTGTTGCCAAGGGTAGCAATCACCTGTCCACGCTTAACTTTTTGACCGGGTTTCACCAGAATCTTATGACAATGTGCATAAAAAGTTTTAAAGCCAAATCCATGATCGATCAACACACTGTTGCCGTATTCTCGTTTTCCACTGTTCAACGAAACAACCTGACCATCGCCGGTGGCATAAATATCGGTGCCAACAGGCGCCGAAAAGTCAACGCCTTCATGAAATTTCATCACTTTGTAAAATGGGTCCATCCGGTAGCCATAATACGAGGTAAGCCTTTTTAAATCCTTATTGCTTACAGGTTGAATGGCAGGCATAGAAGCAAGAAATTGTGCCTTGTTTTTGGCCATGGTGTACACTTCGTCAAACGATTTCGACTGTACAACCAACTGGCTCGTCAGCTGGTCAACTTTTTTGGTGGTTTCCAGCAAAATTTTTGAATTGTCGTAACCATCGAGTTCCGAGTAACGGTCGGCTCCACCATAACCAGCTTTTCTTACCGTTGCCGCAATAGGTTCAGCCTCAAAAATTACCCTGTAAATATTGTCATCCCTGTCCTGAATATCATCCAGCACGGTTTCAAGTTCATCAAGTTTATCATTCAGCACCTCATACTGAAATTTCATTTTTGAGATTTCACTTTTAAGCATTTTTTCTTTTGGTGAGTCGTAAAAGTTGAACGACAAAAACAAAACCAACACTGCATAGGCTATGGCAACCAGCGTGTACGTCATGGCTTTGCTAAGTTTTTTTCTGAACGAATGCCTGATTTGTTCGTAGGCAAGCGTCACCGGATTAAAGAAATACTTATTATTCCGCATAATCTGTATTTGGGTGGATGAATTAGCTTTTGGCGCGCAAAATTAACCAAAAAAACTACTTTTGCAACGCTTTAAAAAACAATGGGTAATGAGTAAAACGACAATTTTTCTACTCATTGTGACCATTGACGCAAAGTAAATACATGATTTTCTGAAAACAAAATTCAATTTTCAACAAACGGAATTTAATTGTTAATAATTGCAAAAGCATATGAAGTCTGCAGAAATAAGAAAAACCTTTCTCGAATTTTTTGAAAGCAAACAACATAAAATTGTTCCATCGGCGCCGATGGTCATCAAAAACGACCCAACCCTAATGTTTACCAATGCCGGCATGAACCAGTTCAAGGATATTTTTCTGGGTCATGCACCGGTAAAATTTCCACGCATTGCCGACACACAGAAATGCTTACGCGTATCGGGCAAACACAACGACCTCGAAGAAGTTGGTCACGACACGTACCACCATACTATGTTCGAGATGTTAGGCAACTGGTCGTTTGGCGATTATTTTAAAAAGGAAGCCATCGAATGGGGCTGGGAATTGCTAACAAAGGTGTACGGATTGAATCCTGAAAACCTTTATGTTACGGTATTTGGAGGCGATGAAGGCGACGGACTTCCGGTTGACCTTGAAGCTTACGGGCTTTGGAAAAACTGGATTCCGGAGGAAAGAATCCTCCACGGCTCTAAAAAGGACAATTTCTGGGAAATGGGCGACACAGGCCCATGTGGCCCTTGTTCCGAAATTCATGTTGATTTGAGGAGTGCCGGTGAAAAAGCCTTAAAACCCGGAAAAGAACTGGTAAACAAAGACCACCCACAGGTTATCGAAATCTGGAACCTCGTTTTCATCGAATTTAACCGGAAAGCCGATGGAAAACTTGTTCAACTGCCTGCAAAACATGTTGACACAGGAATGGGATTCGAGCGCCTGACAATGGCATTGCAGGGAAAAACATCCAACTACGACACCGACGTTTTCCAGCCAGTAATCCAGGAAATTGCCGCCATTGCCGGTAAGAAATATGGTGACCACAAAAAACAAGATATTGCCATGCGTGTTGTTGCCGACCATCTTCGTGCCATTTCGTTTGCCATTGCTGACGGTCAGTTGCCCTCGAACAACAAGGCCGGCTATGTTATCCGCAGGATTTTGCGCCGGGCCGTGCGCTATGGTTTTACCTTCCTCGACCTCAAAGAGCCTTTTATCAACCGGTTAATCCCGGTACTGGTGAGGGAAATGGGTGAGTTCTTCCCTGAACTTATTTCACAGCAGGAACTTATCCGAAAGGTAATAACGGAGGAAGAACATGCTTTCCTGCGCACCCTTTCGCAGGGAATAAAACGGTTTGAAAACTATTTGGAATCCAGCCCAATTTCAAAAGAAATTGATGGTGCTTTTGCCTTTGAACTTTTCGATACCTACGGTTTTCCGGTTGATTTAACGCAGCTTATGGCACGTGAAAACGGACTGGTAGTTGACATGGATGGGTTTAACCAGGGGCTGGAAGCACAGAAAAACCGTTCGCGGCAGGCAGCTGAAAAAGACACTGACGACTGGGTGGAAATCAGGAAGGGCGAGGACAGCACCCAATTTTTAGGATATGAAACACTGCATTGTGAAGCAAACATTCTAAAATTCAGGAAGGTTAAAACCCAAAAGAAAGAATTTTACCAGATTGTTCTCGACAGAACCCCGTTTTATGCAGAATCGGGCGGGCAGGTAGGCGACCGCGGCGGGTTGACAAACAATGATGAAACCATCGAAATTGAAGATACCCAAAAAGAAAACGACCTGATCATTCATATTTCACAAAAGCTGCCCGCTGACCTGAATGCTACCTTCACTGCCAGTGTTGATACCGAAAAACGCACCAGAACCATGAACAACCACAGCGCCACGCACCTTTTGCATGCAGCGCTAAAAAAAGTTTTGGGTACTCATGTTGAGCAACGCGGATCATTGGTTGACGAAAACCGGCTTCGATTCGACTTTTCTCATTTTAGCAAAATGACCCCCCAGGAAATCCGCGATGTCGAAAAAATTGTAAATGCAAAAATCCGGCAAAACATTTTGATTGACGAAAAGCGCAATGTGCCCATCGAAAAAGCAAAAGACATGGGCGCTGCCGCCCTTTTCGGCGAAAAATACGGCGAATTCGTCAGGGTAATTACTTTTGATCCGGCCTATTCGATCGAATTTTGCGGTGGCACCCACGTTCCTTCCACAGGTCAGATCGGGATGATGAAAATTGTAACCGAAACCGCCGTAGCTGCCGGCATCCGAAGGATTGAAGCGGTAACAGCCTCCGATGTCGAAAACCTGCTTTACGAACAGGAGGATTTGATTGATGGGCTGAAAGAGATTTTTAAAGGACAGAAAGACCTTGTAAAATCGGTTCAGACACTTTTGGATGAGAAAAAAATTCTTGAAAAACAGATAGAAGAGATGAACCGCGAGAAGGTTGCCTCGATGAAATACGATCTGAAAAATCAGGCACAAGCCATAAATGGTGTAAATTTCATTGCGAAAAAAATTGATGGTGACACACAGACCGCCCGTGACCTTGCTTATCAGTTGAAAGACATCGTCGAAAATATGTTCCTGGTTCTTGGAAATGAATCAGAAGGCAAGGCCAATCTAACGGTAATGATCTCGGATAATCTGACAAAAGAAAAAGGACTGAACGCCGGACAGATTGTGCGTGAAATCGCCAGAGAAATACAGGGCGGCGGCGGCGGACAAGCTCATTTTGCGACAGCAGGGGGAAAAAATCCTGCCGGAATCGAAAAAGCATTGGAAAAAGCAAGGGAGTTTGTGGAAAAGATTTAACCTGGCTAATTCACAAACTTAATAGAACACGGATAACACAGATCAAACAGATTTTCACGGATTTTTTTTCTTATCTGCGGTAATCCGTAAAATCCGTGTCATCCGTGTGCCATTGGTGGTATGTATGAATTATTCAGGTTAAAATATCTCTTTTCGTTGAATGATTTGTCCTGACTTCTGACGCTTTGGACATTTTTAAAAATTGTTTGTTTTAACCGACTG
>CALFEP010000310.1 GCA_937950125.1 uncultured Bacteroidota bacterium
AAAGTTATTTTGGCAAAAATAGGATTAATGAATGATCGCACGACAATATTTTCACTTGACCCTGGCCGGGCTTTTTCCTGAAATAAACGAGTTTCTTTATCTTTGGCTTTTCATTAAACGGAGTCTTTTTTAAGACACAGGCAAAATAAAAGCGATACACATATTAATAAAACAAGATAACTGGTAAAAATCAAAAGTTTCTACACCTTTAATAATATGATCAATTATGCTGTTAGACAATAAAACCACAATCAAAGAAGGCGATCCTTTTACTGTGATTGATTTTCTGCAAAGGCACGTAAAATCAGGAAACCTGGATATCGTTACAGGTTACTTTTCGGTAAAGGCGCTTGAAAAGCTTTACAATGAGCTGAATTCACCTGGAAAATTCCGGCTGATTTTGGGTAACCTGATGCAGGATGAACAAAAGCTGAATAAAATCATCGATCTTTTAAATGGAAATGCCGGTATTGATGAATCGTTGAGTTTAAGTATTACAGCTAAAAATGCTGTGGCGTTCCTCAAACAGGAAAAAGTGACGGTGAAAACAATACAGAACAACTTTTGTCATGCCAAAACCTACCTGTATTCCGACCCGACCAAAACGCTCAATTTTTACATTGCCGGCAGTTCAAACCTTACTGATGCAGGTCTGGGAATAAAAAACAGCAGCAACATCGAGCTGAATATTGCCAAACATAATTACGAAGATGATTTTGAAAACCTTAAATCATGGTTCAGAAACCAGTGGGAGAATTCTGCTTCCGACAAAATCGAACTTCAGGACAAAAGAAAAGTTACCGTCAAACAATACATCATCGACCTGATTTCCAACCTTTTTAAAGATTACACTCCTTTTCAGCTTTATTATAAAATCCTGTATGAGCTCTTTAAGGAAGATTTACTTTCGCTTTCAAGCGATGCCGAGTTTAAAAGGGAAATTGCCCATTTGGAGGAAACCATTATTTACAGAACCCTGTTTCCTTATCAGCAAAAGGGAGCCATCAGCCTGATTAAGATGCTTCAGAAATACAATGGTGCCATCCTTGCCGATGCCGTCGGGCTTGGTAAAACATGGACTGCTCTGGCAGTAATGAAATATTTCGGATTGAAAGGCTACACGGTTCTTTTGCTTTGCCCGAAAAAGCTGAAAAACAACTGGGAACAATACCAAACTGGTCATCTCAGCAAATTCGAGCGGGACGAAATTGATTTTTATGTGAGGTTCCATACCGACTTGCAGGACACACGGTTCGACAATTACGACACCCGTAAACTCCGGTACTTTCAAACCCGGCCAAAACTCCTGATTGTTATCGACGAAAGCCACAACCTGCGCAACGACAAATCATCCCGTTACAAATATCTGGTTGACCAATTGCTGATACCGGACAAAGGCAGCCGTGAAGTGAAAATGCTCCACCTTTCAGCAACTCCTATTAACAACAAACTGCTGGATATCAGGAATCAATTCAAGTTGATGACCAAAGGTAACGACAATGGATTTGAGAAAACAAACCTGGAGGTAAGCAGCCTTGAAAACATATTCCGTACTGCCCAGAAAGATTTCAACGAATGGAGCGAAAACGACAACAGGAAGATTTCCGACTTCATCGCCAGACTTCCGCAAAAATTCTTCGACCTTACCGATGCCCTGATTGTTGCCCGAACCCGTAAATTGATCGAAGGCGAATTTGGAGCCATGAATTTTCCAAAGAAAGAAATCCCGGTGAACGAATACATCACCCCTGAGAACTTCGGCAACCTGAAATCGTTCGACGAAATATTAAAAGCCCTTCGGGTCAATCTTACTGCGTACCGCCCATCGGAGTACATTACCGGCATGAAAATCGAAAGCGTGCTCGAAAATCCGAAACAACGTGAGAAGTTTCTGGTGAAAATGATGTACATCCTCCTAATGAAGCGCCTTGAGTCGAGCTGGTTCTCGTTTAAAAGTACTGTGGAAAATATACTGAACCACCATCAGAATGCCCTCGGAAAGGTGAATATTTTTATTGAAAAACAGGTGGACTCAAGCCTCGAAGATGATTTAACCGATGAAGAAAGCGATGAACTGGAAGATTCTTTGTCTGAAAATTTTAGTGCAAACAATCACGACGAACCCATCACCCTGGGTAAGAAAAATCCTGTCCCTCTTTCGTCCATCACCAACATTAGCATTTTTAAAAAACATTTGGAGGCTGATATTGCCAAACTGAGTCTGCTCAGGAGCAACCTGGAAATGTTTGAAACTGATTTCAGGGACAAGAAAGCTGAAGATGAAAAGCTGAACAAACTCATTCAACATATAAAAACCAAACAAAAAAAGTCGTCCAACAAAAAAGTACTGATTTTTACCGTATTCCGCGATACGGCTGAATATCTGTACCGCGAAATGGGCAACCGTGGCATTTCCAACCTTGCTTTTGTATCAGGCACAAAAAGCGAAACATGGGATGGCTATTCAGGCGATAAATTTGAGGAAATCCTTGAACGGTTTGCTCCATATACCAAGCTTTACAACGAAAAAGACTGGACAGAACTTTACGAAAACAATTTGTCCGGAGATTTTCACGAAAGTGGAAAATGGAAGGTGTCTTTTGAAAAATGGCTTCAATTAATCCGTGAAAACGACCCGAAAACCCAACAGAAAATCGAAAACCCGATTGATGTTCTGATTGCCACCGACTGTCTGAGCGAAGGGCAAAATCTGCAGGACTGCGACACCATCGTTAATTACGACATTCACTGGAATCCGGTGCGACTTATCCAGCGCATGGGGCGTATCGACCGCATCGGCTCGCCTAACAAAACCATTGTTGGTATAAACTTCTGGCCGGGCAAAAACTTCGAGGATTACCTCCGGTTAAAGAAAAGGGTAGAATCGAGGATGGCATTGATGAGCGTGGTGGGAACCGAGTTGGACGACAAACTCACTCCCGAATTTGAAAAAATGATCGAAGAAAACCCTTTGCTGCCAAAACAAGCCGAAAAGATGTTACAGCAGTTGCAAATTACCTGGGACGACATCGAAACAAGCGACGAAACATTAGGCTTGAACGACCTTTCGCTGGAACAGTTCCGGCAGGAATTGTTCGAGTTTTTCAGGCAGGATGAAGAGTTTTTCAAACGGATTCCAAATGGCGTTTTCACCGGTTTCTTTTTCCGGCCAGACCGGAAATGGAAAACCATGCCTTTGAGCATCGTAGCCGCTTTGGGGTATCCAGCCAAACCCGACGAAAGCGCCGACCATATTTACAAGGAAATTCATTTATTGCACCAGCCTGTCGCCGGCCACAGGCAATCCAATACCATCGTTTTACACAACAACCAGGAAATACTCACCCTGCTACGAAATCATAAACTGGAAAACCGGTTTGTACCCCAAACCATCGAAACCGGCGACAAACAAATATTATCAAAGCTTTCGGACGCCATCAACCACTGGATTGCCTCGCAGGCCATGCCCGTTGCCATAAACCAGATTCAGGATCTGTTTTCTGGAAATGCCACACCTCAATCCCCAACATGGATTTCGACCGGACAAAAGAAGCTGGAGGAAAAATTTAAAAAAGAAAATTTCGATCTGATCAACTGGTTTATTATCAGCAATAAATGAATTAAATAATTTAACCATTAATTAATCATTAAAAATAACATTATGGCAACAAAGAAAAAGATAATTGTTAAAGACACAGAAATCGTCATTT
Source organism: uncultured Bacteroidota bacterium (assembly GCA_937950125.1). GTDB lineage: Bacteria > Bacteroidota > Bacteroidia > Bacteroidales > 4484-276 > CALFEP01. Next base: position 3,711 of record CALFEP010000310.1, read on the forward strand.
TATCAGAAAAAAGCAAAGATGATTACATTTCCTTGACTGGTATAGCCCGTTACAGAGATGCAGAACGAAGCGACTATATCCTTCAAAACTGGCTTAGAAACCGCAGTACAATCGAGTTTATCGGACTTTGGGAACAATTTAACAATCCCGGTTTTAATTCCATCGAATTCGATGGAATTAAAAATATGGCAGGGTCAAATAGTTTTTCATTGACGCCGAAAAGATGGATCGAAGCCACCAATGCTATTGGAATCATTTCGAGGACAGGTAAATATGGTGGAACATTTGCACATCGCGATATCGCTTTCGAATTTGCGTCATGGATCAGCTCTGAGTTCAAATTCTTCCTCATCAAAGAATTTCAGCGCCTTAAAGAAGAAGAAAGCGACCGTTTGAAACTTGACTGGGACCTCCAGCGCACCCTGGCCAAAGTAAATTACCACATCCACACCGACGCTATTAAAGAAAACCTGATTCCTACAGTACTTACCAAAATACAAGCTTCGTTTGTATATGCCAGTGAAGCCGATTTATTAAACGTTGCCCTGTTTGGTAAAACAGCAGCCGAATGGCGAACCGAAAACCCTGATGCCGAAGGTAACATCCGCGACCAGGCCGCCCTCGAACAACTGGTTGTCCTTTCAAACCTCGAAAGCATCAACGCTGTACTTATCCATCAGGGAATAACACAAACAGAACGCCTGCAACAACTCAACAAAATTGCCATCAGTCAAATGAAAACTCTCATTAATAATACAACTTTGAACAAACTCAGATAACTGCAATTACTATTTTTACAAAAAATACAAAAAGCCCCGTAGGGGCGACACTTTGGTCAAATAAACATTAACCTTAACAAAAAGCCCCGTAGGGGCGACATTATGGTATGGCAAACACGTATTCACAAATCTCGATTCACGCCGTCTTCGCAGTAAAAAGACGCGAAAATGTTATCCTTCAACCGTGGCGCGACAGTCTGCACGGTTACATTGGAGGAATTATTCAGAAAGAAGCAAAGTTATTGGCTGTTGGTGGATGGTTGGATCATGTTCACATCTTTTTCGGAATGTCGCCGTCGCAAAGTATTTCCGACCTGTTGCAAATAATTAAAGCCAATAGTTCAAAATGGATCAACGAGCAACGCCTGGTTAAAGGAAAATTCCAGTGGCAGGAAGGCTTTGGCGCATTCTCCTATGCCCGGAGCCAACGCGACCAAGTGATAAAATACATCATGAACCAGGAAACCCATCATCAGAAAAAGACTTTTAAGCAAGAATATCTCAACATGTTGCGCAAATTTGATGTTGAATACGACATCAGATATTTATTCGAATATTATGATTAATCGTCTTGTAAAATGTCGTTCCTACGGAACTCATGAAACCACGATCATTCAAAACAGTGCCACCAGAATTTCGTTCCTACGGAACTATCTTCAGAAAGCCCCATCGGGGCGACATTTTGATAGCCCCATCGGGGCGGCATTTTGGAAGCCCCATCGGGGCGACATTTTGATTCAAAAAAAATACGTAAAATGAATTTATCAGTTTTCAACACCGCCAACCTTTTTGATGCCGCCACCGGCTTATTCAGCCAGTTGGGCATCCCGCTCAGTTCAAACACAACCCGCCCTTTGCCCGCAAAAGATTTGCTGAAAAACCATTACAAGGACAACGAAACCTTTGCGAACATCGAAAATGTATTTTTTATCGGCATCATCGATGACACCCTGTTTCATCAAACCGGAATGTTTGACCAGAATTATTCACTAAATGAAGCCCTGCATCAGGCCGACAAAAACTACGACGGCCTCATGCTGTTTGCCCTCGAACTGAAAAGCCATCCCACCCGCAGCGAAATATCGGACTTAACCCGCGCCTTTAACCGCATCAGCCAGAAAATGCCTGTTGCCCTCGTGCTCAAATATTCCGGCGACAACGAAGCGGTTATTTCCATCGCCATCAGCGAACGTTTCAAATACAAGCAAAACTGGCGTCAGGGCGAAAAAGCAGGAAAAGTCATTATCCTGCGCGACATTCACACCCAAACCACACACACCGGACACCAGCGCATCCTCCTCGACCTGACCAAGCCCGCCGGCATTACAACCTACGAGCAACTGCACGCCTGGTGGTTGCAGGCCCTGGACGTAAACCTGCTCAACAAAAAGTTTTACCGCGAGGTGTTCGACTGGTACCTGTGGGCGCTGAAGTTTGTAAAATTCCCGCAAATACGACCCGAAACCGACATGATTGGCAACGACATCCACCAGAGCGAATCCATGATCCGGCTCCTGACACGGCTGCTGTTCTGTTGGTTTATGAAAGAAAAACAACTAATCAGCGGGCAACTTTTCAGCAAAACCGCCGCTTCGGAAATCCTTGTAACCCTCACCGAAGACGAATCAACCTATTACAAAGCCATTTTGCAAAACCTCTTTTTTGCCACCCTTAACAAACCAGTTGAAGAACGCAAGGTGATACATGAAGGCTTCAACCCTTCCGAGTACGGCGACCCGCTGGTGTATCGCTACAAAGAACTTTTTAAACAACCCGATAACATCCTGGCCTGTTTCCAAAATATCCCGTTTTTAAATGGCGGATTGTTCGATTGCCTTGACCGGAAAAAAGATCACGAAAACCCCGTTGAAATCCGCCTTGACGGATTTTCGACCAAACCCTCGAAGCAGCCGGTGGTTCCCAACAAACTGTTTTTTGGAAAATACTCAAACGTTGACCTGAGCGCCGAGTACGACGACCGAAAGAAAACCTCCGTTGATGTGAGAGGCATCATCGATATTTTTTCGTCCTACAAGTTTACCATCGAGGAAAGCACCCCGGTGGAAGAAGAAGTAGCGCTCGACCCTGAATTGTTGGGAAAAGTTTTCGAAAACCTACTGGCCAGCTACAACCCCGAAACCAAAACCACTGCCCGCAAGCAAACCGGCAGTTTTTACACACCCCGCGAAATTGTGAACTACATGGTTGACGAATCGCTGCTTGAATACCTGAAAGGAAAGCTTGCCGGCGGCGAACAACACGAAACCGCTCTCCGCTCGCTGATAGCCTACGAAAATACCGAAACCCTGCTCGACAATGGACAAAAAAAGCAAATCATCCAGGCCATTAACGACTGCCGCGTGCTCGACCCCGCCTGCGGTTCGGGCGCCTTCCCGATGGGCGTGCTCCAGCGCATGCTCCACATCCTCAAAAAGATTGACCCCGACAACCGCGTCTGGCTCGAAATGGTCATCAGCAACTTCCCCGACTACCTCCAGAACGAAATGCGCCAGAAACTCTCCGTCGAAAACTGGGACTACGTGCGCAAACTTGGCATCATACAGGAATGTATTTACGGCATCGACATCCAGCCCATTGCCATACAAATAAGCAAACTCCGGTTCTTCATTTCGCTGCTGGTTGACCAAAAGGAAAAACCCGGCCAGCCCAACCGTGGTTTCGACCCGCTGCCCAACCTCGATTTCAAACTGGTGGCCGCCAACACCCTCATTGGTCCCCCACAAACCGACACCGTTACCACAGGCCTGTTTGCCGACGCCGAAGACGAGTTTGAAACCCGGTTTAAAAAATTAACCAGCCAGTATTTCAGCACCTACAAACCCGATGAAAAGAAAAGCCGCAAAGATGAAATTGAAAGGCTGATAAACGCCAAAGTGAACGAAAAGATAAACCAGGTAAAAAGCCTGTACCACAGCGCCGACAGCCGTGTGCAGGACGCCCTGAAAACCAAACGCAAAACCCAGATCGACCTGGGCGAAAACGACATAAAGCTCTGGAAAAGCTACACCAACCTGTTCAAACACGAAAGCGTCGGATTCTTCGACACCCATTATTTCTTCCCTCAAATCAAGGAGGGATTTGATATTGTGATTGGAAACCCGCCGTATGTTAGGCCACAAAAGCTTAATATAGAATTTAAAACAAAATTATGGCAACACTACAAAACATTCCAAAAAAAAGCAGACCTATATGTTTGCTTTATTGAAAATAGCGTAAATATTGTAAAAAACCATGGGATTATTTGTCTAATCGTTTCAAACGGATTTCTTCGATTAGACAGTTTTGAACAATTAAGAAAGTTGATTTTGAAATCAACAAAAATTTTGACAATAGTGGATTTTGATGATGATATATTTGAGACTGCAACTGTTAAAACATGTATTTTAAAACTGGAGAAGAACATTTTATCAGATAACAATTTAATAAGGACAGCAATTCTAAATTCTATTTCTCAAATTAATAGCATAAAATACAAGTTCATCGAACAACAAAAAATTCATTCGAATTTTCAATTTATTTTTGACTTATCTTCAAATGACACAATGGATAGAATTAAATCCAAAATCAAATTTTGTTCAAATTCTTTAGAAACCAATTTTAATATTTCATTCGGCCTGAAAACTGGTGATGATGAAAAATTTCTTTCTTTTAGTAAAACATCAAACCAATTTAAAAAACTTTTAAGAGGAGAGGATATTGATAAATATACATTAAAATTTCAAGGAGAGTATGTATTGTTTGTTCCCGATGAAATGCGTCTTCACAGAAAAACTGCGCGACCTGGCGATGCAGAACGATATGAACAGCCGAAAATACTTGTTCGTGATACTGGTGGTGGTTTAAGAGGAACATTTGATAATGAATGGTATTATGTAAAAGATGTCCTTATTATTGTGCATATTTCTAAGTCAAGTAATTTACTCAAAAAACTAATAGGTATAATCAATTCATCTTTAATGAGTTTTTATTACAATACATCTTTTCCTACTCTTCATGTCCAAAGAAATGAACTGGCTTCTTTACCAATTCATAAATCAATCCTCGAAGATTCTTTTTTAAAAGAAGTGCCGGATATTGTCGATCAAATCCTCGCCCTCAAGCAGCAGAACCCCCAGGCCGACACCAGCGCCCTTGAAAATGAGATAGACCAAATGGTTTACAAGCTTTACGGGCTTACGGAGGAGGAGATTGGGATTGTTGAAAATAAACGATAAAACTATGGCCAAAAAACAAAAGAACACAAACGAAACTGCCAACGAAATTTTGTTTTATACCACCCCCAATGGTGATGTAAAACTTGAATTAAATATTCACGACGAAACACTCTGGCTGTCGCAAAACATGATGGCCGAACTTTTTGGGGTAAAAGAGCATACCATTACTTACCACTTAAAGGAAATTTTTAATAGCGGAGAATTAACTGAACAGGCAACTACTCGAAAAATTCGAGTAGTTCGCAATGAGGGCAAACGAAAAGTTTCGCGGGAAATCGATTTTTATAATCTGGATGTTGTCATATCGGTCGGTTATCGGGTAAATTCGGGCAGAGCAACCCAGTTCAGGATTTGGGCAACACAGGTCTTAAAAGAATACATCATTAAAGGCTATGCCATGAATGATGCCCGCTTGAAACAAGGTAATAAAGCATTTGAGAAGGATTATTTTCGGGAACTTCTCGAAAGGGTGCGTTCCATTCGAACCAGCGAAAGACGAATTTATCAACAGATAACCGATATTTTTGCAGAATGTAGCATTGATTATGACCCAAATTCCGAAACTACCCGAAATTTCTATGCAATGGTTCAAAATAAATTCCATTTTGCTATTTCCAGGCAAACTGCAGCAGAAATAATCTTTGAGAAAGCCGATAAAACAAAACCTTTTATGGGTTTGACAACCTGGAAAAATGCACCAAAAGGACGTATTTTGTCATCAGACGTTACTATTGCAAAAAATTATCTGACCGAAAAGGAAATTAAAAAGTTAGAACGGACAATTTCCGGATTTTTTGATTACATCGAAAATGTTATTGAAACTGAAACAAAACTCACCATGAATGATATGGCGATTAATGTTGATAATTTTTTATCTTTCAACAAATTTGCAGTTTTAAAAGGGAAGGGAAAAATTTCTAAAAAGGAAGCCGATGAGAAAGCCCTTGGTGAATACGCTGAGTTTAATAAATATCAGCCTATTGAATCTGATTTTGACAAAGAAATAAAGGGGTATTTGAAGGAATAATTTTCAACAGTATGCATGATACCATCATTACAACCCAAAACCCCCAGGCCGACACCAGCGCCCTTGAAAATGAGATAGACGAGATGGTTTACAAGCTTTACGGGCTTACGGAGGAGGAGATTGGGATTATTGAAGGGAGAAGCAACTGAAAACGAAACATATAAAATGAAACTACGCATTTACATTGATGAAGTTGGTAATAACGATTTAGGCAATTCTGCTAACGAAATCCATCGTTTTTTATGCCTGACAGGGGTTGTGTTCAATCTTGATTATGTTAAAACGACTCTAACACCTGATATTGAGTCCTTGAAATCAAAATACTTCGATAATCACCCCGACGAACCAATCATCCTTCATCGTAAAGAAATTTTGAATAAAAAATATCCTTTCAAAGTATTGACTGATCCGAAAGTTGAGAATGAATTTAATAGAGCATTCCTGGCTTTGCTCGACAAGTGGGAATTTAAAACCATCACCGTTTTAATTGATAAGCTTGAACACCAAAGGAAATACACCACTTGGCGTTATGATCCCTACCACTATTGCATGGCGGTTATTTTCGAGAGATTCCATTTGAGGTTAAAAGAAAAAGGCATTATCGGTGACATGATGTTCGAGTCACGAGGCGGAAAGGAAGATATGAGGTTAAAGGAATCGTACAGGCGCATTTTCGAAACAGGAACAGATTGGATTAAACCCGAAGATATTGATGAAACTATCACAAGCAAGGATCTGAAAATTAAGCCAAAGTCAACAAATATTGCAGGTTTACAGGTTGCTGATTTGTTAGCTTACCCATTGTACAGGTATGCTTTAAAATTTTTTAATTTGAAAGAAGATAACCGAGAGACCTTTAATGAGAAAATTCTGGAAGTAATAAAACCAAAAATTTACAGAAAGGGAAATAAACTGGAAGGATATGGTTTGAAACATTTACCCTGAAAACCAGCATAAAAAAACCCCGCAAGCGGGGCAAAGGCTCTTATGTCCTTCCACCTTCGGGATCCCGAATTGCCGCAAAGATAAAACTCAATTTATTAAAAACAATTTGTTGTTAAATATTTTTAAGAAAAGGAACTAATTTTAACTGAAAAACTCATCATTCCAAAATGACCTGTGAATTATTCGACAACCGTTACCATTTTGTAAAATTGCTTGGTGAAGGGGGATTTGGCAAAGTATTTCTTGCCAAAGAGGATCATTCCGGCCTGGTAGTAGCCATCAAGCAATTGAACAATAAGGACAAGGAAAAACAGGAAGCGATCATTTATGAAATGCAGATGATTGCCAGGTTCAATCACCCGAACATCGTCACCTACAAACACAACTTCATACAGGATGGACTGCTTTTTATTGTAATGGAGCATTGCGCCTCAGGAAGCCTGAGAGATTTGATGAAGAAAGAACGATTACCTTCTGAATTGGTTTTTAAATGGATGGCCACTTTAACAGAAACATTACAATTTGTACACGAAAAGCAAATCATTCATCATGATATCAAACCCGACAACATTCTGATTACAGAAAACGGTACGATCAAAATTTCTGATTTTGGAATTGCAAATACAGGAGGCGGAACACATGCCTACATGAGCCCTGAAGCGTTGATGTGGGATACCAATGTTGAGCATGATGAAAGGGTTGACATCTACGCATTGGGCGTAACCCTGCTGGAAATGCTCACGGGGAAAAATCCATTTTTTTACAAATCCACTGATGCTATTCTTGAAATACATGACCGGAAGGATTTTGGCGTTACCCATTTACCCGATTGGCAACAGGAAATCATTTTAAAGGCCATTGCCAAAATACCGGAGCAACGGTTTCAAACAATGAAGGAATTTAATCAGGCAGTTCAGTCGAAATATGTACCAATCATTTTTAATAAAGAGATTATCAAGGCCGGCGACCTTGCTGAAAAAGCCAACAGGCTGCTGAAACAAAAAAAATGGCGAAAAGCTGCTGCCTTGCTTGAATATGCTGAAAATCATCTTTTGCTTAGTGTGAATGTGTTGCAGGCAAAAGGGAAATATCACCTGTTACAACAGGAAATAAAACTTGCAGGGGAGTACTTTGAAAAAGCATTGAAATTAAATCCCCGATTGGATGTTCAAAAGGAATTGGGATGGATAAACCTCGAATTGAAGAATTATCCGGTTGCCATTTCGCTGTTATCAGACCACTTACACCGTAATCCTTCCGATTTCGAGGCCTATAATCTGTTGTTGCAATGTTTCTACGAAACCAATCGGTATGAACCTGCTATGGATTTGGCAAGAACAATGCTGCAAATGGATAAAGACAATCCTTGTTTTGCGAACAATTATTACATAAGCTGTGCTTTGCACAACATTGGACAAACCATTTTTCCTCAAGCGGTTTTAAAAGCTCCCAAAACAGATAATTTCTTTCTGGACTACAACATCTCGGTGATTCTTGAAACGATGCCCAGTCATGCTTTTCAAAAAAAGCCAACCCTCAGGTCAAAATTACTTTTCATGGACTACCGTTTCAACCGGTTTGCAAAAAATACACTTTACCTTTCTGAAAAAAATTCCATCACCCAAAAGAGCCTTGAATTATCCCAGCCGATCATAAAAATCGGAAGGGAATCCTACACCGGTAACGATGTTCCCATCCCCGGTGGCACATCCATAAGTCGCCGTCACTGCCTTATTATAAACTGCAAAGACGATACCTGGCTTTACGACCTCGGCAGCGCTGGCACATACCTTAACAATGAACAGGTTACTGGCAAAATCCCTCTATTGGGCAGGAATACCCTCCGCATTGGCAATACAGAATACGAAATAACAGACGACAAATCGAAGCTGTTTTAAGCCTCAATCCCTTTATTGATGGGTAAACCCGTGGAAATGCATTATTTAGAATAAAAATAAATTTCTCAAATATTTGTATAAAAATTTTGCAGTTCAAAAAATTAATAATTTAGCATCTGTATTGATTTGTTTCTTTATGGGGATAAAGGAAGGAATTTAGGGGGCAATCAGACCAGTACACGAGAGTTAACGGTTTAATAATCTTTTTAAAAAAATGTGGTTATGAGTATTAAAATTAAGTCAATTGCACGGAAAAACCTGCAGGATCAGGCAGCGCCACCCAAGTACTACGCCATTGTTGAACCCAGCGGCAAAACAGACATCGATGAATTATCAGCCCTAATTGCTGATAAAAGCACTGTAAGCCGTCCTGATGTTTATGCGGTTATTTTGGCAACCCTCGAAACTGTAATAAAGGAACTTCAGGCCGGTCGAAGTGTTCATCTTGGAAAATTGGGTTCTTTTGGGATTTCTATCAATAGTGATCCGGTTGATACGGCTGATGCAGTTTCTTCTACCATAGTGAAAAAAGCAAGAGTTGTTTACCGCCCCGGCCCTGAGATTAAAAACATGCTTAAAGTCCTTAAATACGAAAAGAAAAGCTAATTCATTATTGAATTAAAATTCCATAAAATAATGAATTACAATCCAATAACAGGCAATACTAATCGAATTCAAATTCATGCAGTACTGCATCAAAAAAGACGCAGCGTCTTTTACATGAAAGACGCTCCGTCTTTTAAAAAAAGACGGAGCGTCTCCGAAAAAAAGACGGAGCGTCTTTTTTTGTAGGAGCATAAACAAATAAAATGTGTATTCATTTTGTTGTAAATTCATATAGTTACTCAATGATGGTTTCTGATTTACGAAAATTTCACTAATTCATTATTAATTACTTTTGCTTTGATTAATATAATTACAATTTTATTTTGCTATGTTAGTTAATTTCTTCATTTGGTGTGCCGGTAGTGATAAAAGCGTTCTATCTAAATGTTCTGATTCCGAAATAAATAAACATATTGGTTTTGGTACATTAGTACTTATACCGGCGATTATAGGGCTAATTTCGATGACTTACGCATTATCTACAATTGATGCAATCAGTAATAAGCCATTATTATATCGATCAGGTGGAATTTTATGGGGTTTAATAATTTTTGCTTTTGACAGGTTTATTGTATCAACTCATAGAAAAAAAGATTCTAATCTCGAAGAATTTACTAATATCTTTTTCTATTTACGTTTGTTTTTTGCGACAATCTTAGGTGTAATTATTTCACATCCAATTATAATGTTAAATTTTGATGGAAGTATTACTGAAAGCATACTAAAAGAACGAAATACAAATGTCAATAACGCTGTTACAATTTTTCAGATGAAGTATGATACTCTAACTGTTAACCTTAATGGTCTAAAGCTACAGAAAAAGTGTTATGAAAAATTATTAACGGCGGAAATGAGTGGAAATAAAGTCGAATTAGATTGTGGTTATAGTTCAGGCTTACCAGGTCACTTTGATAGGACTAATGAAATTAAGGATATTATTAATAAACTTGAAAATGATATTAAAAAAGAAGAAGAAAGAATAAGGGTTATAGAAAATAGTTTACTTGAAGAAAAGAGTAACACCCAAAGTCATTTTATGACAAATACGAGTTTTGATTATTTAAAACGAGAAATTACTCTAGAAAAGTTAAAATCAGAAAATCGCATTATAGTAATTACTCAATGGTTATTAATGATTATGTTTATTTTATTGGATATTTTACCTGTTACTTTTAAAACATTTGCGCCATATGGGATGTATGATAAGATCTTATCAGATGATGTTATTCTATTGAAAGGAATTGTTACAACCAGTCGATCAAAGGTTTTACAAGATGCATACGAAGAAATAAGTAGTGTATATGCAGAGGATAAAAATATAAAAAAGCCACCTGAAGCATTGCGAAAAAGTTTAACTGATTTAACAAAAAGATATAATTTCCAAACGAATATACTATTAGGCCTAATAGTTGGAACAGTTTTTTATTTTTTTATTATAACTTATTATCATGATTTATCAAAAATTAAAGTGGTTGCAATTTTCACAATTTCATCCATTATTACATCAGTTTTAGCTAATTTTATAACTGAAATTATTAAAGTTTTTACAAAGTTAATTAAAACAAAATAAATATGAATTCAATTAAAGTTACTGTCTCAGCATTAGTAATATTAATGATTAGTTTAATAACATTTTTTGCTCTAAATAAAATATTTCAAGTTGAAGAAATATCTACTATTAATGAAAAAACAATATCATTAGGAAATGATGAGAATAAAAATATTGAACAAAGAATATTATTAGAAAACAAAATTGATAATTCCATTAGAACTGCTGATTCTTTAATTAATTCAAATGCATATGATAGTGCGATATTACGACGTCTTCATGAATTATCAACAACTATTGATATTTCACCCTTACAAAAAGAAACGTTATTGAGAAAGATTATAATAATAGAAAAATTAAAGAACGCATCTAATGTTTCTTTATTGGAGTTGAAAGCAAGTGAGCAATATGAACTCGCAATAAATAATGCAGTTACTTCTGCAAATATTGCAATACAAAAGAAGAAATATGAACAAGAAATATACAATGAGCTTAAAAGGCTTTACGATATTGAGGGACTAAGTTTTGAACAGAATACAATTCTTGAAAAGAAAATAGCTGGAATGAATTCCCTTAAAAAAACCTCTTCAGAAAGAACTACAGTTAATCAAACTGAAACAAGTGATAAAAATAAACCAGCGAAAAAGAAAATTGATGAATATTTAAAAAATATTGAAGAAAATCTTAGGACAGATGGTTATGTAACGACAATCACAAAACTTGATGATTTAATTAATGAGGAATCGTTGGTCTATAGAACGAAAGAATTACAAGATCAACGTGAAGACATTAGTCAAAGATTTAAGAATTATGTTGGAAACCTTGTAAATGATTATACATCAAATCAACCATGGAAAAATGATTCAACAAAAAATCTTAAAGCCCTTATTAATGATTCTGGTTGTGATAATAGCTTTTTAGAATTAATAAAAAATCATGAAAATGATGCCGTTAAATATAATAATGCATTATCTTTCTCAAACCAAGGTGTCTTAGATAGTATCCCGAATTTCATGACTCCATATTATCAAAAACTTAGCAGCAAATTGAAAACAAATACTAAATAAACCTTAGTGGCATGAAAATTAATTTAATTACTTACGTTTTGGTTATTGCATTTAATTTTACAATACATGGACAATGTGAATTTGAGAAATTTGACTCAACATTAGTTGAATTAAAAAAACATGATTCGGTTTCTTATTATAATTTCAATAATATTATTAATAATTGTAAATTAAATAGTCGGTTTATCTCGAGTAAAAAAAAGAATACAATTATTTCTCTTGATTCAATTGCCCACAATATTCTTTCAATGAAAACTGAAAACCCTATCATTAAGGAATCCGAATCCGGAAACCCTACTGTTAATAATACATCTGATCCAATATTAAAGGCTTTTCAATCTTCTGACAAAATAGATTTTTTCACAAGTGATACATTATTTAATTCTTTGTTTTATATAAAATTGAAGATTCGTGAAAAAATTAATGATTACATTTTTGTTTATTCTTTCAAAAATGATTTTGAGAATATAAGTTTTTACAGGGAGTGTATTAATTTGTTTGATGTTGATGGAATTGATTGGAGTCCTAATCAAAAGGATTATATCAATCAACTATTGAAAAAATTTAAAATTCAGGTCTCTTATTATGAAGTTATAGAAAAGGAGTTTTATAAGCTAGTAAAACATGATATTAATAAAGACGATTTGAAATATCTAAAAGAATTATACAAAATACCAATTCAACAATCATACATTGAAAATAAGCTTCGTGAACTTGAATTGTACTGAGTATGGTATTCGCAATACAACCCACCTTGAAAAATCTTTAATGACGGATTAGGTTTGCGGCTAAAAAAGTCATACAAGAGACAAATATGATTTCGTGCATGTACCCATTGTATAGAATTGATTAACCATTGTGAAAAGCCATAGGCAACTTATCCAAGAGAACAAAATCAAATCGCCACCAAAAAGCCTCTCTCCTGGCGATGCAAGAAAAAACCACCCTGAACAACCTGGTTTCCGAGTCAATCAGAGAAAGGATTTTCAGGGTTACCGGCAACCGGCAATAACCTTTCAAATTGGGCACCGGCTTTTTCTGTTTTCATTTTCATGATTTCATTGTATTTTTATCAGAAAAAAAAGATTATGACCACTCTTGAATTAAGAAATCAGGTTATTGGGCGAATAAATCAGGTGAATGATGATGAATTGTTGCAGAATGTATTTAAACTTTTGGACATCAGTCAGCCTGATTCAGAGGTTTTCAAACTGACCCATAACCACAAAGAGGCCATAGAAACTGCAATTAACCAGATTAATAATGGCGATTACCTTACCAATGAGCAAGCCAACCATGAGATTACCGTTGGGAGGTGAAAGTAGTTTTGTTTCATTCAAAACCAAAATGTACTTTTGCATTCATTAATACAATCATTCTTATGGAAAGCGCAATTTTACAGGCAAATTCGGGTAATGATTTAAAACTGATCCTCCAATTAGCTAAAAAACTTGGAATTTCAGCAAAGAAATTATCAGAGGATGAGGCGATGGATTTGGGACTATCCATTGCTATCTCCGAGGGAAAAACAGGTGAATATGTTGATACCGATGAATTTTTAATAGAGCTGCAAAATGAAAAGGCGCAACAAATTAAAGAACCCGATGTTTCAGCCTTTCAGGCTGAGGTAAAAGCTTTATGACCGCATTGTCAGAAAGGGCGTTGCCCTATCTTTAAATCTTTCAGCCTTTCAGGCTGGACAATTTTGAACTTCCAGCTTATTTTCTAATAAAATTCTTTGTTCCTCTCCTTTTCTGTCCCCTGAGTAACCATTGCTGAGCGCTTGCACTGAGCGAAGTCGAAGTATGTCGAAGGGTGACTTTTTCCTTTCCCGTACCCTGAGCCTGTCGAAGGGTGACTTTTGTCTTTTATCATTTCCCCTCCACCGGCAACCTCACCTCCTCGTTCACCCTAACCACAGGATACCTGCCTACGCGGTTGTCGGCCCATTCGGTGTTGTTGTAAATGTAGCCCAGGCGGGCACGGTGATTGTTGGCCAATTTGGGATCGGTTTTGCAGGCTTCTTCAAACTGCTTTTTGAAATCGGGATGCTCGTCTAAGTACTTTTGGGCATTGGCCTCAAAGCCATAAGAGGAGTAATATTCGCGGCTTTCGAGGCAGGGATCGAAGAAATTCCATCGGAAAAACGAATCTTCAGCTACCGGCTCAAGCATTTCGACAATGTAGCGGTTGGCTTCCTGGTTCATGGGAATCACATAATCGCCTTCGTAAAAATCCACCTTTTCCATCATTGGGCTGATCGTAACATCGGTGTGATAGCGGTGCCAGTTGTACGAATATTCTGAGGTTTTGTAATCAGTGATGTAATATCGTTCAACTAAAAGTGTCGTGTCTTTGGTAAGCCTGAACATTTTCACATTGTTTATCTTCATGTTTTCCACCACATTATCCCAGGCCTGGGGCAAAATATAGTACGTGGGTGCTTTTATTGTCTTTGTGGGCACAAACCAGTCGAAGTATGGAACAATGGTGTCGTAAGGTTTGCTGAGGTTGAAGCCAAAGCGTTCCAGACCTGTCACAGGGCTGATCCCCATTTCGGCTTCGTAACCTTTGAAGCGGATGGTTTCAAACCGGCTTGTATCCATTTTCCAGCCAATCACAAACTCTTTTTGTTTTATCGTGGCCTCCTCGGCCTCTTTGCGCAAAGCAAGGATTGTGTCGCTGTGATTGTGTGTAAATTCTGTCATGAATTTCATAAAAAAATACACCGACTTTACCCTGTCGGGGAATGGGGCATAAATCTGATTTTCGGTCATAAATCCCAGTGTGTTGAAAAGTCCCGTGTATCCGGTCGAAAATTTAGGTGGCTGGTAGTCGAGGCTGATGCCTTGTTTGGGTGATTCGTTGATGTAATTCACGTAAGGGATCAGTTCGTAGGGTGTGGTTGCCATTTGTTTGTACATTTCAGGGATCATCTCGTTTCTGAAAAACCGGCCCAAAGACTCAGGCAAGCTGCAATCCTGATAGGGAATAAGCGTAATGACGTACTGATGTTCGGAACCATTGGTGGTGTGGGTATCGAGGAAAACATCCGGGTCCCATTCCCTGAAAATGGCGGCAAAGGCACGGGCATTGCCGGTTTCCATTTTTGCGAAATCGCGGTTCAGGTCGAGGTTTTTGGCGTTGCCACGGTAGCCGCATTCTTTGGGGGTGGTTTGTCCGGTACGGTGGTAGGCGCTCCTGTTGAGGCAACCGCCAACATTGTAAACCGGAATGATGCAGATAACAGTATTTTTAAGCCATGCAGTCATACCATCCTTGTTTCTTAACACATCATCGGCAAACTGCAGGCTGGCATCAATTCCTTCGGGCTCGCCGGGATGAATGCCGTTGTTGATCAATACGACCGTTTTTCCTGTTTTTTTAGCAGAAGCGGCATCAAATTTACCATCCGCGCTCATCACAAAAAGATGCAATGGCTTTCCGGCATCGGTTTTTCCGTAGCTCAGCAGCTTGGCCTGCGGGTAGTGTTTGTCGAGTTTCTGGTACATTTCGATGGCCTCGTAATATGTCACCGTTTCGTTTTGCTCGTAACGAAGCGTCAGCAGAGGGTTTCCTTCTTTCGGTGGTTGAGGTGTTTGTGTGCACGAAATCAGCATAGTAAAAACAAAAAAAGCAGCAAGCTGGTGTAGTTTCATTGTGGTGATGTTTTTGGGCAAACCTACAAAAAAAGCAATTCAATTTTCAAAATCATACCCCTGACTTTTTATTCATCCGCATCTACCATCTTTCAGATAATCTTTTTCAAAACCTGAAAATAATGGCCTCTCCTCAGGTTTTTTGCATAGCTTTGAAAACAATTGTACGCCAGATTTCTGATGTGAATAAATGTTGAAATTGCCGTTACCAGATTATGAAAGTATTGATAATCATTGATATGCTGAATGGGTTTTGCCGCGAAGGCTACCCGCTTTCGTTGCCGGTTTCTGTTGCAGAAACTGAGGATTACATTGTTTCGAGAATAAAAGAAACGAACATGGAAGACGGGAAGGTTATTTTCGTTTGTGACAACCACACATACGATGATCCGGAAATTGGCGATCCTTACCCGCCGCATTGCATGGCCGGCACCGAAGAAGCTGAAATTGTGGACACGTTGCTGCCTTTTGCAAAAAACGCCATTGTCCTGAAAAAGCACACCATGAGCATACTTTTAAATACCGGGCTGGAAGAAATTCTGATGAAACTCAATCCCGAAGAAATAGAAATTGCAGGAGTTTGCACCGACATCTGCGATTTGTTTGCAGTTTATGAACTACGAATCAGAGGATACCATGTTTTTGTTTCGCCGGATGGTGTATTATCCCTCGAACAGCATAACCAGGAAATGTTTCTTGACTATTTTAAACGGTTTTTAGGGGTTAGGATTGGAAAATAGGCCGACCAAAAGATACATAATTTCCTACTTTTGCATTTCAAACCATGTACAGGATGAAATACCATTTCAGGTTAAACAACAGCATGTCTTTTACAGGAACCATCGTGGTAAGCCTGCTTTTAATCATCACCGTGTTTTCGAGGATGATCCCAACCGATTTCGATATTTTTTTCAACAGCGATATGCTCTACCTGCCTTCGCTGTACCGAGATCTTTTCGTTGACCACAACTCCTTCAAAGGCTGGAACCTAAGCCCATCGCCTGCCTTTTTCCCTGACATGACTCTTTATTTTGCAGGAATGTTTCTTTTTCATGATTTCATTGTGGTTTCAATGGTTTTCGGACTGGTTCAATACGCAGGAATTCTGCTATTGATGGCCTTTATTTTTAAAATGATCATTCCACAACGGCCACTTTTTTATGCATCGGCCAGTACGGTAATAATGATGCTGTTTTTATTTGCTTCCGCAATTAACAAGGATTTCCTTTTCACTTTTTTCCTGGTCAGCAATACCTTCCACACCGGGGCATTTGTGATGGCTTTGATTTGCCTTGCATTTACGTTCCATTATCTGAAATATCGGCGTAATGCCAGCCTGGTTTTCATTTTTCTGCTTTCCATTGTGGCCATCATTTCCGACAGGCTTTTCATTATCATGTTCCTGGCGCCTTTTATTATTATTTCGGGATTTTACTTTTTTTCGGGAGACAGAAAAAAATTCACGCCCCTACTTATTGTTACTGTAGTAGCGCTAATTGCCGGTATCATTTCCTTCAACCTGATAAGCAGCAGCCGCTTTATCTACCTGGCCAAACCCCACAAAATGCTGGATCTTTCCAACTCCTGGAGTTCATTTCTTTTGCTGATGGACCAAATGGGAACCTATCTGGGGCAATTGAACTTCAAAACGGTTATCATTATTCTAAGCCTGATATCATTTTTAACGACTGTGGTTGTTGTTGTTAAGGATGCATTTCTGCAAAACGAAAGGCGTCAGGAACTAACCACCATTTACGGGTTGTTTTCGGTTCTGTTCACCGTTTTTGTTTTTGGTGCGCCGGTACTTAGCGGAAGCTACACGGGCTGGGACACGCTCAGGTACAACATCGGGGCTTTTTACCTTTCGGTTTTGAATGTTGGGTTTTTGCTTTATCTCCTTTCGGAAAAGTACAAAACTCATGACCTGACAGCAAAATGGATACGTTATGTAATTACGGTATTTTTTGTTTTTGCCGGATTTACGATTGGCTTAAGGTTTTCTGCAAAAGGCGTGAAAGATTATCTTTCTTACTATCCTGAAGTTGTGAAAAATATTGACGAAGTTGCCAAACAGGAAAATCTGAAATTGGGTGTTGGAAGCTATTGGTTAGCCAAATATACAACCATGTTCTCGAAAACCAATCTTGTTGTTCACCCCGTTTTTGATCCAATTGCACCCTATCATCATATCACCAATCAAAACTGGTTTTATGCCGACACGGCGGTTTACAATTTCATCATTCTCAACCGTTTTGGCGATACTGAGGCCTACAAGAAGTATTTTGGCGACAACCAGCCCGAAATTATTGAGGGATTTGCCAGGATTGTAAAAGTCCCGCCATTCCGTTTTAATCCCGAAAACTATCAGCCTTATTTTGTGGACACAACTGCAATCAATTTAAAATGAAGGCATTTGATAGAAAAATCGGAGATTATTTCCCGGGATTCACAAGCAATTTAATGGTCTGGCTGTAATTACCGGTTTCGTTTTGAAGGGTTAACCGCAGCAGGCAAATACCTTTTATAGGAAGAGGAGTTAATTGGAAAATTTTGATTCCAGGGTTTGAAAACCAGGTTTCGCCGAGGTCATAATTTTTTCCATCGGTAGTGAGTAGTTTTACTGAAAACAGCCCTACCTGGTTGCTTGAAATCCTCAAAGAGGCAAAGTCTGAAGCTGGATTTGGGAAAACTTCAACTTCAAAGGGTAAATTGGGATTTTCGGCAACATCGTAAACCACGCAGCTGTTGGCTCGTCCGGGAGTGCCGTGGTTTGCTGAAGCACACCAGTTTTCGGGTAGTGTGTTATCGTAAAATGGGCTTTTTAGTTCAAGTGTGGGTCCTTGACCGTTTGGCTCTACAGGCCAGGGAGCCTCATTATCGTAAACCACCGAATCAACCAACATTCCGGTTGCGTTGTAAAGCCGGATCAATTCACCGCCACTGCTCAGCCCGAAGGGAAAACTGCCAACATAATTGGGCACATCAGGATTTTGCTGAGCAAAAAGACCAGCATCGCTGCAAAGCACCAAAAACTGACCCGGTTCGATGATGGTTCCGTAAGGAAATTCAAAAATGTGCTCGTCATCCTCGTCCTTGAAAATCCAGTTTGAAATATCTGCCGTCTGTGCGTCAACATTGTAAAGTTCAACCCAGTCTTCGGTGTCGAAATTTGAGGCGGATTTATAGTTTATTTCATTGAAAATTACATTGTAAGTGCCTTGATTGAAATAATAGGCTCCCATGTCGGCACGCGTATCATCCGGGTCTGGCGGGCTTTCCGGGTCACCGGAATCAACACAAGGTGAAGTTGGTTGCAATTGATACAAAGTGTCGGCAGGTGAAACAAACAGCGGATCAGCGTAAATATTCCCGGTTCCTCCCAAAACAGCAGTGTTGCAAAGCGAATAATTTATGGTGTACCCCGACCAGGCATCAGCATCAATTACCAGCCCGGTAGTATTTGTAACAATGGTATTTACAACATCAATAAACCCACCTCCGCTGCCCGGATGGTCAGGATGCTCGTACAACCAGATTGCTGTGGTATTCTGATCAAGGGTGTTATTCATAAGCGAAGCATGGGCATTGTTTTTCAGGTTTACACCGTGATTGCTGCCAATAACCAGGTTTTTCTCGATAACTATTCCCTGACAGGTATCCAGCGTAATTCCGCAATCGTAGGCCGCATAAATCACATTTCCCGAAATAAGGGCATTGTGTACGTTGTCGAAATCGATGCCATCGTCAGCGGGGTTGATGATAACGTTGTTTTTTACCACACCCCCGTTGTAATGCAAAAACTCAACAGCATCGGGTGTTTTGTAGAAATAGCTGTTTGTGACCGAGGCTGATGCAGGTAGCGAAAAAATCAACCCTTCGCCGGTGTTGTTGCTGATGAACCGGCTGTTATTGACCGAAATATTCCCGCCAAAGGTTGCTACAAGCGCATCAGTCCAGGTTAGATTATTGGAGTTGTACTGATATACATTTTCAAGCGAAATGTCGGAATAATAACCGTCGAGCCTGCCATTAATAAATTTTACATTATTGAAAGTACAAGGCGATGTTGCATTTATCATCTTTAGCGTATCCCACCCGGGAATTGCCACATCGGGTCTGAAAACGACAGGTTTTTCCGCAGAACCCTGTGCCGCAATTCCACCAAAAACCCTGATTGACCAGGCATCCGTAAAAACAATTTCGACACCTTCCCCAATTGTCAGAACAACGCCCGGCATCACTTCCACATCGCAAGCGACCAGGTAAGGCGAATTTTCGGAAGTAAGCGTCAGGTTTTCTGAAATCGTGCAAGGAAGAATTTCGTAATGAACCACTGAAAGCAGGTTCCTCGAATTGAAAGCCTCCACCTCCTGTTCGCTGGCATCTACCGAAATGAGCCGCCATTTATACTCGCCTTCGGGCAAATCAACGGTAAATGAGGTGGTTTGAATATCGTCAAAAATTTGGGTAAGTTCTGGTTCAAATTCATAACCGGTTGTTACTTTTAGCCGGTAGGTGACAGGCAAACCATCAGGATCAACCGAAGGTTGCCAGTTGAAAGTTACCGGAGAACTAACCGGCAAAGGTGTTGACTGGCAGGTAAACGACGACTGCACATGATCGAAATACCAGTTGAGCCTTCCGGCGAAGGTCGAGATATAATTCTTTTCGACTTCAACCTGAGCAAGCCATTCATCCACATTTTCGATATCGTCAGTTGTATCCTGTGCAACAGATTCCTGCAAAACGGCAACCAGGCTGTCAATTTTTGGCCAGAAAACAGATGGATTGAGCACCTGTCCGAAAATCTCGTTGGCACGTGCTTTAATATCAGCCATGGTTGAAGGGTTCAGGATGGCTTTTTCGAGGTATGGGTTATCGGGCGCCCAGGGGGCTGAACTGTAAGTGTGATTGCGCCAGGCGTAGATTGAGAGGGTCTTATCGAGGTCCCAGGGCAGCATTTCCCATTTTCCGGTTCCGTTAATGTCGTGAAACAGGTAGTAATTGTGGTAATATGTGCTTTGGTTCGAAAGGGCCATATTGCAGGCTATCATGTTGATAACCTGATCGTAATCAAATTTATTGGCACAAAAAGTATGATATTCATCTATGCTCACCTGGTTAATGTCCGAAATTAGTTGTTGCAGGTCTTCCTTGTTTCCGGTACCTGATTTCTGCTCCCAGAAACTGAGTGAATCGTAAATGCTAAGACAAGCACCATCGTAAGTGGCTTTAAACAGATTTCCCTGTGGGTCGTAACCATTTTCTTGCAAAAACTGCTCATCCATGTTTTCAGTCCGGTTGTATAAGCCCAGAAACTCACCATTCAGGTACAAACGGGCATGTTCGGTAACAAAGCAATGTTGCCCGGTCATGTTGAAAACCTGACTTGCAACGTAAGCCCTTATGTAGCTTTTGTCTTCGTATTCAGCATTAAAGTTGAGGGTTTCTTTCCCATCGGCAAATGGTTCGGCATTAAACCGCACTTTCAACGATTTCTTCGGATACATCCGCGTTCCGTCGCCACGGATACGCATTTCGGTGTCAGTCCAGGTTATCCCGTTGTATGTCAGCGTTATTGGAATGTCGATGTCTTCCTCCCAGTTTTCATAAATATAGGCAAAATCGTCAGGGTCGCAGGTTATGAAATATTCTTTGACCTGTGAAAACAGGTTAACCTGGTTTAGCATAGAAAAAGAGAAGAAGAGTATAAAGATGGCGTGTCGAAATTTAGACATGGTTAAAATCAGGCTTTAATGAATTTATAGGTGTGGTAGTTTTTTGTATCTGAAACACGGATAATGTACATACCCGGTTTTAATCCAGCAATGTTGATGGTAACAGGCGCCTTCCATTCTTCCTGCGAATAGCTGCTTTCCATGACTTTATCGCCAAACAGGTTAAAAATCTCAGCCTTAACAAGGCTTTCGGGTACAAAATGGCTTTGGTACAGCGTGATGTAGGAAGCGGCGGGGTTTGGAAATAAAGAAAATTCAGGCAACGTGTCCTTATCGATATTAGCCGCACAATCAAACGGGAACTCGCTTTCCTCAAGGTTGAAATAGCTGAGAATGAAGTTTTGCATGTAACACGGTCGTTCCTGGGCATACCTTTTCAACACATAATTCACATCGCCATGCCAGCCTTGTTCTGAGCGTGGAAAATTCCACCGTTCCATCAACAAATTTATGCCAGGTGTGTAAAATTCTTCAAATTCATTGATCTTGCCTATGACCGTATCGGGCTGAAATGTTGTATTGAGCAATTCGGCAAACCGGTTGATAAATTTCCCTTTGAATTCTTCGCTTTTCAACAGATTTCGCAACAGAAAAGTTGCCCAGGTCGGATTTTGGTAAGAAGTATCGCCTTCATAGGTGACAAATTTAAGGTGGTCGAAAGTAAAATCGTGGTAACAAAAATCGAGATCGAACAAAATCCAGCGCCATTTTGCTCCGGGAGCTTGCTGTCGCCAGTATTTCAGGTTACTTCCAGGCCAGTCGAAGTTACCGAAATAAATTTCGACAATGTTGTAATCGATAAAGTTATCGATATCCATGCGGGTGGTGATGTAATCATAATGCTCAGGAACCGACAGGTCGTTATTTTCAATAAAGTCAATCATGTTAAGGTATTCGGCGTTGGAGCCTTCAATTACTTCGGCGTTGTATTCCAGCAAATCGATGGCATCAGGATCGATATCATATTTTAATGCAAGGTAATATTTGTCAATCCGGTCGCGCATCGCATGCAAGCCCCAATACTCGCCATTAATAAACACCACCGCCGGATTGTAATATTGCATATCAAGGTTCAGATCTTTAACCAGGTCATGGGTCATTTCATCTTTAAAAATTGTCAACATCCCATCAGAATAAATTGTCCTGAGCAGGAGGCGCTTGTACAAATCCTGCCCGGGGTTGTTTCTCATAAATGGATAGTTCAGGTAGGAATTTCCGTATTCACTGCGGGCATAAATCCTGAGGGTTTTTTGCGGAGCACTTCTTGAGCTTTTCCCATGAATACACACGCCCACATCCTGGTTTACTGCCCTGAAGCCACTGTTGGTAAAATACTCAAAATGGGCTATTCTTTCCCAGGCATCATCATTCACAAAATAATTTCCCGTCCAGTAGGGGTCTAAGGAATCCCAAAAAACCCCCGGCACGTAAATGCCGGTATCGAAATTAAAAAAGTTGTTGCTGTCAGTTGAGATCGAAATCACCGGGTAATGATATTTTGTAAAAATGGCCGTATCAACAAAGTAGGAGGCTGTTTCGACCTGGCTGATTATTGTTCCGTTACGAAAAACTGCTGCCCGTATCACGCTGGCTTTGGGCACGTTTACCATGGGCGGCGTCCAAGATTTAAAGTAGGATGGCGGACCAAAAGGTGCTGTTTGTATGGTCGAAAATGTGTTGGGCAAGGTATCGGTGTAGCTAATTTGAATTGAATCGGTAAAAAGAAAAGCACTGGTATCGGGATTGCTGCCATCAGTGGTGTAAAAAATGGTATCGCCGGGTTGCGTGGCATGAATGAACAGCTTAAATGGATTGAGGTAAAATCCGGCACGTTTGGAAAAATACAATGACGAACCTTCGAAGTTAGCGCTACCGGGTGATGGGCTGCTCAGGGTAATTTTATCATCCGATCCGTCAGGATAACGGCCAAAAGAAACATCAGTAGCCAAAACCACCGGTTCGAAATGGTCGGTTAACTCTCCCTCCGGATTTGAAAACACAAGGTCTTCTCCTTCATTTTTTAGTTTGAAATTGGTATGGAGTTCGGTGGTATCAAGTCGGTTTTTATCGCTGGCAAAAATGAGCAGAAAACTTCCCGGCATGACGGTTACAGACGGAAATATCCATTTTTGAGGTTCTTCCGGATCGTCCGAAATGGCCCACCCGTTCAGGTTAACCGCAGTTTGTCCTGTGTTAAAAAATTCAATCCAGTCAGAATAATCACCATCCTCATCTGCGATGGTGGTCTGGTTTGACGACATAATCTCATTGATCACCACTTGTTGCGCCCCAAGTCTGGATAAAACAAACAGCATTAAAAGGAGTAAAAAAGAAAATTTTTTCATTTTGCAAAAATAGATATTATCTCAACATTCAGCAGGTTCGTCATTTAACCCGTGATGGCTGAAAATTTTCAAATTTCATGCCCTTTCTGGATGTGCCTGATAAAAAAATCCATCTTCAATGGGTGATGGTTGCCCAGGTTACAGCAATTATTACCGAATAACAAAGGAAAACCTTTATTTTTGCCTCAAATCAAACACAAAAAATTACACAACATGATCAAGAGATTGGTAACATCATCAATGGCATTGTTTTTCCTTTTTCAACTACAAACCTTAAAAAGCCAGGATCGCCCTGACTGGGTTGATGGTTTTCCGGATGGCTGTACATCCATAACCTGTGGCAAAAAAGCAACGGCAGATGGTTCTGTCATTACATCGCACACCGACGACAGCCACCGCACCCGGTCTGAAATACTGGTGGAACCCGCAAAAAAACATCACAAAGGTTCGATGCAGGCTCTTTACAAGCGTGTGCCCTGTGATACGCTGGCCATGCCAACTTATTCCAACATCAAAATTGGCGAAATCCCACAGGTTGAATACACCCATGGATTTATAAACTCAGCCTATCCTTGTCTTAACGACCACCAGTTGGGAATTGGAGAATCTACTTTTGGAGGACGACATGAGTTGGTTTCAGACAACGGGCTTATCGATTGCCAACGCCTGTGTATGCTCATGCTCCAGCGTTGCACTACAGCCCGTGATGCCATCAGAACCGCCGGCGACCTGATGAAAGAATATGGCTGGATTGATGAAGGCGAATGTTTGACCATTGCCGATAAAAAGGAAGTATGGCACCTCGAAATTGTTGGCCCGGGAAAAGGCAAAAGAGGCGCCATCTGGGTTGCCCAGCGGGTTCCCGACGACCATATTGGTGTAAATGCAAATGCAAGCACCATCAAGGAAATCGACCTTACGAAACCTGATTATTTTATGGCTTCCGAAAATGTTTACACCGTTGCCGAAGAAAATGGCTGGTGGAAAAAAGGTGAAGAACCATTCCGCTGGTGCTATGCTTACGCACCCGAAAGCCGCACATCGTTTGCTTCCAGAAGACGGGAATGGCGCGTTTTCGACCTGGTTGCACCTTCACTAAAACTCGATCCCAACCAGGAAAACTACCCTTTTTCGGTGAAACCGGATAAACCGGTCGATTTGCAACAATTGGTCAATATTTTTAAAGATTATTACGAAGGAACACCTTTCGACATGACCAAAGACCTTACTGTTGCCGATGATTCCGGCAAGGTGATGATTTCGCCTCTTGCCAACCCACACATGCCTTACGACATGAACAAACTGCTGAAAATTAACGGTGGCTGGGGCTGGCGTGGCGAACGAACCATAGCACGGTGGTACACCATGTATGCGACGCTGATTCAATGCCGCAACTGGCTGCCCGACGATATTGGTGGTGTGGCCTGGCTGGCAATGGACAACGTAGCCACTTCCATTTACATCCCGGTTTATGGTTGTGCAACTGATCTCCCAACACCTTACAAAACACCGGGAAGACCAAATGGTTACACTACCCAGTCGGCATGGTGGGCTTTCAACAGGCTGGGTACCCTCGCTGCACAGCGTTGGGGAGACATGCGCAAAGATGTGGACGCTGCATGGATTCCCTGGCAGAAAGAACTCTTCGAAAACCAGAAAACCATCGAAAATCAGGCGTTGGAATTGTACAATGCCAAAAAAACTGATAAAACCATCGAACTTCTTACAAAATATACCAGTGACTGGGGTTACAAAGTGGTAGAAAAAGCCTGGAAATTAGGCGATTTGCTTTGGACAAAGTATGATGAGCTGTTTTAAACACAAACACATTTAATTCCACTGAAGTAAACATTTATTAGTTGTTTATTGTTTTCCTTTAAATTTTAAACAAAATGAAAGGAATTAAAATGATTTTGTTTTTCCTTACTTTTTTCCTGGTTTACGGATTAATCAACTACTACATCTTCCTCAGGGGATGGCAGGCAATTAAAGGTGTCGATGTTTCTGCACTCAAAGTTGCTTTCATTGTGGCATTTGTGTTTTTCAACTTATCATATTTCATTGCACGAATGGCTGGAAAATTTTTGCCACCTGCCATTACCGACTTTCTTGCTTTCTCAGGCGGAATGTGGTTTGCCGGTATGTTGTATTTCATGCTTTTTATCATTGGTTTCGACATTATCCGGTTAATTGGAAATGGCTTTGGCCTTTTCCCCGATATGATAAAACAAAATTGGCTGAACGTAAAACTGTATTCATTCGTCGGCACTTTATTGATTGTCACGACCATAATAGCACTTGGCTATTTTAACGCCAATAAATTAAAGGTGAAACACCTGTCGCTGGATATTGAAAAACCCGCCAATGGTTACAAGGAATTAACGGTTGCCGTTGCCACCGACATTCATCTCGGGCACGTTATCGACCGCAGTTTCCTGCAGGAAATTATTGATTCGATCAATCATCTGAAACCTGATTTGGTGCTGCTCCCAGGCGATATTGTGGACGAAGAGCTGTATCCTGTTGTTCATAAAGGACTTGGAAATCTTTTCACACAGTTGAAACCACGGCTTGGCGTTTACGCCGTAACCGGAAACCACGAATACATTGGCGGAGCAGAACCTGCCGTTGAGTACCTCAGCAAATTTGGGATTAACTTTTTGAGGGACAGTGTGGTGAAGATTGACAACGCCTTTTATATTGCGGGACGTGAAGACATGATGATGAACACCTTTTCAGGGAAAAAAAGGAAACCCCTGAAAGAAATTTTGAATAACCAGGTTGATGGTTTACCTGTGATACTGATGGATCATCAACCCGTAAGTTTATCCGAAGCCGCTGAGAATAATATCGATCTTCAGATTTCAGGGCATACACATCACGGGCAGATGTGGCCTTTAAACTTTATTACTGAAAGGGTTTTTAAACTGAGTTGGGGCTACAAAAAAACAGGCAACTCCCATTTTTATGTTTCTTCAGGCGCCGGGACGTGGGGACCTCGTGTAAGATTGGGAAACCATCCTGAAATTGTTTACATCAAACTCAGGTTTTCGAGCAATTGAAAAAAAACATAATAAACCTTTGCCCCTAAATTTGAATTTATTATTAGCAGCAAGAAACAGGAATTGCAGCCCAGAACATTTAGATTCCTCATCACAGAATTCACTTTCCTGATTTTTTATAAACTGCCCTGCCTGCTTACAACATGTCGTTTTCAATGACAATTTACAAGAAATGTCTAATAATTCATTGTTTTCTTGATGGTTAACTTTGAACTGCTTTTTTTCGCCTAATTCATTGATTTTAAACCAAAGATTAACCTTACATTTGCCGCCCAAAAAAGTCAATAAAATGACAGAGAAAAAAACAAACATCAAGGAATTAGACGACGCAGTCATCCGGTTATCGGGTGATTCAGGCGATGGAATGCAGTTGATCGGGACTTTGTTTTCCGACACAGTAGCTTTTACAGGTAACGACCTGGCAACTTTTCCCGATTTCCCGGCCGAAATTCGTGCTCCACAAAACACAGTAGCCGGTGTATCGGGATTTCAGCTAAATTTTGGTAAAAGAGTTTACACCTCTGGTGACCTGAGTGATGTACTCGTAGCCATGAATCCTGCTTCACTCAAAACAAACCTGAAATGGGCAAAAAAAGGTGCGACCATCATTGTTGATGAAGACAGTTTCGATGAAAAATCGATCCAAAAAGCTGGCTATGCTTCTGATCCTTTGTATGATGGAACATTAGCTGCCTATAACCTGATTAAAGCTCCAATGCAAAAAATGGCGCTGCAAACGCTCAAAGAATTGAAGCTGGATCAAAAATCCATTTTGCGCACTAAAAACATGTTTGCACTTGGGGTTTTATATTACCTCTTTAATAAACCACTGGATCATACAAATAAATTTATTGAACAAAAGTTCAAAAAGAATGCATTAGTTGCGGAAGCCAACAAACTGGTTCTTTTGGCAGGCTATAATTTTGCCGATACCATCGAAGCCATTCAATCAACCATACAAATCAGCCGTTCGAAACTTCCAAAAGGGAAATATCGCAACATAACCGGAAACATCGCCACAGCATGGGGATTAATTGCAGCCGCCGAAAAAGCAGGCTTGCCATTGTTTCTTGGTTCTTACCCAATTACTCCGGCAACTGAAATCCTGATGGAATTGGCAAAACACAGGAATCTTGGCGTTAAAACTTTCCAGGCTGAAGATGAGATTGCCGGCGTTAGTTCAGCAATCGGAGCAAGTTTTGCTGGTGCAATGGCTTGCACAACCACATCCGGACCCGGATTATCCCTGAAACTGGAAGCACTTGGACTGGCAGTTATTACCGAATTGCCGCTTGTTGTAGTAGATGTTCAGCGTGGTGGGCCATCCACCGGACTTCCAACCAAATCGGAACAGGCCGACCTGTTGCAGGCTTTGTTTGGTCGCAATGGAGAAGCTCCAATGATTGTAATTGCAGCTAGTTCACCTGTCGATTGTTTTTATGCAGCATTTGAAACTGCACGGTATTCGTTGGAACACATGACGCCTGCCATTCTGCTTACCGATGGTTACATTGGATTTGGATCTGAATTATTTTTAATTCCGCAAATGGCTGATATACCAGAAATTAAACCTCCTTTAGCCAAACCAAATACACCTTTTAAACCTTATGCGCGTGACCCGGAAACCTTGGTACGGCAATGGGCAATTCCAGGGGCAGAAGGACTACGTCACCGGATTGGTGGCCTCGAAAAAACCGACATCGAAGGGCAGGTTTCAACCGATCCGCTGAATCATGAAAAGATGGTAAAATATCGCGCAGAGAAAGTAAAAAGAATTGCCAAAAGGCTTCCCAAACAAGACATTTTCGGTGACCCTGAGGGCGATTTATTGGTAGTGAGTTGGGGTGGTACCAAAGGTTCGGTACATACAGCTGTCGAATTCATGCAAAGCGAAGGAAAGAAAGTCAGTCATGCCCATTTTCGTTACATAAATCCATTACCTGAAAACACATTGGAAGTCCTTTCCGGATTTAAAAAAATACTGGTATGCGAACTCAATATGGGCCAATTTGTTCAGTATTTGCGAATGAATTTCCCGCAAATACCTTACATACAATATAATAAAGTTCAGGGCTTGCCTTTTACAATAACCGAGTTAACTGAAAAATTCAACGAAATCTTAATGGAGAAATAATTATGAAGCCAATTATTAACACGATAGAACGCTCGCCTATTCAACTAACTGCTGAAGATTTTAAAAGCGACCAGATGGTAAAATGGTGCCCGGGTTGCGGTGATCACGCCATTTTGAAGGCCGTTGAAAAAGTGCTTCCTGAAATTGGCTACAAAAAAGAAAATTTTGCCTTTATTTCAGGAATCGGATGTTCGTCAAGGTTCCCATACTATGTTCATACTTACGGCTTTCATGGAATCCACGGGCGCGCAAACGCCATCGCATCAGGTGTAAAAATTGCCAAACCCGGCCTTAGCGTCTGGATCATTACCGGCGACGGCGATGCCATGGCCATCGGCGGAAATCACTTTATTCATCTTATCCGCAGAAATATTGATGTGAATCTTTTACTCTTCAACAATCAGATTTACGGACTTACCAAAGGGCAGTATTCGCCTACCTCACCTTTAGGCTCACATACCAAAACATCACCTTACGGAACCATCGAACACCCGTTCAACCCGGGAGAACTTGTCCTGGGATCGCAAGGAACATTTTTTGCCCGCGGCCTCGACATGAACCCGAAATTGCTAACAGAAATCATGTTTGAAGCTGCAAAGCATGACGGTACCTCGGTGGTTGAAGTTTTACAAAATTGTGTCATTTTCAATGATGGAGCTTATAACTTTCTTACCGACAAAGAAAAACGTGACGAAAGAATCATCATTTTAAGACATGGCGAGCCCATGGTTTTTGGAAAAGAAAAAAACAAAGGCATCCGTCTGAATGGCACCCGCCTTGAAGTGGTTTCGCTTGGCGAGGGTGGAATTACCGAATCCGACCTGCTTGTTCATGATCAGTATTCCAAAGATCCGGGTATCCATCTTATGCTTGCTAAAATGTCCTTCCCCGATTTTCCGGTGGCTCTGGGGGTTATCCGGTCAGCTCAATTTCCGACCTATGACGACCTGATGGAAGAACAAATTGCTCAGATTAAAGCCAGGAGCCCAATAAAATGTATGGACGATTTGTTGAATAGTGGCGAAACCTGGGAAGTAGAATAGAATTTTGTTTTGAATTTTGATACTCATAAAAAAACCGCATCGATCGACGATCTTTGCGGTTTTGCTTTTAAATATAGCACAACTTGGCTAAAATAAATACCTTAAAGTAATCCCGATTTTTATTCCATCCAACGAAATCTCCTCGGTTATTACATCAATCACCTGAGGAATCTCCGAATCATCATAAATGTTGAAATCCTGTTTGTAGCTTCCAAATTTGTATTGAAAACCCAAATCTGCCATAAATTGGTCGGATAAACTGGCCGATAATCCTGCGGTAGCAGAACCCATCATCGTCGAACCCCATTGCGGATCAGGATTTTCCTTGTTTTCAAAATTCTCTTTATGTTGAATAAAAAGCACTTCTCCGCCAATTCCCACATAAGGCGTTAACATCGAAAATTGCAAGGGTTTCACATGATACATCACATCAATGGATATGGGTACTCCTGTCAAAACCAGGTTGGTATTGCCATACCCCAGCGAATCCAGGTTTAAATCAGAACTCGTAACCTGCCAGTAACCTAATCCGGCCTGTAGGTGTAAATTTCCTGTAATTCTTTTGTCAAAAATACCATCAAAGGATACTGTACCAACAAAATCAGCATGCTTGTAGTAAGGTGATGTTTTTTTCCAATAGTCAAGACTGGGATTGTACCAGCCTATCTTGAGTCCAATACTTGTCGAATTACTGGCAGATTCATCTTTTTTGGCGATCTTGCTTTGCCCTACGCTTATTGAAACAATCATGAAAAGCAATACAATACTTAATAGAAAACGTCTTGTATTTTGCATATTATTTTATTAATCAGCTTTTTAATGAATATGAATTAAAAAAAAAGCATGAAACCTGTGTAAAAAAGTTTCATGCTTGCAAGGCATCAAAAAATGCCAATATTATTTTCCGCCACCCTGATCATGGCAGTACCATTCTTCAACTCTCCACTGGAATTTTCCTGTAGGAAGCTGGATAGAACCGAGAAATGCGCCCTGATAATCATAAACATTGTAGTTGACCAACTGACAGCGCGCATACAACTGCTGCGCCCACTGATAGTGTGGTCCAACGCATTTTGTGTCTTTTGCTTTTAGCGAAAGATTGTATCCGGCTGAAATAAGGTTGCTGATAAGTGCATTGGGGGCCACAACGTAAATAAAAGTACCACAAGCACCTGCACTACAAACTTCCGATTCGCCCACAAGTTCCCAGGGGTTGCTCCATGTTGTTCCGGTTTTAATCAGTCTGTAACCAGTAAAGGTAAACCAGGTTGAAAAATGGGGCATTTCAAAAGTTGCTGCTGTTCTATCGGCATTCAAAACACCTTCAATCTTTTCCCAGGTATTGGTTTCTGAATCGTACGTTCCAAAATAAATGTTGGAATTGCCGTCAACAACGCTCTGAATATCCACCGGAACGGTTACAATTGGTTTTGCGGTGCCTTCAAAAGTGAGGTCTGGCGAGAAATTGTATCCTCTTACCACGGCATATTCACCCATCACCTTAAGGTTGTTGAACTTTGCAGGTGGCTGAACCAAACTTACAGCAACATTTTCATCATTCGCAATTGAATTATTGGGAAATTCAATGGTTGTTGAAGTACCGTTTTCGTTGGCAACGGTGATGATGGAACCCTGTGGTGTAACCAGGTTGGCATTGCCTTTTTTGCTAAGATAAAAGGTTTCCTGCGTCACAACGCTTACATTTTCTTCGGTTGCCTGTTCAACTTCGATGGAAATATTCTCGGCAAGATAGCCGTCTTTTGAGGCTGTAACCACATATTTACCTATCAAAGCACCGTCCACCGAAAAAGTACCTGTTTCGTTGCTGAATTCCTGGGTAGTACCGTCGGGAAGAATCAACTTCATGTTGTAATTTTGAATGGCACTTCCGGTTTCACCATCCAAAACTGAAAATTTCAATTGATTGGAAACATCCGGAGTGGGTTCCGGCCAATCAGAAGGCCCTACGTTTTTACATTGGTTTAATGACACTAACACTGCACCAACAAGTAAAAGAAGAGCGAAAAAACGACTGTTAAATTTAATTTTCATCTTTACTCCTTGTTTTGAATTTATAATTAATATTCTTTTTTTTCAAGAAAAACTATTTATGTAACTCTATGTAAACCTGCTTTTTAACAAAATCTGGGTTTAATTCCAGCATCATTTCAAAAATACTGTGTTCTGTTGTGTTGATCTTGCCACTTTCGGGAAATCCACGTGCCCTGTATTCCCACTCAAAATTCTCAGATGGTCTTATTCTGATTGCTTTTTGCCGGCAATATCTTGTTGGAGGAATTGGGATTGAAAAATTAAAACCTCCGTTAATATCACCCGATGAAACCAAAGCAAAAAAACCAATTCTCACTTCACTGAATTGTCGCAACACATCTACCCTGACACCCGGATGGTTGTAAAGAAAATTCCCAACCCTCAAAATTCCTGTAGCATCATAAGGTTGATAAGTGAGGGCTGCAAAGAAAAATGCTGTGAGAAATCTGGAATCTTCAAAATATTCGGGGTCTAATCCGGTAAACGAATAATAATCGGTGTAACCCGCCTCTGCTCCAAAAACCAGGTTGCCATTCAACAAGTATTTTTTCATATCCAACCCAATTCCAGCCCGGTTCAAATTGAAAAATCCACCAGTAAATGATACAAAAAAATCATCTTTGAGCCGAATCAACTGATTCAGGGTAATGTTTCCAGGCCTTATCGTCCTGCCATCAGGATCATTAATTGGATAAAAATTGTTTTGAACCGGAACGATGACCTGACCTTTAAATGACAGACCTTTTCTTAATGTTGTATTTAGCTCCGGAATAAGATTGATGTTCGACTGTACCGGGTTATCAAAATCGCCGAACTGTGCTTTCCAGTTGGGAATTATCACCAAATCAGTTTTGAATAAAGATTTGTTGTTAACGGGCGTAAAATGCGATAAATCAACATCATCACGGTACAAGGTTACATCGAAAAATTGTTCGAAATCGTCAGCACCAGGATTGTTGTGAATAAAATCATTCATCTTAACCGGAGAATAATTCGCCATGATCATTGGAATTTGCTGTTCGAAAACAACGATGTTGATCATTTTAACCTGGTTGAAGTCTCCTTTGGATAAAAGTTTTACAATCTCAGCAAGACCTTTTGCTTCAAAACGAAACCTCCTGTTTTCATAACCGATCATCAGTATTGAATCCTGAAGAAATGCTGAAACGTTTTCAAAACCTGCACCAATTAATGAAACCGCTGTTCTATTTTCAAGTTCTGAACTTTGCGAAAATGCCTGATTTTCAATGTTAATCAACAACAGAACAACATTACAAAGAACGATTACTCTGATTTTAAAAAATCTCCTAATTCCATTGCCCCACAACCGATTCATAACAACTTTACCAATCAGAATTATTCGATTTTAATAAGTAATAGATTTTGCAAACATACTATAAAATTCCTCATAAAGCAAACCTATAGAAAATTCAAACAAAATATTTTATTTTTTCTTTATTTTATGTCATCAAATTATTTCTCAATAAGTTCTGGTTAATCAGCTCATTATTTTGATAATAGAAACTTCGTTAAGAATTCTTAAAATTATTAAAACCGTAAATTGTTGATAAATAATGCCTGAAGGTTGAAAAAAAATTTGCTTTGGAGACTTGTTAGCCAGATGGTTCTGAAACGTGTTATTTTTGCATCCTATGCTTCAAAAATTTTTTGACTTTAATAAATCGAACTGCTTGCTACAACGTGATAATAAGTTTATTATCGCGGCAAGCGGGGGGATTGACTCTATGGTGTTGGTTGATTTGTGCTACAAAGCTGGGTTTGATTTTGCTCTGGCTCATTGTAACTTCCGGTTAAGGGGCGAAGAAAGCAACATAGACGCGCTTTTTGTAAATGAAGTAGCCGACGGTCTTGGAATACCATGTTTTCTTAAAGAAGTCGAAACCCTGGCATTTTCGAAGAACAACAAATTAAGCATTCAGGAATCTGCACGTATTTTACGTTACGAATGGTTTGAACAGCTTGTGGCAACAGGTGAATTTTCGCTCTACGCTACTGGTCATCACTTCGACGATAAGGTGGAAACTTTTTTTATTAACCTTTTCAGAGGTACAGGTGTTTCGGGATTAAGAAGTATATTGCCCAGGAATGGGAAATGCGTCAGGCCACTACTGTTTGCCACCCGCTCCGAAATTGAGGATTACGCGCTAAAAAACAGGATTAAATTTCGTGAAGATCGCTCGAACGATGAAAACCACTACACGCGCAATAAAATCAGGCATTTTATTATTCCAGCCTGCGAAAAGGCATATCCGGAATTTAAAAAAGGTTTCCGCAGTACTTTTCATAATCTTGCTTTGGGTGAAACCCTGATAAAAGAAGAAACAGATAAAATAATTAAGAGAATCGTCAGGCACGAAGAAGGCAAAACCCTAATTAATATCAATCAGTTGCAAGAGTGCGGGCATATTGAGCTGATTCTTTACGAAGTCCTAAAACCCTTCAACTTCAACTCACTGCTAATTCAACAGATTTATCGCTCGGTTGAAGGTATCTCAGGCAAAAAATTCTATTCACAAACCCATGTCCTGATCAGGGAAAGAGAACAATTTGTCATTCAAAAACTTGGAAATAAATCTGTTATCCGTTTGGACAGCCCCATTCTGATCGAAAATAATAACACCTTCATTAACAGTCCAATTAATCTGACTTTTAAAATACTGATGCCAGACAACGATTTCAAAATTTCATCCGACCCAAACATTGCAATGCTGGATTATGACAAACTTTCTTTCCCATTGATTTTACGCAACACAATGGCCGGTGACACATTTTCACCGCTTGGAATGAAGGGAAGGAAAAAAATCTCTGATTTTATGATTGATTTGAAATTTTCGGATGAGCAAAAAAACCAGACCCTTGTTTTTGTTTCAGATGATGAAATTGTCTGGCTGATAGGTTACCGCATCTCCGAGAAATTTAAAATAACCGCTGACACCAAAAGGGTTTACAAAATTGAGATTCATCAATAATCAGATGAAATAGACAGCAGTTGTTTTGGTAGTTAAAAATTTGAAAATAGCCAATTTTGGGAAACCGGCCTCAAACGGGCACTTCATTTTTTATAATTTTGCCCCCCAAAAACAAAAAACGCTGCACAACATGAAAGGTTATTTAATGACTCACCCAACTGCTAACAATCAGCAAATCAGATTATTTTTGGTGTTTTCGTTCCTGCTTTTTTTCACCTTTAATGGATTTTCGCAAATACTGGAACCAGTAAAATGGAAAAGTGAAATCAAATTTACCGGTGAGAAAGAAGCTGACATCATTTTCACGGCAACCATCGACAATGGATGGCATCTCTATTCGCAACATGTGCCCGATGGAGGCCCTGTAAAAACTTCATTTTATTTCGAAAAAATTGAAGGTTTTGAATTTGTTGATCAGAATGTAGAAATAACTGAGGAAGAAGGTTTTGATGGACCCGATAGTAAAATTTACAGGGCTATTTTTAACGAACCCGTTCCGGAAGAAGAAAACGATGTGAATTTCAACATGGTTGTAAAATTCTTTAGTCACCAGGCAATTTTTCAGCAAAGAATAAAAATTCTAACTGATCAGCCGGGAACAATCAAGGGATTTGTCTATTTCATGTGTTGTGACAACGAAAAGTGTCTTCCACCTTCTGAAGTTGAATTCTCCTTGGGCTTTAATGCTGCTAAAATAACAGAACCTGCTACAGTTGACATAAATACAACAGAATCAAAAGATTCAGGTTTATGGTGGTTATTTTTCTTTTCGTTTCTTGCAGGCCTTGCAGCAATTCTTACCCCCTGCGTTTTCCCCATGATACCAATGACTGTGTCGTTTTTCATGCACAGTACCGAAAATAAAGCGAAGGCAAAATTTGAAGCACTGGTTTATGGATTTTCAATTATTGCCATTTACACAATCATCGGGACGGTGGTAGCCATTACGCTCGGAGCCAATTTTGCCAATTGGCTCAGCACACACTGGCTGCCCAATGTACTGTTTTTCCTCATCTTTATGATTTTTGCCGCTTCGTTTTTAGGAATGTTCGAAATAACCCTTCCCAGTTGGATGATCAATAAAACCGATGCCAAAGCCGACAAGGGTGGTTTTTCGGGTGCATTTTTCATGGCTTTTACGCTGGTGCTGGTTTCATTTTCGTGTACAGGGCCTATTGTTGGGGCAATATTGGTAAAATCGGCAGGTGGTCAGGTTTTAGAGCCCATCATCGGGATGTTCGGCTTTTCTTTGGCTTTCGCCCTTCCTTTTACCTTGTTTGCATTTTTCCCGTCATGGCTTAGCAATTTACCAAAATCAGGCGGTTGGCTCAATTCTGTAAAGGTGGTACTCGGATTTCTGGAGATTGCTTTAGGACTGAAGTTTTTGAGTATTGCCGATCAGACTTATCACTGGGGAATTTTAGACCGCGAAGTTTATCTGGCAGTGTGGATTGTGGTTTTTACCATGATGGGTTTTTACCTCATAGGAAAACTGAAATTTTCGCATGACAGTGATTTACCCTTTATCAGCGTTCCCCGAATCCTGATGGCCATCATCGTATTTTCGTTCGTCATTTACATGATACCTGGTATGTATGGTGCACCTTTGAAGGCATTGTCAGGCTATTTACCTCCTCAACATTCGCACGACTTCGATCTGAACACGATTGTAAGGGATAACCTGAAAGTAGCCAATTTTGGAAATGACAAAACTGAAACGAAAGAGATTTGTGAAAAACCAAAATACAGCGATTTTCTTCATCTTCCGCACGGACTGGAAGGATATTTTGATTACGATCAGGCACTGGCCTGCGCAAAACAGCTTAACAAGCCGTTGTTTATCGACTTTACCGGACATGGTTGTGTAAACTGCCGCGAGATGGAAGCAAATGTTTGGTCAAACCCAAGGGTTTTGCAGACATTGCGCGATGAGTACATTGTTGTTGCGCTTTATGTTGACGACAAAACACCTCTGCCTCAATCGGAATGGATTACATCAAAACACGATGGAAAAGTGAAGAAAACAGTGGGAAAAAAATTTGCAGATTTTCAAATATCAAGATTCAATGTCAATGCACAACCGTATTATGTCTTACTTGATAAGCATGGGGAACTTCTCGTGAGTCCGCGCGCGTATGATCTTGATGTAGATGAATTTATTGATTTTTTGAACAACGGTTTGGCCGAATTCAAAAAAAGATAATCAGGCTGTTGCCATAAAAAAACCGCTTTTCGATTTGAAAAGCGGTTTTTTTTTATCGTGAAAAATCTATCAGTTGTTAAGCAATCTGTTGCGTTCATCCAGCAAAACATTGATCTCTTCTTCTGTTAGTCCAGGTTTTTTGAGCAATTGGTCTATCTTCAAAATATCTTCGTCATGATTTAAAGCAAGTTTAGAGGATGGCTCAGAATCCGGCTTTACCGGAACCACATCCTCGCCCAATTCTTCCTTTAATTGATCGATAAACTGGTGTAACATTGTTTGAAATGGAAACCCCATGCGCTGAAGCATTTCTACCGGAATATTGTTTTTAACCATTTCGTAGTTTTTGATAATAAAATCGATGTTTTGGGTAAAAACTGGATCGATGTGTGAAAACTTATCTTCCATCGATTTTTCCTTCATTTTCTTAAACAAACTTATCAACTGGTCAAGATCCTTCTGAAAAGATTCTGATGATTCGCTCATATGGCTTATTTATTCGGTTTTTCGGCAAATTTAAAACATTTTTTTATCAGGAAAATTGATCCTGAACCATATCCAAAATGTTATTTATCTATTTGGCCATCATTTCGCTATAATATTTGTAAAAATATGGAATGGTTTCGATCCCCTTGAAAAAATTAAAAAGTGGGAAATTTTCGTTGGGCGAGTGAATGGCGTCTGATTCCAGGCCAAATCCCATCAAAATTGACTTGACTCCAAGTATTTTCTCGAACGTGGAAATGATTGGAATGCTACCGCCGCTGCGAACGGGTATAGGTTTAATGCCGAAAGTTTCGGTGTATGCTTTTTCAGCAGCAATGTAAGCTTTCATGTCGGTTGGTGAAACGTAGGGATAACCGCCGTGCAGGTCAGTTACCTTGACTTTTACCGATTTTGGGGCAATTTTTTGAAAATGTTCGGCAAAAAGTTGGGCAATTTTATGATGGTCCTGGTTAGGAACAAGTCTCATCGAAATTTTTGCCCAGGCTTTTGATGGAATAATGGTTTTAGCGCCCTCGGCGGTGTAACCTCCCCAAATTCCGTTCACATCAAGGGATGGGCGAATTCCGGTACGTTCCATCGTTGTGTGACCTTCTTCACCATGTAATTCGTTAATATCCAGTGCATTTTTGTATTTTTCGATATCGAAAGGTGCTTTTCCCATTTCTTTCCTTTCTTCAGCGGAAACCACCAGCACGTCATCGTAAAAACCGGGTATGGTAATTTTGTTGTTTTCGTCGTGTAACGAGGCAATCATTTTTGCAAGAATATTGGCCGGATTGGCCACAGCACCGCCAAACAATCCCGAATGAAGATCACGGTTGGGGCCGGTAACTTCAACTTCCATGTAGGCAAGTCCTCGAAGGCCGGAGGTAATTGACGGAATATTCTGTGCAATCATACTTGTGTCGGAAACAAGGATAATGTCAGATTTGAGCATTTCTTTGTTTTCTTCGCAAAATTTGCCAAGACTTGGTGAGCCAATTTCTTCTTCACCCTCGATCATAAATTTAACATTGCACGGCAACGTGTTGGTTTTCACCATAAACTCGAAGGCTTTTGCGTGCATGAAACCTTGCCCTTTATCATCGTCGGCACCGCGGGCAAAAATCTTTTCATCACGGACTTCTGGTTTAAAAGCATCTGATTTCCACTGATTGACCGGGTCAACAGGCATGACATCATAGTGTGCGTACACCAGAATTGTTGGTTTATGGGGATCGATCATTTTTTCACCATAAACCACCGGATTCCCATTAGTAGGCATTACCACAGCATGATCAGCGCCAGCTGAAAGAATAATTTTTTTCCATTGTTCGGCTGCTCTAATCATTTCATTCTTATGATCTTTGGATGAACTGATTGATGGAATACTGATCAGTTCAAACAATTCATCCAAAAAGCGTGCTTTGTGTTCGGCAATGTAATCTCTTATCTGTTCCATTTTAGTGTGTTTAAAAGTTTTATTCGCATTTATCGTGTTGGGGTGGTTGACAAAATTCTTATTACAAGTAGTCTAATGATAAATATCTGTCAAGGCATAAATTGGTTTGACTGAATAACCATCGGCAATTTTTATTAAGAATTGTGAATCCGGGGTATAGTTTTACCTTTGTCCACCACATTTTGTGCGTGCAAAAATAGTCATTTCAAACCAAAAATATGAGTAAAACACGGGTAGCCATTAATGGTTTTGGCAGAATAGGGAGGATTTTCTGCCGTCAAATGTTACGGAATCAAGGAATGGAACTGATTGCAATCAACGATCTTACAGATGCTTACACCCTTTGCCATCTGCTGAAATATGACTCGGTTCACCGTGCTTTTCCCGCAAAGGTTGACAACGATGGTGAAAACCTTTACATCAACGGCAAAAAAATTACAACCCTTTGTGAAGAAAATCCGGAAAAGCTGCCCTGGCAAAAACTTGGTATCGATGTAGTCATTGAATCGACCGGCAACTTTATTACAAAATCTGATGCTGAAAGGCATCTGAAAGCGGGTGCAAAAAAGGTGATCATTTCGGCGCCGGCAAAAGGTGAGGCAGATGATGTTCAATACATTGTACTTGGAGTAAATGATCATAAAATAGACCGAAACGAACGTATTATCAGCAATTCATCATGCACCACCAACAATGTTGCGCCACTGATAATGATCCTTGACGAAAACTGGGGCATTCAAAGGGGATTTATTACCACGGTACATTCATACACCAAAGACCAGAATCTGCTTGATGCCCCCCATAAAGACCTTCGGCGCGGTCGTGCTGCCGCATATTCCATTGTTCCAACAACTACAGGTGCTGCAAAAGCAGTAACGCACATTTTTCCGCACCTGAAAGGCAACTTAGGCGGCGCCGGAATTCGCGTTCCCGTTCCTGATGGCTCACTCACCGACCTTACCTGCACACTAAAAACCTGCACCACCACTGAAGAAATAAACCAGAAATTCAGGGAAGCATCCCAGGGCAGGCTAAAAGGAATTCTGGAATACACCGAAGACCCTATTGTAAGCATGGATGTAATTGGAAATACCCACTCAGCAGTTTTCGACGCTGGTCTGACAGCCGTGCTGGGCGAACGTCAAAAATTGGTTAAAGTGGTGGCATGGTACGACAACGAGGTTGGATATTCTTCAAGGTTGGTAGAATTGATTGAACGGTTTGTGTAACCAGCCTTTCAGTTACAATTCAAACGTCTTGATTTCAAAATCATTTCCATCAAAAACACCATAGGTAAACAAGGTTATCCAGTCGCCCAAATGAATGTAAAAGCTATCGGGTGCAATGGGGTGAATGTTGGAAATGTGCCAGTGGCCGAAAATAAAATAATTTATTTCAGAGTCTTGTTGTAAGACTTTCCGGCAATAAACGGCCAGGCGGGCTTCATCGAAATCTGGTTCAATAAGGGCTTCTTTTTCCTTTGCTTCCCTGATGAGGTTTGCCCAGCGGCTTTTCCGTGACCAGTACAAACCAAGCCGGGTTCCAATGTCGGGGTGCAGCCAGTTGAAAAGAAACTGATTGATTTTTCTTTCGAACACATATTTTATCAGCTTGTAGCCATGATCGCCCGGTCCAAGGCCGTCGCCATGTGAGAGAAAAAACCTTTTGGAGCCAAAATCGCGGATAAGTGGTTTCCGGTAAAGTTTAATACCAACCTCCTTTTCAAGGTAATCGAAAGCCCACATATCGTGGTTGCCACGAAAAAAGTGTATTGGAATGCCCGAATCGACAATTTCCGAAAGCTTCCCCAACAACCTTACATAACCTTTTGGAACTACGGTTTTGTATTCAAACCAGAAATCAAACAGGTCGCCCATCAGGAAAATTTCTGCTGCATCGTTTTTAACAAAATCGAGCCACCTGATAAATTTGGCTTCACGCACAGCACTGCTTTCCCTGTCGGGAATCCCAAAATGAAAATCGGATGCAAAATATATTTTCTTACCCTGATTCAAAGTGTTTGAATTTTATGTTTAAGGCGCAAAAATAAAGAAAGATTATTTGGAAAATATCACCTGAGGTATTTGATAACTTCTGAAAATTTTGTTGATTTTTCAATAATTAACCCTTCATTATCAATAAGATAAAGATATGGAAGGTCGTCGGGCACATGGTAGAGCTTTTTAACAGGCGAATAGACCCCACGAAGATCGGAAACATTCGTCCAGGGGGTTTTTTCGATTTCAATGGCGGCTCTCCAGAATTTGCTGTTATGATCGAACGAAACTGCCAAAACCTGAAGGGCAGGGTTATTATTTTGCAGAAAAAACTGTTTCATTTGCTGCATAACAGCCCGGCATGGTGGCGACCATGAAGCCCAGAAAAATAAAACAACTGTTTTACCGTGAAATGATGATAGTGACACAACAGTGCCATTCGTGTCGGGCAACGAAAAATCAGGTGCTATCATCCCTTTTCCAATCAAGGCCTCCGCTTTGCGGTTTTCGTCCAGTTTTGCCCTGATTGCTTCAACACGCTGATGATGACTCTGTACATGCCTGTTTTCGGGATGAAGTGCCATTAGTTGGGAATCGAGCATAAAATAAATATCAGAATGTTTTTCGGGATCAATAAGCCGGGTGTTTCCAAAATATTGATTTACAAGGAGCAATGATGCAATTTCAGAAGGATTTTGGGTCAGGAGGTGGATTGTAAAATCCTGCTGATGCCTGAAAAGCTGTGAGAACGCTGAATCGAGTGAAGTTTTTATCTGATAAAAATGATCGAGATGCTGACTACCCGAAAACAACTGGCTTAATGAATCCAGCTGGCGCAGGTTGTTGGTGGTTTGGTTAAAATACTTTTGTAAGATTTCGGAGCCCATGTTGCCGGTAATGCTGTACTTACCTGGATTTGAACCAAAATCAGCTGAAACGTTCAACCGGCTGTTCTCATCAGCATAGAAACTGATCAAGCCCACAGAAGGAACAACAAGGGCAAATATGCCGGCCTGATCGGGCAAATACGAAAATTGAAAACGGCCATCGTTGCCGGGCTGAACGGAATCGATTTTTATCCGGCTTTCAGGTGTTATTTCTTCCAGGATGACAAAACTCCCTTTTGTACCATTAATTTGGCCTGAAATGCTGAACCCATGCGGTTGATGGTGGCTGGTACAGG
Organism: uncultured Bacteroidota bacterium; assembly: GCA_937950125.1. Classification (GTDB taxonomy): domain Bacteria; phylum Bacteroidota; class Bacteroidia; order Bacteroidales; family 4484-276; genus CALFEP01. Next base: position 46,171 of record CALFEP010000310.1, read on the forward strand.
TGATACTCCAAAAAGCCAGCACCAGCATAAAAAATAAAAATGCCAATCTGATTTTTCTCATACGATCAACAAAAACGAGAGGTTAAGCAAAATCGTGTTTCAAAACAATTTTCCAAATTAACCTATATCTGTTCAAAATTTAATACCTTCGATGCACAATATGTTATCGTTATGAAAATTTTCATCAGACATTTCATCCTGATTTTTTGTTTTTCAGGTTTCATCAAATCAACCGAAGCCCAGCAGTATTTTGTCATCGAAAATTTCAGCACCTTAAAAAATTTCAAATACCAGGTAAACAACAACATTACAGTACAAACCAGGGCAGGAGGTTTTATCCTAACCGGAAAAATTACCCTCATCACCGACTCAAGTATTTTTCTTGATCATTTTACAGAGGTAAAAATTAAAAACATACAAGCTGTTGTCAAAACCCGAAAATTTCTAAAAAAAATGTCGGGGCTATATTTTATCAGAGGCGGGCTTGCATACCTGGGCATTGTTGGCATCAACAGCGCCATTAATCACGAATATCCGATTATCGACAAGCAAACGGCAATGATAAGCGGAACCATGGTAGCCACCGGATTTGCCTTAAAACCATTTATCAGGCGCAAAATGGACACCGACAAGGGTTGGCATATTAAAATACTGGATTTCAATAACATTGACAACCCCGGGTCATTATCTTTTTAACCATTGCTTACAACGATAATCTTTCGATCATTCCCAGAAGCATTTTGGTCATCTGAGGTTCAGCAAGGCTGGCAGCGTCGATAACATGATCGTGGGTGATGTATTCAATTTTTCCTTCTACACCCAAATCTGAAATTACGGAAACTGCAAAGCATGAAAGTCCCATGTGCCTGGCCACAATAGCTTCGGGAGCGGTTGACATCCCCACAGCATCAGCGCCAATTTTGCGAATGTATTTATACTCCGATGGAGTTTCGTAATTAGGACCGGTAACCGAAGCGTACACACCCACCTGATAGTTGAGTTTTTCATTTTCAGCAATCTCTACTGCCATTTTTATCAGCCTTTTGTCGTAAACTTCACTCATATCCGGAAAGCGTGGACCTAAACGCTCATCGTTTACGCCAATCAACGGATTTCGGTTCGACAAATTGATATGGTCATCGATAATCATAATATCGCCAACCCTGAAATTGGGATTTGTACCTCCACTGGCATTGGATAAAAACAAGTGTTGTATTCCTAAAAATTTGAGTACCCTGATTGGAAAAGTTACTTCCTGCATCGAATATCCTTCATAATAGTGAAACCGCCCCTGGAGGGCAACAGCGGGTTGGTTCCCGATCCAACCGAAAATAAGGCGGCCATGATGTCCTTTTACTGTCGAAACCGGGAAGTTGGGTATTTCGCTGTAGGGAATTGTATCAACGATTTTCATTTCGTCGGTAAAATTTCCCAGCCCGGTACCAAGAACAATCCCAAATCTGGGCTGAATATTGGTTTTTGTTTTAATGAATTTGACTGTTTCCTGAATTTTTTCGTACATATTCTTCTATTTGATCATTAAATGCTTGTCTGAATTCGCGGTGAATTTTAATTTCGATGGGGATAAAAAACACGGGAAGGTCGGCTAAAATGGAGGGTACTTGTGGATAACCCAGCCTCATTGCGTCTTTCTCAGTGGTAATAATTATTTTGTTTCTCGAAAATATGTCTTCGTAAGTATTTCTGATTTTTTCCAAATCACGATGGGAATAATTGTGATGGTCGCCAAATTCCAACACCTCCACTGTATTTATCATCAGCTTAACATGTTCAATAAGGGGGTACATGTTGGCAACACCTGCAAATACCAACGCTGACGATATTTTTTCGGGTAAATTGTTTGGCGAATTGGGCTGAACAGGGGTAAGTTCGCCATATTTAATGTAGGAGAAATAAAGCTGCTGATGGGGTTTTGGATTTAATACACCATTAATCCGTCGCACAGTAATGGGAGAGAGTATTTTAGGATTCTTTGTAACAATAATAATGTCCGCCCGGTTGGCGGCACTTCTGAATTCGCGCAATTTGCCAACAGGCAAAGGGTAATCATCAGAGTAAAGATTATGAAAATCGGTAAGCAGAATTGATAATCCTGGTTTTATTGCGCGGTGCTGGAAGGCATCATCGAGCAAAATAGCCTGTATTTCAGGATTGTCTTGCCTGATTTGACTGATTCCGTGCACTCTTTTTTCATCAACTGCAACGAGCAGGTTTTTAAATTTCTGCCTGAACTGAACTGGCTCATCACCCACTTCATTTACCGAAGATTTTGCACTTACAACACGAAAACCACTGGTTTTGCGTCCATAGCCACGGCTAAGGGTGGCGACTCTGAATTTTGGCGAAAGTAAACGGATAAGGTATTCGATATGTGGTGTTTTTCCAGTTCCACCTACTGAAAGGTTCCCGACTGAAATAACAGGTAAATCAAAACTGGCCGATTTAAAAAATCCCCAGTCATAGCATTTGTTTCTTACGAACATCACAAATCCGTAAAGCAAGGCAAAGGGATAAAGCAGGAATAGTAAAATTCTCAAAGCAGTATGTGTTAAGATTATTTATCAGCTACTAATTTGTTTTCCCATTCAAATAATCATGCAAATTGGCAGTAAGTATGTTTACAAAGTTTGTCAGTGGTCGCCTGGCCATCATTTCTATCATTGGATTTAAGTCAGCACAAATTTCAAAATAGCCATTTTTTTCAATACCTGTCCGGGATTTCACATAAAAATGCAAAACAAAATCAACCCTTGATTCATCATTTGAAACAAAGGTATAGTGATCAGGAATTAAAAACTGACCTTTTCTCATTCCCAGGTTTCCCAGGTTTTTGATGAAAAAACTGCACCTTGATTCGTCTGATTGCCAATTTTCGACCTGTTCGGGCATGATAAAACTGAAATTGTTCAGGTTATCGAAAAAGGGCTGTACTTTTTCAAAATTTTTAGAAAAATCGATATGGTTGGCAGTGAAACAATTCATTATCAATTAATTATTTTGCGTTCCAGTGTTCCGGATTTATCCGCCATTCGTTCAAAACCGCGATATCTTCATCCTTGATGTAATTATCCACGAGCGCCTGTTGCAAAAGGTAATCGTAATTACACAAGGCAAAAACCCTGCATCCGGCTTCAGCGAATCTCTTGTCAGCTACATCAAAACCATAGGTAAATATGGCTATCAGTCCTTTTATATTGGCCTCTCTCTCTTTAACTGCCTCAATGGCCGTAAGGCTGCTCATACCTGTCGAAATCAGGTCTTCGATCATTACAACCGATTGTGCCGATTCGATGATACCTTCAATCTGGCTACTTGTTCCATGATCTTTTTTTTGTGTTCGAACATAGGCAAAAGGAAGTCCCAGATCCTGCGCAACCAGGGCGCCATGTGCAATTCCACCGGTTGCAATCCCGGCAATCAGGTCGATATCACCAAACTCGTCGTTGATAATCTGAACAAATTGTTGCCGGATGTAAGTCCGGATAACTGGAAACGATAAGGTGATACGGTTATCGCAGTAAATAGGTGATTTCCAACCCGAAGCCCACGTAAAAGGGTTCTTCGGGTTTAACCGGATAGCTTTTATCTGCAACAGGTACTGTGCAATTTTAAGCGCAGTTTCTTCTTTTACAATAATCATAAAAAATTTGTGATATTAATTTAGAAAAAAATGGATTATCAGCCGTTTAATAAAATGGTGATTATACTTTGAACTCGTATTTGACGTCAGCAAGTTCGTTGTTGGCTTTTACAATCTTGCTTTTGAGGTTTTCTTTAAAAAGGACAACTTTTTGTGCAATCTCAGCATCGCCGGCTGCAAGAATCTGAGCTGCCAGAATTCCGGCATTTTGTGCGCCATTTATGGCAACAGTGGCAACAGGTATTCCCGGAGGCATCTGTACAATGGCCAACAAAGCATCCAATCCTTCGAGTGAGGCTTTTATTGGAACACCAATAACAGGAACAGGCGTCATGGCAGCGATTACACCTGGCAGATGTGCGGCCATCCCGGCGCCGGCAATAATTACTTTTATGCCTCTGCCAACAGCCGATGTGGCAAATTCTTCAACCTTTTCAGGTGTGCGGTGAGCCGACAGGGCATTCATTTCAAATGGAATTGCCAGCTCGTTCAACACCTTTGCCGCCCCTTCCATTACCTGTAAATCAGAGGTACTCCCCATAATAATGCTTACCAATGCTTTCATTGCGAGTAGGATTTGTTGTTTGTTTGATGGGCAAATTTATAACTTATTTGATTCAGAGGATTTTCTTTTTACGATTATCTTTGCCCGAAAATCATTTGCGATGGAAAACAAACCAAAACGTGTAACAGTTCACGATAAAACGTTCGAAATTTATCTTCCTGCATCCGTCATTCAAAAGGCAATTGTGGGACTGGCCGAAAAGATCAACAAGGATATCGATGGGAAAAATCCGCTCTTTTTGGTAGTTTTAAATGGTGCATTCATGTTTGCAGCCGACCTGTTGAAGCACATTACCACCGATTGCCAGATTTCATTTGTAAAATTGTCGTCGTATGTGGGCACCAAAACTACACAAACTGTCAGAGAGTTAATTGGCCTTGACGAGGTTTTAAGGGGCAGGACTGTAATTATTGTTGAAGATATTATCGATACAGGGATAACCATGTCGGAAACCATCAACAAATTGCAGAAACTCGAGGCCACTGAGGTCAAACTTGCCACACTGCTTTTTAAACCGGCTGCATTTCAAAAGGATTTTAAAATTGATTACATTGGTCTCGAAATTCCCAACGATTTCATTGTAGGTTATGGCCTTGATTATGATGGTCTTGGAAGGAATTTGCCTGACATTTACAAACTTGTCACTAACTAAGTGATACCAACAGCAATTGTTGCATGGCAGGTTCAAATTTTGTTGATTACGTAAAGATTAATTGCCGGTCAGGTCATGGCGGGGCGGGTTCAGCCCATTTTCACAGGTCGAAGACCAATCCCCGGGGTGGCCCCGATGGCGGCGATGGTGGACGTGGCGGCCATATAATCCTCAGAGGTAACAACCAGTTATGGACGCTTTTACATTTAAAATACACCAAACACCTGATTGCCGAACGTGGTGAAAATGGGTCGGGACAGTTGAAAACAGGCGCCAATGGAAAAGATGTAATTGTTGAGGTTCCTCTCGGAACGGTTGCACGCGATGCCGAAACAGGTGAGCCTGATTTTGAAATTACCCTTCACGGAGAAGAAAAAATACTTGTTGCGGGCGGCAGAGGTGGATTGGGAAATGATCATTTTAAATCGGCCACATTTCAGGCCCCCCGATTTGCCCAGCCCGGTGAAGACGGGCAGGATGTCTGGAAAATTCTGGAGCTTAAGCTTCTGGCTGATGTTGGGCTTGTTGGGTTTCCAAATGCCGGAAAATCAACACTTCTGAGCAAAATATCGGCTGCAAAACCCGAAATTGCCGATTATCCTTTTACAACCCTCACCCCAAACCTGGGCATTGTGCGCTATCACGACTACAAATCGTTTGTTGTTGCCGATATTCCCGGAATCATTGAAGGCGCACACGAAGGAAAAGGCCTTGGGCTCCGCTTCCTCAGGCACATCGAGCGAAATTCCATCCTCTTGTTTGTTATTCCTGCCGATGCCAGTGATATCCGCAAAGAATACCGCATTCTGCTTAACGAACTCAGACAATTCAATCCCGAATTGTTGGATAAATCAAAAATACTTGCCATATCGAAAAGCGATCTGCTTGACGGCGAATTAATTGATGAAATTAAAAAAGACCTCCCTCCCATTCCTCACATTTTTATTTCATCGTTTACCGGGCAGTCGTTACAAAAACTCAAAGACATCATCTGGCACGAACTTAACAAAACATAACCCGACCATCGTTTGATTGCTGCACTCAACAATATCGACACCCAGATTTTCCTTTACCTGAACGGGTTACACAATTCTGTATTGGATTTTATCATGTACTGGGTAAGCAACAAAGCAATCTGGGCACCCCTGTACGCCTTTTTGGTTTTTTTTCTGATAAAAAAATACAAAACAAATTCACTGTGGATTTTGCTCTCTGTGGCTTTACTTATTACTGCAAGCGATCAGATTTCTGTATTCATCAAAAATCTGGTTGAACGTCCGCGTCCCTGCCACAATGAACAAATTGCCCCAATGGTGCATCTTGTGAAAAACCATTGTGGTGGTGCATTCGGGTTTTTGTCATCACATGCTTCCAACTCGTTTGCATTGGCAGTTTTCTTAATCCCTTTTTTAAAAGGCAAAATCAGGTATTTTACTCCGGTGGCTTTATCCTGGGCTGGGATTATATCCTATTCAAGGGTTTACCTGGGTGTGCATTATCCCGGCGATATCGTAGCAGGGGCTTTGCTGGGAACCTTACTGGGTGTTGCCTTTTCGCTTTTATGTAAAATTACCCTGAACAAAATTGCATCCCACGTAATAAGCAAAGGGAACTGATCGAAACCATTTTCCCTTTTTGTTCAACAATGCGCCATGATGGCAGTCAAACAATACCCATCCTGCACATTTGACAAAAAAGAGTACTTTTGCCCTATCTTTAAAAGTATTACAGAAGGAACAATGGAAATTCAAACAATAAAACTAAGGTTTGGAATCATAGGAAATTCGCCTGAACTCGACAGGGCTATCGACATCGCCCGGCAGGTTGCCCCAACTGATTTAACTGTTTTAATTACCGGAGAAAGCGGAACCGGCAAAGAAGTTTTCCCACAGATTATTCATCAGCTTAGTTCACGGAAGCATGGCCCCTATATTGCCGTTAACTGTGGTGCAATCCCCGAAGGTACCATCGATTCCGAGTTGTTTGGACATGAAAAAGGTTCATTTACGGGTGCTCATGAAGCCCGCAAAGGCTATTTTGAAGTGGTGGATGGCGGAACAATTTTTTTGGACGAAGTTGCCGAATTACCGCTTTCGACACAGGTACGACTGCTGCGGGTGCTCGAAACCGGAGAGTTTTTTAAAGTAGGCTCCTCAAAAGTTATTAAAACAGATGTTCGGGTAATTGCTGCTACCAACGTCAATATCCCCGATTCAATCGAACGCGGCAAATTCAGACAGGATTTATATTACCGTTTGAACACCGTTCCTATCAACATTCCGCCTTTAAGACACAGAAAAAATGATATTCACCTGCTTTTCAGAAAATTCGCCTCCGATTTTGCCGAAAAATACCGTATGCCTCCTCTCCAGCTCGATCAACAAGCCGTCGAGGTTCTATCGAACTACCGCTGGGATGGCAACATCAGGCAACTGAAAAACATCACCGAGCAAATTTCGATCATAGAAGAAAAACGACTGGTAAACGATCAAACCCTGCTAAAATATTTACCACAGGCCTCGGTATCAAAACTTCCCGTACTTTACAATCGTGACGATTACAACAAGGACATGACCGAAAGGGAAATCCTTTACAGTGTGCTTTGGGACATGCGGAAGGATATCTCGGATTTAAAACGCGCCATCAGGGAACTAACACAGCACGACGAGGTTCAGACAATTCATGAAACGACCACTGCCCGGGTCAAAAATACATTTCAGGATGTTGACATCATAAAGGATTATGAAGAAAACATAGATGAGCATACCGATTTTGAGCAGGTTCCCGACGAACCCGTGCAAGACCCCGAAATACTTGAGGAATCGCTTTCTATTGAAAAAAAAGAAATCGAAATGATAAAAAAAGCCCTCGAAAAGCATACCGGAAAACGTAAACTCGCCGCAACAGATCTGGGCATTTCCGAACGTACACTGTACAGAAAAATAAAAGAATACGGCATTTAGCACAATACTTTGATCATGAAAAAAACACCCACATTTGTATTTGTTGCTATTCTGATTTTTACAACCATTTCCTGTAAAGTAAATTATTCGTTTACCGGAGCATCCATAGCACCCGAAGTAAAAACCATACGAATTACCAATTTTCCAAACAACGCACTGTTGGTTCATCCTACACTTGCTCAGGATTTTACAGATGCTTTACGCAATAAATTCCAGTCGCAGACCAGCCTTAATATTGTTACGAAAGGTGGCGATCTGGTGATTGAGGGTGAAATTACCGACTACAATACCCGCCCTACAGCTATACAGGCTGATGATATTGCCGCCCAAAACAGGCTCACAGTAACTGTAAAAGTTACCTTTACCAACAACAACGACGATTCACAAAGCTTTACCAATCAAAGTTTTTCGCGCTACCAGGATTATCCAAGCAGTCTCGATTTTAACTCTGTTCAGGATACCTACCTGCCCCAAATTATCGATTATCTTGTTGAGGACATTTTCAACAAAGCCGTGGTAAACTGGTAACTCCAATTTGTGATTAATAAATTGATTTGTATTTATTTATTAAACCTTTTCGCAACACAACATGGCACTCATTAAAACAGTTAACGGCTTTACGCCAAAATTTGGAAAAAACTGTTTCATTGCTGATAATGCAACCCTTGTTGGAGACGTCATTATTGGTGATGAATGCAGTTTCTGGTTCAATTCGGTAGTTCGTGGCGATGTACACTACATCAGAATCGGCAACCACGTCAACGTTCAGGATGGCGCCATTATTCACTGCACCTATAAAGTAGCCCCTGTAAACATTGGCAATTATGTTTCGATAGCACATGCTGCCATCGTACATGGCTGTACCATTGAGGACAATGTGTTGATTGGCATGGGCGCCATTGTTATGGACAACGCCGTAATTGAGAGTTATTCGATCATTGCTGCCGGAGCCATTGTATCTAAAAATACTGTTGTCAAATCGGGGTCAGTTTATGCCGGTATTCCTGCAAAAAAAATTAAAGACATTGATAAAGAGCTGATTGAGGGCGAAATCAAGCGTATCGCAACCAGTTATTCGATGTATGCAGGCTGGTACACACAGCCTGGAAATCAACAATGATGAAACCACCTGAGTATTAATTTTACATTAATTTTAACTCCTGATGATCAACCAGTCCTATCGAAAAACAACAGCATTTCCGGTGAAGAATGATTGTTATTAATTTTTTGTTAAATAGATTACAAACCGCAATAAAGTAAAAGCAGGTTAGTTTTTACAATCTGCTTTTAAAAATAGACTATGTTTTATAGACAGAATTATAAAGAAAGGAGTTTTTTAGTATGAAAAAAGTTCGTTTAGGCCTCATGGGATTTGGCGAAATCAACCGTCATTTGTACCGTTTGTGCCTCGAGGACGACAAGATTGATGTGGTGGTTATCAGCGATATTGGCCGCCCCGAAATTCTTGTTTATCTGCTTGAAGCAGAATCGAGAAAAAACAAAGGTGTTTTTGATGTGAAACTTGAAGGCAATTATTTAGTATCGAAAAACGGCAAAGCCAGGATTGTAAAAGGCAAAGCGCCAACAGACGTAGCGTGGGATGCTTTTGGTGTGGACGTAGTGGTTGACTCAACAGGAAAATACCGCACACGCGAAGAAATGAGCGGACACCTCGAATCAGGAGCAAAACAGGTTATTCTGGGATCACTTCCAGCCAATGAAATCGATCGCATTGTCATCAAGGGTGTGAACGAGCACACCATGAAAAAATCAGATAAACTGGTTTCAGCCGGTTCCTCAACAACCAATGCAACTGCCATCATGCTAAAGGTGCTTGACGAAGCCTTTGGTGTTGATTACGCAATGCTTACCACCGTACATTCCTACACTGCCGATCAGCCTCTGAGAGACACTGTAGGCACTGATTTCAGACGGAGCCGCTCGGCTGCCGAAAACATCATTCCCAACGAAACCCCCACACCTACCTGGATTCCTGTAATTATGCCCGAATTCAAAGGGAGAATCGAAGGAACTGCACTCAATGTTCCGATTCCCGCAGGGTCGTTGCTCGATTTAACACTTGTTCTGAAGGATAAAGCGGTGACCATCGACCAGATTAACGCTGCCATCGAAAAAGCCGCGAAAAAACATGCAGGAATCATCGAAGTTACCGATGACCCAATCGTTTCGGTTGATGTGGTTGGAAACAGTCACTCGGTGATTTACGACAAACAGGCAACTATGCGTTCAAAAGGAAAAATGGTCAAAATTCTGGTTTGGTATCACAACACCCTGGCTATGGCCTCCAGAATTAAAGATATGATCATTGCCTACCAAAAATTAAACGAGGAAGGAGGTTCAAAATGAGAGTAGCAATAAATGGTTTTGGACGAATCGGAAGATCGGTTTTCAGAATTCTGAATGCCCGCGAAGACATTGATGTAGTAGCAATTAACGATTTATACGACAATAAAGTTCTGGCATACCTGCTTAAATACGACACTGTTATGAGCGGTTTTGGCCAGGCTGTAAAACTCGAAGACGATTTCCTGGTTACTCCCAGCGAAAAGGTGAAGATGCTCACCATAAAAGACGCTAAAGAATATCCATGGAAAGACCTTGATGTGGATGTGGTTGTTGAAGCAACCGGAGTTTTCCGCGACCGCGCCAAACTTATGCCTCACATCGATGCTGGCGCCAAAAGGGTTATCCTCACGGTTCCTGCAAAAGACGAAATAGATGCTACCATTGTTGTAGGTGTAAACGACGAAATCCTTAAACCGGAACATCAGATCATTTCCAACGCAAGTTGTACCACCAACTGCCTCGCCCCCATGGCCAAGGTTCTTAATGATGCTTTTGGAATTGTTGAAGGTTTGATGACCACAACACATGCCTACACCAACGACCAGCGTCTTGCCGACGTGCCTCACAAAGACTGGCGCCGTGGCCGTGCTGCAGCCGAAAACATTATCCCCACAACCACCGGCGCTGCCCGTGCAGTGGGTAAAGTTATCCCCGAATTAGCCGGAAAACTCGATGGAATGGCTTCACGCGTACCCGTGCCCGATGGCTCAGTGGTTGACCTGTTTGTTGAAGTAGCTCACGATGTGACTGTAGCCGACGTAAATGCCGCAGTACGACTTGCCGCCTCTTCAGAAAAAATGAAAAACATCCTCTACTACAGTGAAGGAAAAATCGTTTCTTCTGATATCGTAGGTAATTCATATTCATCAATTTACGATGCCGAATACACCAAGGTGATCGGAAAAAGATTTATTAAAACCCTCAACTGGTACGATAACGAATGGGGTTATTCAAACCGCGTTGTTGACCTGATTGCTATGATTGGCAAGTTTGGAAAATAAATCTTTCCCTATCGGGAAATAATCAACAGGAGGAGGGTACTTTGTATCCTCCTCCTGTTGTTTTATCAGAAATGCTATCAGGAAAATACCAATTTGTTTTTCGATACGTAATATCACTAAAAAATGTCTTAATCAGTTGATTAATAAAATAATATCATTATGTCCGGTATTTTATAATTTTGAACTAAAACTGAAAATAAATGGCAATTCATTACAAATTTGATGTTGAAAAAGATCTTTTAAAAGTAACTGCAACGGGACAAGACGACAGTATCGAGGACGTAAAGGCCTATGGCCTGGCCATCATGAAATCAGCGATGGAGACAAATTGCCGCAAAATTCTTTGCAATGAATCGGATTTACATTATCAACTGGATACATTCGACAATTTTGAATCGGCAAAGTTTATTTCAGAAAATGCACCGGGTGTGGCAAAGGTGGCCATTGTGTGCAACCCGCGTTTTATTGCTGATGCTGCATTTTGGGAAACCGTTGCAGTAAACCGCGGGCTCCAGGTTAAGTTTTTTAAAACCCTTCACGATGCTAAAGAATGGTTGATATGACAATAAGTCGTCCGGGATTGCCTTAAATCTTGTTTTAATAATGATTCCAGTCTAAAAAAGTCAATTATTTTTTGAGAAGGGCGAATTGCATAAAGCGACACCGCAAAAATTTTATTTTACTGGCTGATCAGGTTTATTATTTTTGTGATCAAACAATTACAAATGGATAAGACAATATTCAGATCATACATCTTCTGGAATTCCTTCCTTTTTATCTCAGTGCTCTTCTCGGTTTTTATTTTGCCTTTGTTGACGGTCACCTGGCATCAGGGTTTATTCCGCATTGTTTATTCATGTATTTATTTTGCAGCCTTTTTCACCTTGCAAAAGCGCAGTAAATACCTGATCACCCTGTTTGTTGTTACCCTGATTCTCGAATGGATCTCCAATTTCTTTGATTTGACTGCATTAATTTTAATTTCCAAAAGTGTAAATGTTCTCTTCTTCCTTGTAATTGTTGGCTCGATGATTAAACAAATCGCCACCGCACACCAGGTTACCGCAAATGTTATCCTTGGGTCCATTACCGGTTATTTGCTTTTGGGGATGATCTTTTCTATCTTTATTTCAGTTATTCTGACCAGCGACCCGACCGCCTACAATATCAATTTTTCTGATGCTTCACTTTCGGAGGAAAGAATTAAAATAAGCATACCGATGTATTATGGCTTTATTACCATGACTACCGTAGGTTATGGCGACATTTTACCTTTAAAACCCTACACCAGGTCTTTGGCTACCTTTATTGCCGTAACCGGACAATTTTACATTGCCATTATTGTAGCCTTACTGGTTGGAAAGTTTACATCACAGGATCATTTCTCACCAAATCCGGAAAACAAAGAATAGTCACTTTGGATTAGATGAAGTTTTAAATTCGACCTTTCATATTTATATGTTGAAATAACTTTATTTTTGTTCGAAATACGCTTTTTGAATAACTTGAAATAAAAGACAGATTATGCATTTTAATACCATTTTCTACAAAGAAGTCAATTTGTTTATTGTCGTATCACTCTTGGTGATTACTGTTGCCTGTAATAAGAAACCAAAACAGGTTGCACTGCCGGTTCAGGAAATACCGGTTATTGCTGTCAAAGGTTACAATGTGCCAATCTACAAGGATTTTACCGGGCAGACTTACGGTTACAAAGACATCCCGATTCGTGCCAGGGTTGATGGATTTCTTACCGGCCTTCATTTTCAGGAAGGATCGGAAGTTAAAAAGGGCGCTTTGCTTTATACCATTGATCCTGAACAATATCAGGCGCTTGAGGCCTCGAAACTGAGCATGGTAACCGAAGCTGAAACCATGTTGGCTAAAGCCGAAAGTGACGTAAAACGTATCCGTCCGCTGGCCGCAATCAATGCTGTTTCCCAAAGCGACCTCGATGCGGCAGAAGCCAGTTTCAAGGCTGCACAGGCCAATGTTGAAGCTGCCAAAGCACAACTTAAATATTCCCAGATTAATGTTGGATACACCCGGATAACCGCGCCCATTACCGGTATTATCGGTAAAACGGAAGCAAAAGTGGGCGAATATGTTGGCAAATCGCCAAATCCGATTGTACTCAACACCATTTCGATGATCGACTCCATTCTCGTTCAGTTTTCGATCAGTGAAACTGAATTTCTGAGTCTTGCACGGGAAGTGAACAACCGTAAAAAAAATGCCGAAGGAAATAATGAAGTGAAAAAAGTTACTGACCGCTCCATCAGGCTTATCCTTGCTGACGGCTCTGAATATGAAAGTCCCGGTCGTTTCAATTTTGCCGACAGGCAGGTTGATCCCAGTACCGGAACCATCCTCATGCAGGTTTCATTCCCAAATACATCCAAACTTTTACGACCCGGACAGTTTGCAAGGTTAAAAATTAAATTGTATGACGTCGAAAAAGGATTGGTCATACCGCAACGCTGTGTTAAAGAAATACAGGGCGTTTACCAGGTAATGGTGGTAAATGGCAACAACGAAATAGAAGCCCGCCAGATAAAACTGGGTCCAAAAATCGGAAGCTCATGGCTTGTAACCGATGGGTTGAAGGAAAATGAAAACATCGTCTTCGAAGGACTGATGTTAGCCCGCCCCGGAACGAAAATTACTCCCAAAGTGGTTGAAGTTCCCAAAGAGTTCATGACATTTTTAGAATAAAAAAAACTGATGAAACTATGGGTGAATTTTTCGTAAAGCGACCAATTGTCGCTATGGTCATTTCGATTGTGATTGTAATTGTTGGGGTAATTTCCATGCTCACGCTGCCAATTGCCCAATATCCTGACATCACCCCTCCGATGGTTCAGGTGGTGGCAAATTATACCGGCGCCAGTTCGATGAATGTGGAACAATCGGTTGCTACCCCCATCGAACAGGAGGTGAATGGTGTGGAGAACAGCATTTACATGCAATCCATCAACACCAATGATGGCGTGCTGAGTTTACGGGTTTCGTTTGAAGTGGGTACCGATCCCGACATGAACAATGTGCTGACCCAAAACAGGGTGTCGGCTGCCACACCAAAGCTCCCTGAAGACGTCAAAAGGATGGGCGTTACTACTAAAAAATCGCTTGCCTTCCCGCTGATGCTGGTTTCGTTGACCTCTCCAAATAAGACTTTTGATAAAAACTTCCTTAGCAATTATGCCAAAATAAATATCGGGGATGCGCTGGCCAGAATTCCCGGGGTAGGAAAAGTAGATGTTTTCGGCGCCGGCGATTATGCCATGCGAATTTGGGTAAAACCCGATAAACTTGCCGAACTGGGAATGACGGTTAATGATGTCGTAAATGCAGTAAAAGCTCAGAACGTGATTGTTGCAGGCGGCAGACTTGGTGGTGAACCCGCACCTCCGGGAACTGAATTTACTTACACAGTCAGGCTGAAAGACCGGCTTCAGTCGGAAGAGGAATTTGGAAACATTGTCATCAGGCAATCCGCTGAAGGCTTTCAGGTAAAACTCCGGGATGTTGCACGTGTTGAGTTGGGGACCGAAAGCTATAAATCCTTTAACAGGATGAACATGAACGATTGTGCGGCAATTTCCATTTACCAGTCGCCCGGATCGAATGCCATGGAAATTTCGGCAATTGTTAAGGCAAACATGGAACAGATTGCCAAAAACTTTCCGCAAGATATTAAATATGATATTTCGCTTGACACCACACTTGCCATATCAGAAGGGATTTCAGAAATCATAAGCACACTTTATGAGGCCTTGTTTCTGGTTATACTCGTTGTGTTTATTTTCCTCCAGAACTGGCGTGCCATGCTTATTCCGATGCTTGCCGTGCCGGTTTCACTCGTCGGCGCATTTATTCTTTTCCCTTTGCTTGGTTTTTCAATCAACACCTTATCTTTATTAGGGCTGGTGCTTGCAATCGGGATTGTTGTTGACGATGCCATTGTTGTGGTAGAGGCGGTTATGCTCAACATCGAACATGGTATGAATCCCAAAGAAGCCACCGTATTGGCCATGAAACAGGTTACCGGGCCAATCATTGCAACCACTCTGGTTATGGCTGCTGTTTTTATCCCTGTGGCCTCCGTTCCTGGAATTACCGGTCGGTTGTACCAGCAATTTGCAATTACCATTGCCGTTTCGGTTGCATTTTCGTCGCTCAATTCTTTAACCTTAAGTCCGGCGCTATGTTCAATTTTGCTCCGACATCCAAAACCAGCAAAAGGCATCGCAGGTAAGTTTTTTGGAGCTTTTAACCGGAACTTCGACAAAGCCAATAATTCCTACACCAGTTTTTCAGGAGTAATCATTCGCAAAGCTGGCCGGGGAGTTGTTTTCATTGTATTGTTGGTTTTCCTTTCGGGCTTCCTCGGAAAAGTTGTTCCGGGTGGCTTTATTCCTGAAGAAGACATGGGTTACTTTTTTGTAAATGCACAGTTGCCTGATGCCGCATCGTTACAACGAGCCGACCAGGTGGCCTCCAAAATTGAAAAAATACTGCTCGAAGAAAAAGGAGTGGCCTACACAACCTGTATCACGGGATTTAGTATGCTCACCGGTGGTTATTCCACCAACTCGGTGTTCATTTTCGTTGCATTAAAAGAATGGTCAGAGAGGGGTGCCGAAGACAATGTGAAAGTATTGATGCGCCGGCTAAACGGAAAATTCTTTGCCGGAATTAAGGAAGCCCAGGCTTTTGCTTTTGGACCTCCTGCTATTCCCGGTCTCGGAAATGGTTCCGGTTTTAGTATCATGATACAGGATAAAGCCGGAAATACCCCCCAATATCTTGCTGAACAGACTCAAAAATTCATCCAGGCAATCAGACAGCGCCCTGAAATTGGTTCAGCCTTCACCACTTTCCAGGCATCAACACCACAACGATTTCTTGACATCGACCGCGAAAAAGCCATGAAACTCGGATTATCGCTCAACGATGTTTACAGCACTGTCGGGACCTACCTCGGAGGGTCTTATGTCAACGATTTCAACCGGTTTGGCCGGGTATTCAAAGCTTATGTTCAGGCCGAGCCTGAATATCGGATATTTGAAAGTGATTTATCGCTGTTTTATATCAGAAATGCCAATGGCGACATGGTGCCATTGAGTTCGGTTGCACGATTTGAAAACATCGGAGGTCCTGAGTTTACGTTCCGGTTCAATATGGCGCGTGCCGCCGAAGTTACGGGTGCACCGGCGCCTGGCTTCAGTTCGGCTCAGGCGCTGAACGCCCTCGAAGAGGTAGCCAAAGAGGTTCTTCCCGAAGATATAGGTTATGCCTGGAATGCCATGTCATACCAGGAAAAGAAAGCCTCGGGAACAGCCGGAACCGTGTTTATTTTCGCCATCGTCTTCGTATTCCTCATCCTTGCCGCACAATATGAAAGCTGGTCGCTGCCTTTTGCCATTTTGCTTGGAACACCATTTGCCGTTTTTGGCGCCTTCGCCGGAATATGGATTGCCCGCTTTGGCTCCGATAGTTTTGTGCTAAATGTGTTTGCACAAATATCACTCATTGTACTCATTGGCCTTGCCGCCAAAAACGCCATCCTCATTGTTGAATATGCCAAGGAAAAATTCGAAACAGGCCTTTCGCTGAAAGATGCAGCCCTTGAAGGCGCCAAACTACGACTGCGCCCAATCCTGATGACTTCTTTTGCATTCATCCTGGGTGTAATTCCGTTGATAACGGCCAGTGGCGCCGGAGCTTCTGCTCGAAATGTAATGGGTGTTGCTGTTTTTGCCGGGATGCTGGTGGCAACCATCGTTGGCGTATTTATGTATCCGATGCTTTACGTAGTCATCGGCAAATTAGCAAAATACGAGAAAAAGCGAGATCTCAATAATTTAGCTGAAAACAAATAACACCTCCAAAATATGAACAAACACAGGATTTTTTTCCTCATACTGATCCCGCTGGTAATTTTTGTTTCAGGTTGCATGCTTGGACCAAAATACCAACGACCAAATGTCGAAATTCCAGATTCCTACAGGCTTGCAGCCACCGCCGATTCCACCATTAACCTGAAATGGTGGGAGCTGTTCGACGATCCTTTATTAAACAGTCTGATTAATACCGCCCTCACCGAAAACCAGGATATCAGGATTGCCGCCAACCGGATTGAACAGGCAAGGATTATGCTGGGTTATACCCGTGCTGATCAATTCCCGATAATCGGCTATGATGCTGGCGCATCAAGAGGTAATTTTACCGGGAAACAGAAGCTTGGCGAAACCTCCAACAATTTTTATGCTGCCGCCAGCCTTCAGTGGGAAATCGATTTTTGGGGAAAATACCGTGCCGCCAGCGAAAGTGCACGCGCTCAACTGCTTGCCAGTGAATTTGCGAAAAGAGCTGTCGAAATTGCCATTATTGCAGAAGTAGCCAATGCTTATTTTTTACTTCTCGATTTTCATGAAAGGTACCAGGTTACCAACCGTACCCTCGAATCGCGCCGCTACACCTTAAATATTATTAACGAGCGCTACATCAAAGGAATCATTCCTGAAATCGACCTTAATCAGGCACAAATCCAGGAGGCAATTGCAGCATCATCCATCCCGCAATACGAAAGGGCTAAGGTGCAAACCGAAAACGCCCTGCAGCTTTTACTTGGAAGAAACCCACAAAAGATCGACCTGACTACAAACCTGATTGGCCAGAAAATTCCGCCTGAAATTCCAACCGGCATCCCTTCCTCCATTTTAGACCGCCGTCCCGACATTTTACAGGCTGAACAATACCTTGTTTCTCAAAATGCACAAATCAGTTGGGCACAGGCGCTCAGGTTACCTTCCATTTCACTCACCGGGTTGCTGGGCGCTGCCAGCAACGATTTATCAACTTTTACTTCGGGTGGAGCCGCATGGTCGGTTGCCGGGGGATTGATGGGTCCGATTTTCAACTTTGGCAAAAACAAACGCAGGGTAGATTACGAAATTAAAAGAACCGAAGAGGCTGCCCTACAATATGAATATGTGGTTCTGCAAGCTTTCCGCGAGGTTGAAGACGCGCTGGTTGAAGTGGAAACTTACCGGCAACAGGTGCAAATTAGCGAAAGACAATTAGCTGCAGCACAAAACGCCAACAAACTCTCCAAAGAGCGCTACGACGGCGGTGTAACCAGCTACCTCGAAGTGTTGGACAGCGAGCGTACCCTTTTCACCATCGAACTCGAACTTTCGCAAACCCGGCAGTCCTACCTTACGGCCTATGTAAAACTTTACAAAGCATTGGGCGGAGGGTGGATAACTCCTCAGTAAAATGGGTTTTTCCCAGTATTACGGGGATTTTATTCCAATGACAATTTTTGTTTTAAAAATAGAAAACCTTTCCTGCAAATGAGCGGGAAAGGTTTTTAGCAATATTTCCATTTTAGAACCTTCGTCGGTTACTACCGAAATTGGCCATTCTTTTCGCCATTAAATTGAAGAACAGCACAATTTCTTTAAATAGGACTGTGAATAACTTTGTAAATCAAACATACGCTCACTGATTGTTTCTTTTCAAACCTGGAAAGAATCCTGAAATATTTCATTTTGTGGAAGGAAATTTTCTCTCAACTCAGTTTGAATATTTAAATTTGGAAAAATAAAAAATCACATTTCAATCATGACAATCACCGACTTCCGCAAACATGGCCACGAACTCATCGACTGGATGGCCGACTATTTTGAAAACATCGAAAAACTTCCGGTGAAGGCAAAAGTTGCGCCCGGCGAAATCAAATCGCAATTGCCGCAACTGCCCCCCGAAAACCCGGAAGATTTCGACTTGCTGATGAAGGATTTCAACCAGATAATTTTACCAGGAATGACCCACTGGCAACATCCCGGGTGGCACGCTTATTTTACTGCCAACAATAGTTATCCCAGCATTTTAGCCGAATTGTTGGCCACAACCCTGGGCGCTCAGTGCATGAGCTGGCTCACTTCGCCGGCTGCCACCGAGCTGGAAGAGAGGATGATGGAGTGGCTCAGGGAAATGACCGGTTTGCCTGAATATTTTACAGGTGTAATCCAGGATACGGCCAGCACTTCTACCCTTGTAGCGCTGCTCACTGCCCGCGAAAAAGCCACCAGTCTGGACGTAAATAAAAATGGATTTTACGATAAAAATACCTTCACCATTTATTGTTCAACCGAGGCACATTCTTCTATCGAACGCGCGGTAAAAATTGCCGGTTTCGGAAACCAGCATCTCCGCAAAATTGAGGTTGATGACCACTTTGCCATGAAAACTGATGTGTTGGAGGCCACAATTAAAGCTGACATCAAAAACGGTTTCGTACCCCTGGCAGTGGTTGCAGCACTGGGTACAACCGGCTCCACAGCCATCGACCCCCTGAATGAAATTGGCCTTATCAGCAAAAAATACAACCTTTGGCTTCACGTGGATGCTGCCTGGGCGGGTACTGCGCTCCTCCTGCCTGAAATGCGCTACATGATCCAAGGAATCGAAAACGTTGACAGCCTGGTGTTTAACCCGCACAAATGGATGTTTACCAATTTCGATTGCAGCGCCTATTTTGTAAAAGACAAAGGCGCCCTTATCCAAACCTTCGAAATACTGCCCGAATACCTGAAAACCCGTGAAGGAAACACCGTGAACAACTACCGCGACTGGGGCATTCAGCTTGGCAGACGGTTCAGGGCGCTCAAACTGTGGTTTGTTATCAGAACTTTTGGGGTGAAAGGGTTGCAGGATAAAATCAGAAATCACATCAACTGGGCAAGGGCATTTGAATCGTTGATTAATAATAATCCTCAGTTTGAACTTTTAGCGCCGTCTCCTCTGGCAACCGTCTGTTTTCGGTTTCACCCCACAGGAATTGATGATGAGAGCACACTGAATGATCTCAATGTCAAATTACTGGAAGATATCAACCAATCTGATAAAATTTTTCTGACACATACAAAACTCAATGAGAAATTTTCCATCCGTTTTGTGGTGGGTCAAACGAACACCGAATTGAGGCATATTCAGGAAGCCTGGGCAATCATTTTAGCGAAAGTTGAATACCTCTTGCACCAATTTTAAAAAAGCATCATTACCCGACAGAAAATTCATTTGCAACCGCCCGCCTTGGGCTAATGTTGCGTCTTTGGCTGTTTTTACAAAATATGCGGCTTCCACAACACTTACAAGGTTAATTCTAACACTTGCTTATTTCCGTTTTCAAACCAGAAGTTCCAGGTTTACTTTTGGATCAACTTACATGGAAGATGTAAGACAAAGAAATCAGCCTTTATGGGCAGATTTCTGCAAAAGATACAAGTAAAGAAAAGGTGTTGAATAAATTGAAGATGTTTACAGTACAGGCTGAAGAGAATTCATTAAGAAATAACACTCCGGGTAACATGCAAAACGATATAGTTGATTGTCAGAAAATAAAGAACGATTTGTTGAAAATGATCTGCCACGAATTGCGGACTCCTGTTAGTGCTGTAATCGGGTTCACAGAGATACTTAAAGATTCAGAAAGCTCTGATGATAACATGAGCATTCTTGATACAATGCTAATGGCATCGAAAAAGATAAGAGATCTTTCCGACTCAGCGCTTTTGCTTACGCAAATAGATCCTGAAAAGATTGGTGAAAGTATGCGTCCGACCAAAATCAGTTCAATTATCGAATATGCAATTACAGATGTTAATGAGGAGTACACAGGTAAATACATTCGCATCAGCACACCTGCAACCTATGAAAATACCGAAATAGTCATCGAACCAGGTCTGATTAAGGAGGTTATCAAAATAATCCTTGCAACAATCATCTCTTCGGGGAATAATTTTTCGACCATCAAACTCAAAATCACTGAAAATACAAATACTGTCGTGTTGGCAATTGGTTACACTGGTAATGAAAGAACTGCAGATCAGACCAAAAAACTCAAAGATTGTCTTACTGGCAACCTCCAGGTTTTGCAATCCGACCTTCAGTGTCTCAGGCTTACCATCGCCCATTATATTCTGAAATTGCACAACGCAGAGGTAAAAATACTTGAAAATACTGGTTATGAGGCAGAAGTAAACATGATTTTCCCCATCAACTTTGCAAAACGAAATGCACTTAACCAGCTTTTGTCCCAGTTAAATTAACTGGAAGACAGGTTTGTAATTAACATTAATGACAGCCAGGATGTATTCGCCGGCTGTCTTTTTTTTTAATCCTTTGAGAAAAGAATAAAACCTTGATGCCCGGTTCAAAACAAATTGTCAATCAGGAATTTTGTCATTTTCTTGTAGAGGTGCATGGTTGTATTTTCACCTGTGTAAATACCATGGTTTGAATTGGGGTAAAGCATAAGCTCAAAATCCTTGTCGGCAGCAATCAACGCTGTTACCAGATCGTATGTATTTTCGGGGTGAACATTGTCATCAGCCATTCCATGAACGATCAATAATTTTCCTTTCAGCTTACTGGCATGATTTACAGGTGAATTGTCATCGTAGCCCGAAGCATTTTCCTGGGGAGTGCGCATAAACCGTTCGGTGTAAATATTATCGTAATGACGCCAGTTTGTAACGGGAGCCACGGCAATGCCAACGCTAAAAATATCAGCGCCTAACGTAAGGCACGAAGCCGTCATGTAACCGCCAAAGCTCCAGCCAAACATGGCAATGTGATCCTTGTCGATATAAGGCATCGATGCCAGGTACCGGGCAGCTTCAATCTGGTCGATGGTTTCGTACTTTCCCAATTGCTGGTAGGTCATCTTTTTAAATTCCTGTCCTCTGGCTCCTGTTCCGCGGTTATCCACCGAAACCACAATAATGCCTTCCTGAGCCAGGTAATGACTCCACAGATCACCGCTTCCATAACTGTTTCTTACCGTTTGTGAGCCTGGCCCTCCATAAATATCAAACAACACCGGATATTTCTTGTTTGGATTGAAATTGGGTGGAAGGATTTTCCAGGCATTCAGCACCACACCTTCGGAGGTTGTGATGGTAAAAAACTCCCTGGGGGTAATGTTGTAATTTTTAAGTTCAGCGGCCAGTTTTTTGTTGTCTCTTAAAATTCTGACCAGGCTACCATCTTTGGAAAGGTTGACACTGCTAACCGGAGGCGTTGATGCATCGGACCAGTTTTTAATAAAGTATTTGAAATTTGAACTAAATGAAGCGTTCCCTGATCCTTTTTCAGAAATCAGCGTTTTCTTATTTTTTCCTTTAAAATCAACAACATACACATTTCGGTCGAGGGGCGACACTTCAGCCGACTGGTAATAGATCAGCTTTTTGGCTTCGTCGATGCCAGCCAGTTCGGTAACATCCCAGTTGCCCGAGGTTATTTGAAAAAGATTATTTTCAGGGATATTGAACATGAAAATATGATTGTAGCCTGACTTTTCGCTGGTAAGGATGATGTTTTTGCCATCTTTAAGAAAGGTTACATTATCGTAATTGCCGTCTTCGATGTAGTAAGGATTTTCTTCTGAATAAATCACCCTTGAAGCGCCGGTTGAAGCCTCGGCAAACAAAATTTCGAACTTGTTCTGTAAACGGTTTACCCTGAAAATGGCCAGGGTTCCACTTTGTGCAGTCCAGCGTATGCGTGGAATGTACTGATCGGTTTCGCTGCCGGTGTTCATCTTTACTGTGGTACCCGAAACCAGATCGTAAACCATCACGGTCACCACCGAATTGTCTTCTCCGGCTTTTGGGTATTTGTAGTTGTAATGTTCGGGGTAAAGTTCGCCATAATAAGTAAGCTGCCACTCCTTTACCGCAGATTCGTCGAAACGCATGAAAGCAATTTTATTACCATCGGGCGACCAATGAAAACCTTTTACAACAGCAAATTCCTCTTCATAGACCCAATCGGTGGTTCCGTTGATGATTTTATTTTTTTCACCATCAAAAGTGATCTGCTTTTCTTCATCCAAAACAAGGTCTTTGATAAAAAGATTGTTACCTCTTACAAAGGCAACTTTTGATGCGTCGGGCGAAAAATCGGCCAGGCGTTGTTTTCCTTTTCCCGACAAGGAAACCAGCGACTGAGTTTTCCGATCGTAAACAAAGTAATTCGATTCGCTTGAACGGCGGTAAATGCTTTCGGTTTCAGTGGCAAACAGTATTTTCGATTCATCATCACTAAACCCGAAACTGTTCATCGGAATTGGCACAGTGTCACCTGCCGGAATCAACTGTTTTGCGGTAACAATTACTGAAACCAGTTTTCCGGTTTCGTAGCTGTAACCATTTATTGAGTCGGTTTTAACCTGACAATATGTTTCGCCGTCGTTCATGGGTTTAATTCCTCTAACACTACGTGGATAAAGGCTTCCACTGTTTAGAATCAAATCCAGGGTAAGTTTCTTGTTAGCGGTTTCCTGGGCAAAAACATCCTGCAAAAAAAACAGGCAAAGCGCCAACAGCAAACCATTTAAAAAGTATTTCTTCATAGTTGTAAAGTTAAAAATGAATGAGATTTTTGTAAAAAATGTCAGGTTTCAAAAATAGAAAATCTTTCTGGTTTCTTGAGTACTGACGTCATGGCGCCATCCTAAACAAAAAAAGGAAACTTTAAGGCTCCCGATCGTCCCCCAAATAAAAAAAAGGTTGTTAACCTTTTGATTAACAACCATTCCTAAGAGCCACCCATGGGACTTGAACCCACGACCCGCGCATTACGAATGCGCTGCTCTACCGACTGAGCTAAGGTGGCAAAAACCTTCTTTTGGTTTGCAAAAATAAAATTTATCGTTTCTGGCAGTCCGTTTTTTAACTAAAAAAGTGTATTTAATTCCATGAGTCTTATCCAAAACGGCATTTAACCCCTAAATCTTCAAAAATCGACTTTTGCAATCCGCTGATTTTTACCTTGTTTCCTTTTAAGGTTAGGGGTAAAAAACGCTAAAAATCTGCAACTCGGAGCTTTTAAACGGCTCTCATATCATAATTTTTAAATTTCCGGATCAAAAGGCTTTATTTTTCAGGAAACAAAACGGACGCAGAAAAAACTAAAAAACCTTCCTCTTGAAATGGCAGTAAGGAGTTCCACCCTTTTTCTGATAATAATCCTGGTGATAATTTTCAGCAGGGTAAAAATCTGTGGCTTTAATGATTTTGGTGGCAACTTTGTAATTCTTGCCAGAAAGCTGGTGTATGAGTTTCTCAGCAACCTGTTTCTGCCCTTCGTCTATGTAAAAAATTGTTGAAAGGTATTGTTGACCGATGTCAGGCCCCTGACCGTTGGTTTGTGTAAAATCATGGGTTTCAAAAAACAGGCGTGTAAGCTCCTCAAAACTTGTGGTTTTTGGATCAAAAATCACCTCGACAGCCTCAAGGTGCCCTGTTTTTCCTGAACAAACCTGCTCGTAAGAAGGATTTTTTACTACGCCTCCGGTATAACCTACCGTAGTAGAAATGACACCTTTGGCTTTGCTGAAATAATATTCGGTTCCCCAGAAACAACCAGATGCAAAAATGGCCCGGCCAGTTTGATTTTCATTGCCTGCCGGAATAAAATCCATCGACACAGAGTTTACACAATGGCGGGTGTTTTTTGGTGTAAAGCCCTC
>CALFEP010000311.1 GCA_937950125.1 uncultured Bacteroidota bacterium
GAAATCGAAGATTATACCATTGTTGTTGGCGGAAGTTCAAACTGGTTAACGGTAAGTCCGTTGACCGGTACCGTGCAGCCGCGAGGTACTGCAAGTCATGACGTACTGTTTGATGCAACAGGTATCAGCAACGGAGCACATTTTGCAAACATCATCATTGCCTCAAATGCTACCAACAATCCTCAGGTGAACATACCCGCCCAATTGTTTGTAACCGGAGGTTTGCCAAACATTTCTCTTTCGGTGGCCTACCTTGATTTTGGTGCAACTGCAGTTGGTGGTGATTCCATGAATAGCCTTGTTGTCTCGAATACCGGGCTTGAAACCCTTCATATTTTTGATATTGCTGCAAATAATCCTGATTTTTCAGTTCTCAATACTATTACAAACCTTTATGCAGGAACCAGTCAGACACTTAATATTCAATTCTCCCCTTCCTCAATAGGTTCAATTACCGGAGTGCTGACCATCCTGTCCAATGACCCCGACACACCTTCCATTGATGTTGATCTTGTCGGTTTTGGCTACCTGGCGCCTCCGCAAAACCTGAATGGATACATCACTGGTTATGATGTTACAATAACCTGGGATTCTCCACTCATTACCCAGCCAACCGGATTATTGGGCTACAATATTTACAAGGATGGTTATTTCATAGACTTTTCCATCGATAATTATTTTTCTGATTTGGGTGTTACCCCCGGTAATCATCAGTACGAAGTGTCAGCCTTGTACGATGAAGGAGAATCGGAATTAACGCCGCCGGTTTTTGTATTTGCCGGTGAGGCTGACATTGCAGTAAATCCATCCTATTTTGAGGAAACATTAGAACCTGAAACCTCTTCCACCAATGAAATGATCATTACCAACAATGGAAATCTGCCTTTGGATTTTTCAGTTTCAATTTCAGGAATTAGTAAGGGTTCATCCCAAAACGAAAATCAGAACACGACTGTGCCCGATTCACCGGAAGCTATTGCAGCTTTGAATGCCCGTATGCAGGCCGATGGTCTTAGCTTAAGTGGCAGTGAGAAAGCGCCTGGTAGTGTTGCTGGTCCAATTCAGTATTCTGATGATGATTACGATCTGCAATTTGAATATCCTTGCGGTGATGCATCCGGTGAGGCGGGCGCCGAAAGTGACGGAAACTACATTTATACGACCAAGTGGAATGGATCGGGATTCTTTAAATACGGGTTGGATGGTACCTTTTATGGTGCATTCCAGGTAGGTACAGTCCAGGCAATCCGCGACCTTGCTTTTGATGGTACTTACATGTATGGTGGTGCAGCTGCTACGACCATTTATCAGATGGACTTCAATACACTTACCCTGGTAAGCACCATGACAGCCGGAACAGAAACCCGGGCTATTGCTTACGATGAAGCAGAAGACGGATTCTGGTCAAACAACTGGTCAACTCCAATCGTACTTTGGGATCGTTCTGGCGTTGTTTTGAATACCATTGCAACAGCCGGTGACGAAAGTTATTATGGTTTTGCTTATGATAACCAGGGACCATATTTGTGGGGTTACAGCCAGAAGGTTGGAACCAGCCAGAATATGCTTTACAAGATGGATATTGCCACAGGAAGCATTGTTGATGAATTCGACGTGTTGTCAATTCTTTCCTTACCTACTGCAGGTACTGATATTGCCGGTGGTTTGTATTTCCAGCCGGATTTAGTGCAGGGTACAAATACCCTTGGTGGTATTGTACAGAACAAATGCATCTGGGGTATTGAAATGGGATTGACCGGACCTCCTCCAACAACCGATGTTGGCGTTCAGTCCTTTGTATCGCCAGTATCAGGCCCATTTCTTGGCAACGAATCGGTTATTATTACAGTAAAGAATTATGGTGTAAACTCAGTCAGCAACGTTCCTGTAAGTTACACCCTGAACGGTGGCGCAGCTGTAACCGGCACATTAGCAGGCCCGATTGCATCAGGAGCAACTGCCAATTTCACCTTCCCGGGCACGGTTAACCTTGGCAACCCAGGCCAGACATACGTATTTGTAGGCTGCACAGCCCTGGCAGGCGACGAAAATCCGAACAACAACTGCAAGACATCCAACGTAACCAATGTCATTCCACAATATTGCGAGGCTTCAACGACAACCGAAGACGAATACATTGCAAACGTCCTTTGTGGTGACATCAACAATTCAAGCGGCTGGCAGGGTGGCGTAGCTGACTATACAGCTATTTCAACTCAGATAGACGCAGGAATGTCAGAAGACATCACCATTACCAACGGCAACGCTTGGGCAAGCGACATCGTTTACTGTTGGGCAGACTGGAACATGGACTATACTTTTGGAACAGGTGATGAGCTGTTCATGCTTACCAATGTAGGAGGAACTGGTGCAACCTTTACCGGTGCCATTGCAGTACCGGCCGGAACCCCCAATGGTGAATACCGCCTCAGAATCCGTATGACCTACAGTACAGCTCCATTACCTTGCGGAGATGCTACTTACGGCGAAATCGAAGATTATACCATTGTTGTTGGTGGAAGTTCTAATTGGTTAACCATTTTCCCAACCTCAGGTTCAGTTGAACCAGGGCAAACTGCCGTGCTGGATGTGAATTTTAATGCATCCGGTCTTATCCCCGACGTTTATTATGCTGATATTGAAGTTTTAAGCAACGATCCGGATCAGCCGGTGATAGTCATTCCTGCAACACTCACAGTTACTGAGCCCGAACCCATCATCGCTGATTTTACTGCTGCTCCGCTGTCGGGCTCTGTTCCTCTGACGGTTCTTTTTACCGATTTGTCATCTGGCTTAATTTCACAGTGGGCATGGGATTTCGACAATGACGGAACTGTGGATAGTTATCTGCAAAACCCCGAATGGACTTATTCTGCAGAAGGAATTTATTCCGTGAAACTTACTGCCTCAAATAGCCTGACATCTGACCAGGAGCTGAAAACTGATTATATTACCGTTGTTTCCGATCCAACCCATTTTATCCCCGTGTGGAATTCACCCTACAATCCCATGACCTTTTACATCCTTGCTGCTACCATTGATGAAGAAGCGTTGGGCAATGGCGCTGAAGTGGGGCTTTTTGACGTTGACCCAAATAGCGGGGAGCAAATTTGTGTAGGCGCCGGTTTGTTAAGTGCGCCGCTCACAGGCGGCGCTTACCTCGAAATCATTGCCTCGATGGACGATGGTTCATTAACGGGCCAGGCCAACGGATTTACGCCCGGACATGAAATCGTTTATAAACTATGGAGTGAAATAACCGGAGAAGCATCGGGTGTTCAGGCTAACTATCCTTATCCCGGCTACGACGAAATTTATACTTCACAGGGTACTGCATTCGTTGAACTGAACGGTTTTACCACCATTATCCAGGAAATATCATTGCAAACCGGCTGGAACATCATGTCGTTCAGGGTTGAACCTGATGACTGGAATATGCTGAATATCGTTCAGCCTGTTATTAATCAAGGTATTTTGAATAAAGTGCTTGATGAAGCCGGCGGTTCCATCTTCCATCTTCCTTTCCCGCCACCCAACGGACAGTGGAGCAACACCATCGGAAACATGGAAAACACCGAAGGTTATTATGTGAAAGTTACCGGCGAGGGCAGCCTTTCGTTAGAAGGTTACCCGGTTGAAACGCCCATGGATATTCCACTCACCACCGGCTGGAACATTATTTCGTACCCCTGCGAATTTCCGCAAAATGCACTTACCGCCGTGCAGCCCCTGATTGATGCAGGAGTGCTGTTTAAAGTGATTGACGAAGCAGGAGGAACCATTTTCCACCTTCCTTTCCCGCCTCCCAACGGACAATGGAGCAACACCATCGGTAATTTTGAAAGCGGCGAAGGATATTATGTGAAGGTTACCGGAAATGCCAACTTAAATATTGCCTGCCCGGCTTCCGACAATTTAATGTTGACCGAAAAACCATCAAAACAGATTCTGGCATATTTCAATCCGGCATTTGCCAACAATCCTTATTTCCCGATGGATGTGGTGCTGAAATTTGAAAACGAATTTATTGCAGGAGATGAAATCGCAGTTTTTGACGGCGATGTTTGTGTGGGAGCTTCGGTCATTGCCGAAAACACCGATTTTGTTATTGTAACCTGTTCGCAGGACGATCCGGATACACCCGAAACCGACGGTTTTACCGCCGGAAATGAAATTTCGGTCAAAGGTTGGGATGCCCGACATCAACAGGTTTACGAAAATGTTCTTATTGAGCACATAAGCGGAGATTCAGAATTTACCTCTCTGGGCACCAAAGTAGCTCTCGTTACGGATGTAATTTTGGCCATTAACCAAATTCCGGCAAACGGATTCAGCGTTGAAATTTATCCAAACCCGGTTACAAATCAGTCGGTTGTGCTGTTGAATTTACCTGCTGAAGGCGCTGTTGAATTGCTGGTAACCGATGTTTTTGGAAAGGAGATGCACCGGATTAATAACGAAAATCTTCCGACCGGGAGAAAACTTGTCAGCCTCAGCGATTTTAAAACTGAACCAGGCTGTTACTTCCTGAATTACAGCTACAAAACCAATGATACAACTACCAACGGATACCTGAAATTTATTTCAGTTTCAAAATAAAAGTCAGGTTTTAAATTAGCACTGCGGTTAATGAAAATTTAGCCGCAGTGTTTTTGATTTTAAAAAATTACAAATCAATAT
Organism: uncultured Bacteroidota bacterium; assembly: GCA_937950125.1. Classification (GTDB taxonomy): domain Bacteria; phylum Bacteroidota; class Bacteroidia; order Bacteroidales; family 4484-276; genus CALFEP01. The sequence goes on from CALFEP010000311.1 coordinate 4,681, forward strand.
TTTAAAAAATTATCAAGATGAAGACAAGCCAAACCTTTTTGCTTTTAATTGCTATATTTTGTGTTGTTGCCCTCCCGGCGCAGCATCGCGAAAAGAAGCCAGTTTCAGAACTTTACAGCAACGGAGTTTACAACCCTTACAAAGTCCTCGACACGCGGGTTGACAACATGGGCTACTGGCGAAAGGCTGCCAGCCTGGGTTTAACCTCAGTAGCGCCTGACATTAAAGCCCCGGAAGGGATATTCAGAGGAACCGGAATTTATGCAAAAAGTGTTTGGCGCGACGATTCTCCCGATGTGCCTGTAACCGCGCAAAATTCAACGCAAAGTGAAAATTCCATTTTTGTCGATCCCAACGACCCTGATCATGTGCTGCAAAGTAATAATTCCACCCAAAATCCGGTTGGCAGCCTGTATGGCGCCAATTATTTCTTTTCTTTCGATTTTGGAGAAACCTGGGGCGGTTCGGTGCAGGGTGCCGGCGGCAGCAACTCCGGCGACCCGGCTACAGCCATCGGTTTGAATGGCCGGCAGTTTGTCGGATTTATCCACAGCAACGGCGGACAAGGGGTAAGTTATTCCGATAACGGCACCACCTGGACATCGGTGCAGGCCGGAACACCGCCCGGAGGCTATAATATCCTGGATAAAAACCACCTGTGGATCGACAACAGCCCGTCAAGCCCCTACAAGGGTTATGTTTACGATGCCTGGACAGGTTTTGGAAATGCCAACGATTCGGAAATCGAATTTGTCCGCTCCACCAACAATGGGGTTAGTTATTCTTCTCACCTGAACATCAGTTCGGCGGTAAACGCCGGCAGCCATAACCAGGGTGTAAACATTACCACCGGACCCAACGGCCAGGTGTACGTTTGCTGGGCCATTTATGATGGATGGCCAACCGATGAAACGGCCATCGGCTTTGCCCGCTCGCTCAATGGCGGAGCCACTTTTGAAACCGCAACCCGAATCCGTTCCAACATCAGGGGTGTGCGCACCACCGGCGTTTCCAAAAACCAAAGGGTAAACTCCTTCCCTTCGATGACCTGCGATATTGGCGGCGACGGAACCATTTACGTTGTCTGGGCAAATATTGGCGTTCCGGGAATCAACACCGGCAACGACATCGATATTTACATGATAAAATCTTCCAATCAAGGTACTACCTGGAGCTCCCCCATTCGGGTGAATCAGGACGCTGCCGGGCTGGGGCACAAACACTATTTCCCCTGGATTACCTGCGACCCCGAAACCAGTGCGCTTTCCGTCATTTTTTATGACGACAGGAATGTGGGAGGCGCTCAATGCGAAGTTTTCTGCGCCAATTCGTTTGACGAAGGAAATACCTGGGAAGATTTCCGCGTAAGCGATGTTAGTTTTACACCAACGCCAATTCCCGGACTTGCCGGAAGCTACATGGGCGACTATCTGGGCATTTCGGCACGCGGCGGAAAAGTTTACCCCGTCTGGACCGACACACGTTCTGGCGTAGCGATGACCTACACCTCGCCCTACCTGACCAATAATCTTGCACGACCTGAAAACCTCACCGGAAATGTAACTTTTGCAACAGGTGTTGTAAACCTCAACTGGCAATTTACAGCCGTTCCCGGATTTTTATATTTTAATATTTACCGTGATGGACAGATCGTGGGCAATACTACAAACCTGTATTTCCAGCAGACGCTGCCAGCTTATGGTGTGTACGAATTTGAAGTAACCGCCGTGCACAACGACGGCGAATCCACCGGACCAAAAATCACCCTGCAATGGGGCGACGGGCATATTTCGGTCAACCCGGAAGAAATTATTGAATATATCCAGCCCAATTCCACTTCCTCGGCAAGCCTCACCATTACCAACACCGGCCAGCTCGACCTGATTTGCGACGTTTCATATTCAGCAGAATCAAAAGGTGCAAAAGACTATTGCTCTGCTTCCACATCCACTGAGGACGAATACATTGCAAATGTTCTGTTTGGAAGCATCAACAATACAAGTGGCTGGCAGGGTGGTGTGGCTGATTACACCAGCCTTGTAACCACCCTCGAAGCCGGAACTTCAGCAAGTATTACTGTAACAAACGGATACGCCTGGGCTTCAGACATTGTTTATGTGTGGGTTGACTGGGACAACGACTTTACCTTTGAAACAAGCGGCAACGAACAGTACCAGCTTACCAATGTGGGTGGGCAGGGACAAACGTTTACAGGAACCATTTCCGTTCCGCTGGGAACCATCAACGGCAATCACCGCATGAGGGTGAGAATGACTTACAGCACGCCTCCCGAACCCTGTGGAAGCGCCACTTACGGAGAAATTGAAGATTATACCATCGCCGTCACAGGATGGATGACCCTGCAAACCGGCACTTTTACCTTAGCTCCCGGAAGTTCGCAAACCCTGGAGATTGGTTTCAATTCAGAAGATTTGGAGATTGGGCAGTATTTTGCCAGCATTTCCATTGGAAGCAACGACCCCGATCTTCCCTTGATTGAAATCCCGGTTACCCTCAACGTTGGGCTTGAACCCGTATTTCATTTTATACCGGTTTGGACATCCCCCTACAATCCCATGACTTTCTATATCTTACAGGCAACATTGGATGAAACCGATCTTCAGGCCGGTGATGAAGTAGGTATTTTTGATATTGATCCCAACAACGGCGAGGAAATTTGCGTTGGCGCCGGTGTTTTGACAGCACCGTTAACCGGAGGTGATTATCTGGAAATCATTGCCTCGATGGACGATGGATCAAATCCTGTTCAGGCAAACGGCTTCACGCCCGGAAACGCAATTATTTACAAACTTTACAGCCAGACAGGCGGTGAAATTACGCGGGTTACCGCCACCTATCCTTACCCCGGCTATGATGAGGTGTTTACTTCGCAAGGCTCCGGCTTTGTTGAACTAAACGGAAGAACGACCGCCATTCAGAATATCAGCCTCAGCGCCGGCTGGAATTTGATGTCGTTCAGGGTGCAGCCCGACAATCAGGATATGCTCAACATCGTTCAACCCCTGATTGACCAAGGTTTGCTTTACAAGGTAATGGACGAAGCCGGCAATTCTGTTTTCCATCTCCCCTTCCCGCCACCCAACGGACAGTGGAGCAACACCATCGGCAACATGCAAAATACCGAAGGCTATTACACCAAAGTAACCGGCAACGGAGGTCTGTCGGTGGAAGGCTACCCGGTTGAAACGCCCCTGGAAATTCCGCTCACAACAGGCTGGAACATTATTTCGTACCCCTGCGAAGCTCCGCAAAATGCCCTTTTGGCCGTTCAGCCACTCATCGATGCGGGTGTGCTTTACAAGGTAATGGACGAAGAAGGCGGAATCATTTTCCACCTTCCTTTCCCGCCACCCAACGGACAATGGTCGAATTCAATCGGGAACTTCAAACCCGGAAAGGGGTATTACATAAAAGTCACCGGCGACGCCACGCTCAGTTTTGGTTGCCAGGCCGATTGGATTGCAACCCAAACGGCAAAGCCAACAGTGAAGCATCCGGTCCGGTTCAATCCTGTTTGGGAAAACAACCCTTACATGCCAATGCAGGTTGTTCTCTACCCTGACGAAACCATGCAGGCGGGCGATGAAATCGCGGTTTTTGATGGAGAAATTTGTGTGGGAGCAACCGTTTACGACGGAAATCCGGAAAACCCAATGATCGTAGTTACTTCATTTGATGACCCAACCACTGAAACTGTTGATGGGTTTATCAGTGGTCACGCTGTTAAAATAAAAGTCTGGAGTCAGTTGACAGGTGAAATAGCTGATGCAAATGTTCAATTTATCGAAGGTTCGGAGACGTTTGAGGCGTTGGGAACCTGTGTTGGAAAGTTGGAAATCCTGTTCACGGGTTTACCACAATTGTCAACGCCGGATTCAGAAGCCACAATTTTTCCAAATCCATTCACGCAGAGTACTACTGTTTCATTCACGCTTGATTCGAAGGCTGATGTGACAATTAAAGTACTGAACATGAATGGAATGATCATTCAGCAGTTTGATTATCAATTTTTGCAAAAAGGGAAGCAAAATATTTTACTTGATTTGACAGATGAAAACCAAGGAGTTTATGTTGTGGAAATGGAAATTGCAATTGATAACATGTTAAATTTAAAACGATTGAAGATTATTAAAATGTAATTCACAAACAAACTGAAGTAAAATTCACTTTTTAAAACAAATAATAAAACAATGAAAAATTTTACGATTTTTTTTAGCTTACTGTTAATAATCAAATTAACAAATATGTTTGGGCAATCTGCTCAGAGACAACAGGTTGTGTTTGAAATTGCAACAGGAGTAAATGAACCATATAGTCCCGCTGCCGCTAACGGTGTTCACCAGATGCTGGAAGAAGGTTTGCAGATTGCTGTGGTTAAATATCATACCAGCGCTTTTAGTATTCCACAGTTTTATACTACTGAAACTATTGCTCGTGTTTCATGGTATGGAATCAATAGTTATCCAACAACAAAAGTTGACGGAATACTAACCCAAATCGGAGGTGGCGGTGCTAGTTCATCAAACTACAGCGTTTATATGCCACTTTACAACCAAAGAATTGCAGTTCAAAGCCCATTTACTATTGATCTTTCATGGGAAAATTCCGGTGGCGATAGTTATATAGCTCATGCTACCATTACCAAGGTTGGATCAACATCGTCAACTAACATGAAGTTTGTCCTTGCCCTTGCTGAATCAGAGATTAATTACAATTGGCAGGGGATGACACAACTCGACGATGTATGCAGGGATATGATTCCGGATCAGAATGGATCGCCTCTGGATTTTTCGGTAACCAACACAATTACACTTGATTTACCGTTTACCTGGAACTCCACGTGGGTGCGTAACAATTGCGAACTCATAGGTTTTGTACAAGACTTTACCAGCAAAGAAATTCTTCAAGGAACAAAAAAAAGCATGAACGCCCCAAGTTTTGAATTATATCATGAAGGGGTTTTGTTACCTGAAGGTTCTGTAATAACAATACCGGGGGAACCTTCTTCACCAGAGATATTGGTTGAAGTATCGGTAAAAAATATTTCAAGCCTTGTTAAAAATGTAAAATTATCAAAGCAAGAAATAGTGGTTGTACCACAATCTTTCAATTATTTCTGTTGGGGATTATGTTACGGAGGTAACATTTATGTTTCACCATATCCACTCACCATCAATCCCGGTCAGATGAATGATGAGTTTAGTGGACATTATCAGCCATCCGGAACGTCTGGCGCAACACAAATAAAATATACTTTCTTTGACGAGTTGAATACGAATGATAATGTGTTTTTCATAGCTAAGTACTCAACATTGAATCCGCCTTTAAACTTGCAAGCAGAAATCGTTAGTCAACACGATGTTTTTCTTACATGGGATAGTCCAGAATTTGAAAATGCAGTAAATAGTGAACTTTTAGGTTATAATATCTATAGAAATGAAAATAAAATCAACAGTTCCCTCATTCAAGAAACTACCTTCACTGATTTTGAGGTACCAGTAGGAATCCATGGTTACTTTGTAACAGCAGAATATCCTTCTGGTGAGTCTGCCAACTCAAATTTTGTATTTATTGAAATACAAAATTCAACTCCTGCGAATTTCCTCCCCATCTGGTCCTCCCCCTACAACCCCATGACCTTCTACATCCTCGAAGCCACCATTGATGAGATAAATCTGGAATCAGGCGCTGAAGTTGGAATTTTCGACACCGACCCTAACACTGGGGAAGAAATCTGCGTGGGTGCAGGGGTGATTGTTGAACCCCTCACCAGCGGGAATTACCTCGAAATCATTGCCTCGATGGACGATGGTTCGCTTGTAGGTCAGGCAAACGGTTTCACTCCTGGTCACGAAATCATTTACAAACTCTGGAGTGAGGTTACCGGCGAAACTTCTACCGTTCAGGCAAATTATCCCTACCCGGGCTATGATGAGGTTTTTGCCTCACAGGGTTCAGCCTTTGCTGAACTGAACGGTTTTACAACCATTACGCAGGATATTTCGCTGCAAACCGGATGGAACCTGATGTCGTTCAGGGTAGAACCCGAAAATTGGAACATGCTCCAAATTGTCCAGCCATTGATTGATCAGGGTGTTCTTTACAAAGTGTTGAACGAAACCGGCGGTTCCATCTTCCATCTTCCTTTTCCACCTCCCAACGGACAATGGAGCAACACCATTGGTAACATGGCCAACACTGAAGGTTATTATGTGAAAGTTACCGGCGATGGAAACCTGTCGCTGGAAGGCTACCCGGTTGAAACGCCCATGGATATTCCGCTCACAACAGGCTGGAACATCATATCGTATCCCTGCGAATTCCCGGAGAGCGCACTTACCGCCGTTCAGCCTTTGATTGATGCCGGAGTGCTGTACAAAGTAATTGACGAGGCCGGCGGTTCTATTTTCCACCTTCCTTTCCCGCCTCCCAACGGACAATGGAGCAACACCATCGGTAATTTTGAAAGTGGCGAAGGATATTATGTAAAAGTTACCGGCAACGCAAACTTAAACATCTCGTGTCCGGCTGATGGCAGCGATGCCCTTCCCGAAATTCCTGCAAAGCAGCAAACACAGTTCTTCCAGCCGGTTTGGGATAACAATCCCTACATGCCGATGCATGTGGTGGTTTTACCTAACGAAGCCTTCACCGCCGGTGACGAAATCGGGGTTTTTGATGGAGAAATTTGTGTGGGAGCAAGCGTTTACGATGGAAATCCGGAAAATCCAATTATCATAGTTGCTTCAATGGATGATCCGGAAACGGAGATTTTGGATGGCGCTACAGCTGGCCATAGTTTTTCAATTGCATCATGGAAAAATATTTCCGGAATCGTTTTCGAGGATATTGAATATGCTATCGTCGAAGGAAGTTCAACTTTTTCGGGTTTGGAAACTTCCATCATCGAAACAAAAATTTTAACAGGCATTTTTTCAAATCCTGATCTAACGAACCCCGGTTCATTCAGCATCCATCCAAATCCGTGCGACCAGCAAACCAGCATAAATTTCTACATGCCTTTTAACGGTGTTGTCGAAATAGGGTTTTATCATCCAACAGGAAAGGCAACCGGGTTTTCGGTCACAAAGCATTTTGAAAAAGGACAACAATCGGTCTTAACCGAAAATCTTACCATAAGCCCAGGCCTTTATCTGGTAAAAATTGACTTTCGGTCGGAAACCGGATTTTTACAACATTTTGGAAAATTAATAAAGAGATAAATTAAAAACAGGGATTTTACGATGAGAAAAATAATTAGTATTCAGATTTTTACACTCATATTTCTGCCGGCTTTATTGTTCGGGCAATATTTTGAACCGGTTTGGACATCGCCCTACAATCCCATGACGGTTTACACAGTAGGGGCTGAATTAAACGGGGCAAACCTTCAGGCTGGTGATGAAATCGGTGTTTTTGACATCGACCCCAACACCAGTCAGGAAATTTGCGTGGGCGCCGGAATTTTAACGCAGCCACTTACCGGCGGCGCTTACATCGAAATTATTGCCTCGATGAACGACGGCAGCGTTCCCGGACACGCAAACGGATTTACCCCCGGTCACGCCATGATTTTCAAATATTATTCGCAGGAATTAGGACTGGTTGATGATGTTACGCCAACCTTCCCCTATCCAGGTTACGACGAGGTGTTTACCTCGCAGGGCAGCGCTTTTGTTGCGCTTTCGGGAACCATACAGGGGCTGCTTTCGGTAAGCACTTCTTCAAACCCACCGCAGGCTGGAACAACTTCGGGCGGTGGTAATTACACAGCCGGTTCGCAGGTAACTGTTGAAGCTTTCGCCAACGATTGCTGGAATTTTGTAAGCTGGACCGAAAACGGAACCATGGTTTCAACCGATGCCAGTTATACTTTTATTGTTGAGGAAAGCAGGAACCTTGTTGCAAACTTTGAGCAGCTGCAGTTTCAGGTGAGTGTATCCTCAAACCCAACTTCCGGTGGTGTTACAAACGGTGCCGGATTATTTTACTGTGGCGATGAGGTTACTGTTTCTGCTTCAGCTAACAATGGTTATACTTTCGTGAACTGGACTGAAAACGGAACCGAAGTCAGTAACCAGGCATCCTACGCATTCATTTTGGAAAATAACCGGAATCTGGTGGCAAATTTCCAGGTTGAAATCAACTGGTTTGAGCCCGTCTGGACTTCGCCCTACAACCCGATGACGATTTATGTGCTGGAAGCTTTATTGAATATGGCTGACCTGCAGGCTGGATCACAAATCGGGATTTTTGATGTCGATCCCAACACGGGCGACGAAATTTGCGTCGGGGCAAAAATGCTGACAAACATCATCAATCCAACAAATTATCTTGAAATCATCACCTCGATGAATGATGGGTCGGTACAGGGACACGCCAACGGATTTACACCAGGGCATCCTTTCATTTTTAAATACATCACGCCAGCAGGCCTGCTGGTTGAGGAGGTTATGTTCACGTTTCCGTATCCTGGCTACAATGAGGTGTTTACATCGCAGGGCTCGGCAATTGTTGAACTGTCGGGAACATCGGTTCAACCCGATGAACAGCAAATTTCATTATCGTCAGGCTGGACTGCCGTTTCTTCGTACCTGATCCCTCAAAACAGCAATATTCAAGTTGTTTTGTCGGGCATCGGAAGCCAACTGCTGATGGTACAAAACCTGGAGGAATATTACCAGCCGGGCAATCCTGCCAGTACGCTGCAAAACTGGGACTACCTTTCGGGATATTTTATCAAAGCGGCTGATGAAACCACGTTGACCATCACAGGTTCTGTTCCGGTGAATAAAACGCTGACTTTGACCCAGGGCTGGAACCTGATACCGGTTCTTTCGGATTGTGAAACCACCATTCAAACCCTTTTTGCCGGCAACCTTGGCAAGGTGGAATTTATCAAGGATGGCGCAGGTACAAAAGTTTACTGGCCATATTACAACATTACCACTTTAGGTGTTTTTAAGCCGGGAAGTGCTTATCTTGTAAAGGTTACTCAGGAAATTCAAATTGTTTTTCCCGAATGTGAATAATTTTTTCAATATCAAAAAATCAACAAACCCCGCGTCATTGCGGGGTTTTTATTTACAAAAGCCTGGATTAAAAACTGATGACTACAGGTTGGCTGGTTTTTACGAAGTAGGCTTTGCCTGACTGCAGGGAAGGCAGGGTAAATACTCCCATTTCCGGCCAGATAACACCGAGGCCTGCCACCTCCTTTACCAGCACAATTCCGGGATAGCCCTGGCCAAACAAGGTTTCGGCAGAAACAGGTTCGTCACTCAGCACGGGAATGATATTCCAGCCTTCTACGAGGTTGATCTCGCTGTTTTGAATTTCAAAACCGGAAGCATTTAATTGTGTCGAATTTGCCACTTTGCATACATAGCCGGATGAAACATTCCAGTTTTCGAGTGTGTTGACCCCTTGTTCAGGCCAGTAAACGCCCTGGTAGTTGTAAAGTATTTTGAGTTCGGGAACTCCAAGAAACAGATTTTGTACAGCTGGCTCTGCCAGAATGAGGTTCATCGATATCCCTGACCAGCCTTCGATAAGGTCTAACTGAAAATTGCGGGCAACCAAAATTCCGGCTTTAACCCTGTTTGAAGGCATGGATTCACCTTTTTGGTATTGAGCAACTACTTCGTAGCTGTACATTCCGGGTCCCGGGTCCGGATCAGTATATTCACAGGAATCTGTCAGGAAAATGTCCAACCCCGCACCATACCTGTAAACAGAATATCCCATGGGCAGATTGCCGTTGGAAGGGGGTTGCCATGAAAGGAGTACATTATTTGTTCCGGGAACCGCCACCAGGTTTTCAGGTGATGCAAATACCTCGTTGTCAATATTTAGTTTGATTTTCAGGGTGTTTACAAGGGTATTTGTTTGTTTATCTTCAAAATTAAGATCTACAATGTAATTGCCCGGACTAAGACCCTCTGTGTCGAAATTCAGGTCAAGCCATCCTGAACTGTCCGCCGCCAGGTTACCTGAAAAGCCTTCGCTGTTGATCCAGGTCAGGTTAAAAAGATGATAATCCTCGTGCTCGTCCCAATTTTGTGTGTCACAAGGGCCAAGATCATCGTTGCCGGCAAATATCCGCATTCTGAAATTTCCGGGGAAAAGCATTTCAGAAGGGTGAATTACAGCACGAAATTTCCTCAGCCGTTCATCAAAAAGTTCACCTGACGATACTTCCGATGTTTCAAATACCCCGTTTTGATTCCAGTCAATCCATAGCCGGGTATAGATTTCTTCCCCAACCTCCGGGACCCAGTTTCGAACCTGCCAGATCAGGGTGTCTGAACCTCCGGGAACGACGCCCGTGGCGTAATCCGTAAAATCGCCGTATCCGTCCCAGTAGCTGTAATGATTGATGTTGCCAATACTGACATTTCGAATAAAAATGGAACCCGAGCAACCCGGCGTGCAGTAATCCGGATTTGTATTATCCGAAAGTATCCTGGGTTTTACCACATAGTTTAAAGGCAATAGGCCGCTGTTTGATAACAGAAATTTTCGTGAAAATGCTGATCCGGTTGGTGCAACCAGTGTTATCACTGTGGAAGTAAGGTTCAGCCGGGCGTCGCCCCACTGCATTGTCCTTGATGAAGACATGGATTCCCCCTCAGCGTACTGAGCCGACACTGAAAATTTATACTCGCCCGGAGATGGCAAAAATTCTGTGTAATTGTAATTACCGGTTGTGGCAATCAACTCGCCGTTGCGGTAAATATTGAAGTGAGAGAAATTTTGGCTGCCTGTCAGGTTCCACGCAATCGAAAGCTGTCCTGTTTGTTGATCTGTGCTTACAGAGGTGATATAAGGTGAGGTGAAGGCCGGTAATTGAAAGGGTGAAATTTTTACTACGGGTTTATGGTTTGAATTGTCGAGCCAGACGGGATATACCAGATTATTATGTGCGGCAATGCCAATTTTGTTTACGTAGGTACTGTAACTTAATCCCGGGGTTGGAATTACATCAAAAGCATGATCGCTCACGACGGTCTCTTCCCAGCTTTCTCCTCCGTCGCAGGATGAAGCCACCCACACTTCCGCCTGGTCGGGGCTGCAATTGCGGTCATCATAAAAAATAGTGCTTACCACACCTGTAACAGGGTCGCAACAGATTTCCGGAAAAAACTGGTTGCTTCCTCCCGGAACCGGGTCGGAATTTACCCGGATGGGCGCCGACCATGTATCGCCATGATCAGAGGATTTCATTAGGTAAATGTCAACATTTTCACCCGCATTTTCACCGGGATAACCTACGTTAAGCCAGGCTACATAAATGGTTCCCCTGAATGGCCCGTTACTGTTGTCAACCGTCATTACGGGCATTGTTCTTATCAGAATATTCTTTGAACACTGCGTTGAATTAACTCCCCGAATGTTGTCAAAAAGCCTTTTTCCTGCCGACCATGTAACCCCACCGTTCGTTGACCGGGCAAATCCAATGGCATTTTCATCTGCGGTGAAGTACTCCTCCATTACCCAGCAGATATAAACCTCACCGTTGGGGCCCGTCTTTACGTCGGGAAACTTATTAACTGCATTGTCGCCAACACCATTGCTTACCCCTGTTTGAACTGACCAGGTAAGCCCGTTGGTGGTCGATCGGGCAGTAACGATATGATCACAGTTAATTAATCCGCCTCTCTGCTTCCAGGCTGAATAAAGGTTGTTTTTAAAATTACTGGTTTGGCTGTTGTCAACACAAAGTGTGTTATGATACAAAAGACCTGCAACGCCGGTGGGCGGATCTGCTACTTTTTTTGTCGTCCACAATCCGCCGTTATTATTGGTAAAAGCGCAATTTTGCCCGTTTTCCGAATTGGTGTAATTGATGAATTTCCTGCCGGATAAATTTACTGCGATCTCCTGATCGCCTGCATTGCTGTAATCGAATGCATCAGGAACACCTGCCCAGGTTTGTCCTGCATCGTTGCTGTAAAAAAATGCCGGTCCCCTGAAAGCTGTGTAACTGTTGCCATCCCAGTCCATAATGGTTGTTGTTACTGATACCTGGCTGGCATTCAGTGGATTCACAGCCACACCGGCATCAAAATGGGCAATGGTATTGGTTTGGGGAAGTGTGACATCGGATGACCGGTAATCCAATGGTTGATTCCTGTATCGGGCTGGAAGGGTATCGTTTATAGACAGGTAAGCTGTTGAGAATATAATTGTCGGCAAGCCAATGGCTTTTTGTGTTAAAGTCAACACAATGGTCAGAAAAAGCAGCATGTTTATTTTCATTTGACAAAAAAGCGCATAATTGTTTTCAATTAGTATCACAATGTCCCGGTTAGTAACCGTTGATTGCACAAATGTAAGAAACCAGGGTTAAATCAGCCGGTGATTAATTCAAGGAGATTAAAAAAAAATGTAATCATCAACATCAGCCATCCATCAGGGTAGCTAAAAATTGAACTGGGGTGGTGTAAAACCCATACCAATTGTGCGGTTTGGTTTTTGGGCAAACATCGGGATTTCCAATTTATGGATTCAATGTCCGGTTTTGACCCATCCGGGTGAAATATCCAACAAAAAACACCCATCTGCAGCAAAATTTGATTGTTTTAATTACCATGATTTTCAAAGCAGGATTGATTGGTATCAGAAACCTGGGCACGCATGTTTGTTTTTTCATTTCCCGCATCAGATTTGAATTTGCAAGGGATTTCGTGCAATTGCTATCCTTCGATAATTCGTTAATTTTTAGTTAATTAATTCTTCACCGCTTACCTGTGGTAATACTTTTGTGTTAATAGGGTAATGTTGTACCAAAATAGGTTTAACAAACATTTAATGAGCATTTTTTGAATGAAATGTTTTTAACAATTTAACACGTAATGATTATGAAAAAGGTTTTTATCATTTTCAGTTTTATAATGGGGGTATTGTTGAATATCCTGCCAGTAGATGATCTGCAGGCACAGCAGGTATGTTGCCCGCAGTTTATTTTAAAAGATGCGGTTGACGTTTGTCCGCCGGAAGGCGCCTGTCAGCACGAAAACGGAACTCCCGGAGGTGATTTAAGGGATGCCCTTACAGCTTGTAAGGAAAGTGTTCATGTTTACACGGTATATCCCAACGATCCTTCTTTTACCTACACATGGACTGTAACCGGCGGAACACCGGCCAGTTTCACGGGAAATCCCATCAACATTTTGTGGGGTAATGGAAACCAGGGCTACATTAAAGTTATCATCAGCAACCTGAACATTGGGGGCAATTGCCTCGATTCGATCATGCGACCGGTTTGCCTTATCGATGGGCCGGAAGCAGACTTTTCGATGGACAACGACACTGTTTGTTTGAATACTCCCGTTCAGTTCACCAACAATTCCCTGGGTGGAAGCACCTGGCACTGGGATTTTGGCGATGGTTCAACCTCGAACCTGGCAACGCCTCCCCCACATTACTATAATGCTCCCGGAACCTACACGGTAACCCTCACCGTTCAGGATATGGGTGCAGGTACCTGGGTTGGCGGAGCGCAGGGCGAAGCAAAAGTGCCCTGTGGATGCAGCGATACCATTACAAAAAAAGTGGTTGTGCTCAACGGCACCGGCCCTGAAATTGAGACCGATTGTTGTTATGGAACGGTTTGTCCGGGCGATACATCCTATTTTTGTTCACCAACGGTTTGCTCCAATTATGTCTGGAGTGCCACTGGTGGTACCATCCTTACCGGTCAGGGAACAAATTGTATCAGCGTCGTCTGGAACAATGTTTATACAGTACCTACCACAGTAACTTTAAGCACACCCGGTTGCGGTTCGTCCCAATGTCCGGGTTCTACAACCATGGCGGTTCCGGTTTTATATCCCAATCTGCCCATCAGCGGGCCTACCACCGTTTGTGTAGGATCATCAGGCAGCTACAGCCTTCCTTCCATGCCCGGAACCTATTACCACTGGACAGTTAGCGGAGGTTTGTACACTTTCAACCAGGCTGATAAAAATGTTACCACAGCCAACATCACTTTCAACACTCCCGGTTCATTCTGGGTAAAATGTGAATACGACAACCCGCTTGCCGGATGCGACGGAGTTGACTCAGTGAATGTAAATGTTTTACCTGTATTTTCCATTTATGGAAATGACAAAGTCTGCGAATCGGATATTACCACTTTTGGAGCATCAGGTCCGGCCAACTGGTCGATAACCCCTGCGGGGCCGACAATCCTTTCCGGAAACGGCACCCCTTCGGTAACCATCACCTGGACTCCTGGAAATTACGTACTTTCAGCAACTACACTCAATCCTTCAGCTTTTTGCAACCTTACCGCCACAAAAAACATCGAAGTCATTGCCAAACCCATCCTGAATGCTATTGCCGGGGCTGACAGCGTATGTGCGGGTAAAAATCATACTTACAGTGTTTCATCCAATGTAAGTGGCAGTCCTTTCGTTTGGTCGATTACCGGTGGAACAGGAAATATCATGTCGGAAATGGGCGCGGACAAGGATTCTGTCATCGTTCAGTTTACCGGTTCAGGCCCCTGGACACTCAGTGTTTACCAGGAAATTGAAATTTTACCTGGTGTGTTCTGCCAGTCACCGCCGGTTACTTTAAGTGTAAATCCATTTTTACCTCCAATCATAACAGGAACATTCACGGTTTGTGTGGATGCAATACAGGCCTATTCGGCAGGAGGCTCAAACCCAACCGGAGATTTCCAGTGGCAAATCACACCTTCCAACAGAGGTACAATTCTCAGCGGTCAGGGCACAAATTCGGTGATGGTTCAATGGCACGGTCCGGCAACCACAGCAACCATTTCGGTGACAACCTGCTCAGGTTCCAACAGCAAACCTGTTACTATCAACACCCCGCCAACGGCTTCGGTTACTTATAACATGCTACCTATTTTCTGCCTGGGTTCCACTCAAACCCTGGTTTTAACAACTCCAACAGGAACCGGCAATACCTACCAGTGGTATAAAAACAATGTGCTGATTTCAGGAGCTACCAGCAATTCTTTGTCCATCAACATTGCATCATTAACCAGTGCGGGAACCTATCAATACTATGTTATGGTGACCAAAAACGGATGTTCCATTAAGTCAAATGTGGTTAATGTAATCATCGAAAATTGTTCAAATTATCCGCCGCCACCACCCGGAGGCTGCAATGTTTCTGCCTTTTTCAGGACATACGTGGTATGTTCGCAGGTCACCCTTGTCAATCAATCTTATGCGGTTGCTCCTGCCACCATTGCAACCTATCAGTGGTCGATTTCAGGTCCGGGAACCGGTACTTTTACACCCAATCCCAATGTGGCAACACCGGGTTTGACGGTTTCTGCATCAGGGACTTATACGGTCACCCTTACGATAACCTCTTCAACCGGATGCCAGAGTACGTGGAGTGAAACCATCAATGTTCTTTTACCGACAGCGAATTTTACTTTTACCTCGCCCGTTTGTGCCAATAGTCCTGCAACATTCACGGCGGTGCCAAACAATCCACAGTATAATTATTTCTGGACTTTTGGCGATGGTTCCACATCATACACCGCTGTTACCCAACATGCCTATTCAACAGCAAGTCCTCCGCCTTATTCAGTAACCCTGACCATTACCAATCAGGCGGGTTGTGTTGCAACAAAAACCCAGTCGATCACAGTGAATCCTTTGCCAAACTGTACCATCACGGCATCGGATACAACTTTCTGCCCCGGGGATTTTGTGATATTATCAGCCTGTACGGGTTATAGCGCGTACCAATGGTACAAAGACGGAACTGCCATTTCAGGGGCAAATGCCGTGACTTACAACGCAAACCAGCATGGTGAATACTGGGTGGTTTTGACAAACAGTTTTGGCTGTACGAGTAAATCGAACAAAATTTATATTTACATGTTGCCACTGCCGAATATCGAAATATCCGGTGAAGGTCACGTGTGCGCCACGCCGGCAACAAACGTTCAGTTTCCGCTGGATGCCACCTACAATGTGAACTATATTTACAACTGGACGAGCAATCCTCCGGGAGCAACTTTTACGAATAACAACGGCCCCTATGGATACACAACCTGGGTGGATGTTTTGCTTCCTGCTGTTTTGCCTGTTTCCATGGAGTTTATCGTTACAGTGACAGATGTAACCACAGGCTGTTCTAACGCCGACACGGTTTGTATTTCATTTTATGAAACACCGGTTCTTACCGTTCCCTATATAAACCAGTGTGTTGGAAATCCTGTTACTTTAACGCCAAATCCAAACGATCCGACAAAATATACCTACCAATGGAGCAACGGAGCTACCACACCCGTCATCGTTGCATCGGCGCCTGGTTTTTACAGCCTGACAATCACCGATAAGGCAACCGGTTGTTCAGCAACAGCCAACGCCGGCTTCATTCATCCAAAACCCGATCTGAGCCTTTTCCCGCGTGGTTGCGAAACCATCTGCGGTGACGACACCCTCCATTTGTACATTCCGCTGCCACTCAATGCACAATGGCCAAATAACACGTATACCAATGCATATCCCAGCATAACCTGGTATGCCAACAACAACTGGGGTTCCCCCATCGGTTTTGGAAAAGACCTCTATTATCCGGCATCAAATTCAGGAACACAGCAAATATCGGTAGTGGTTCAAAACAGTTTCGGCTGCGTTGACACTGCAGGCGTTTTCTGTCTCGAAGATTTGTGCTGCAAAATCGTGATGGAACTTATGGAATCGCATCCAGCCTCTTGTGTCGAAACAGCTGACGGATCGGTAACTGTGGTTTTGGACCCGTCGTCAGTAGGCGGCCCGTTCACCATCACCCAGGTATCACCACCAGGTCCTTCGTGGACAATTATTCCTGGAGTTCCGCTGGTGATCCCCAATTTGTTGCCCGGCACTTATGTATTTACCATTACCTCGGCTGATGGCACCTGTGTTGAAACTTACACCATTGACGTTTCATACCTCTCGAAAAGCTGTTGCTTTGCTGCCATCGACCCACAGTTTACCAAAATTCTGGTCAATACTACCTACACCACCGACATGGTTTGGGACGGGAAATACTACCTTGATGATAATGTGATACTGACAGTGACCAATGGCGCTGTGCTTGACATAACCAATGTTGACGTTGTTTTTGGCGTTTGCGCCGGAATCGTATTTAAGAACGGTGCGTACCTCCGGACCAACAATTCGGTTTATCGCCCCTGCGAAATCGACAAAACCTGGAAAGGTCTCTTTTTCATCGGCAATGGCGAATTCGACAACATCGTCAACGAATGTACATTTAAAAATGCCGAAGTGGCACTGTATTTCCAGAATGATGCTGATGCGGTAATTTCAAACAACCTGTTCTCCAACTGCAACTATGGGGTAAGGGTTGAAAACAACAAAAATTTCAGCCACCCGGTCAGTGGTAACCAGTTTGTCACCGAGCAGTTCTTCCCGGTATTCGATTGCCAGACAAAGTATTCGTTTGTCAACAATTTCAGCACCTACGGAATTTATTCCAGTGCTTCGAGGTTCCTGTACCAGGTTTCCCAGAACGGATTCGTAAACAGCTGGGGAACTGCATTCCCAAGGACTTACGGTATTTACCAGATTTCGGGTGGAGGTATTTTTTCTGAGAATACATTTACTGACCTTTACAGCTCCGTATTCCTGCAGTCGCAGCAATATTATTCAGGCGTTGACAACAACGAAATTGAGATAAACGTGCCTTCTGCCATATTCCCGGCAGTGTATGTTGTGGCAACACAAGGTCCGATTGTGGAAATCAACAACAACGAAATTGCCAACAATTACAACCAGTTTGTGAACCAGGCCGGCATTTACGCCATTTCAACATACAATATCAGCATGGTCAACAACAGGATCGAAGGTTTTAATTACGGCATTGTTTCGTACAACAACATCAACTGCCAGATTAGCCTGAACGAGCTGAACAACATTCAGACAAACGGCATTTTCATCTGGGAGCTCCCGAACAGCAAGAGCTACATTACCTGCAACAACATCAAAATGAAGAATTTCAACAACTCGGTGGGGGTGTTTGGCTATAACATGTCGGCGCTCAGCGAAATTTCGAGCAACTGCATCACCGATTGCTACACTTCGGTTGACCTGCGGAAATGGTTCTCGTCCGGTGGCAACATTCCTTTGCCAAAATTCAGGAACAACTTCCTTTACAATTACAACAATGTGGGGATAAATGTATCGAACCTTTCAGGAAACATTGGCACAGCCGGCGATCCGGGATTGAACACACTCTGGAGCAACAAAAACACCGCCGTTGACATCAACAGCAATTCAAGCATCACGGTTGCCGATAATTTCGGGATGTTCAATATATCGTGGCCACAGGTTCAGATCACGAGCAACAATCCTTACCATTCCACGGCTTCATGCGCAAAGCAAATATTCAACATGCCGTCACAGGGTCAGTTGAATGTTAATTATGTCTGCGATCATTTCTCAAAACTTTCAGCACCGCTGAACGGCGCCGCAGGCAATTTCTGGCTGAATGGAGATTATCAGCAATCGCTCAAATCATCTTCAAATCAGTTTGCTGACGCAAGCATGATTCTGGCAACCTACGACAACTCGGATTTGACGCTGCTGAATGAAATCATAAGCATAACCGACCTTTCAGCAAACGAAAAGGCCATGTTGAGATACAATTTCTATTACAGAAATGGTGATTTTGAAAATGCCAAAACCCAGCTGAATCTCTTCAGTCCGGCCAATGCTGATGAGGAAGATTTTAAAATGCTGAGGCTGATCGATCTTGGAATTTTGGAAAATGGTTGGGAAAGCCTGACTGAATTTGACAGACAATTCCTCCAGAATGTTCTGGATAAAAATCCGGATTTGTCGAACTTTGCCACCTCCATCCTGAACAATTCGCCGGATTACAGCGATTACAAACTGGGTGAATATTCGATTGAAGAAGCTCTGGTGGAAGGTGAAATCAGGCGTATAGAAAACGACCAGAGCTACCTGAACATTTATCCAAACCCTGCATCGAACGTGGCTTACGTTGAGCTTATTTCAGGTGATGCATCTCAAAGCAAAATTGAATTATTCGATATGAACGGCAAGCTCGTTACCGAATATTCCATCAATTTCGTAGCCGGAGGCATTGAACTCGGTCTGGAGAAGCTGCGTGAAGGATTCTACTTCATCACACTTACCGATCCTGAGTCAGGATTTATACAGAAAGGTAAACTTGTGAAAGTTAACAATTAACAGGTGAAACCATGAAAAGCTATAAAGCAGTAATATCAACGATATTTCTGTTGTTCAGCCTGGTCTGTTCCTCGCCGGTGTTCGCCACCGGCGGGGACGGGCAGGCAAAAAAAACAACGGAGAATATCATGCCGGCGCCTCCTTCGGCTGCGCAGGATAATTCTCAAAACAATTTTTTGCCGCCTTATCTGTCGTTCAGCAGTTCGGTGGCTTACGCTGAAAACCTCTGGGGATCGCGGTTTTACAGTATCGATGTAGCAAATCCTTCTTCGGTGAATGTAATAGCTTCGGTGAATTACCTGGCTTTTTGCAGCGATTTTGTTCCTGGTGATACACAGTTTTTCTGGATCATCAACTATGTGGACAATTCGTTGCGTAAGGTGAATAAATCGAATGGCGCTTCAACGGTTATTTCATCCTTTCCCAGCCCCTTTTCAGATGGAATATGGACCTGTTTATCCATTCATAAATCGACCGGTGATTTCTTCGCCATTGCCACTGACGGAATTCAATCCATTTTGTATGAATTCGATCCTTATACCGGAACTATCCTGTCGGAACACAACCTGGGAATGGCTGCGGCCATAAGTTCTTCCTTCGACTTTACCGGAACCTTGTACGTTTTCGATATCGACACCGACAACATTTTCGCTGTCGAACCCTACACCGGAGAAGTAACTGAGGTTGGAAATGCAGGTTTTGACGGGAACTACGCTCAGGGAATGGGTTTTGATCCGGTGAACAATGAGGTTTATCTTGCGGCATACAGTACCGAAAGCGGCGCCCAGCTGCGCCTTCTCGACCGTGAAACCGGAAATACAACGGTCATCTCCGGCTTACCCGGCGAAACGGGAGCATTTGCATTTCCTGTCGAAACCTTTGCCCCCTGGGCAGATGCCGGAAGTGATGCAACCATCAACGAAAACCAGTCCTTCCAGATTCCGGATGCTACTGCCACAAATTACAGCAGTTTGCAATGGAGTACAAGTGGTGACGGAACTTTTAGTTCGGCAAGCTCATTAACCCCGGTTTATACACCGGGAAATGCGGACAAGATAACGGGTTCGGCTGAATTATGCCTTTCGGCAATGCCGCTCAATCCTGCCATGATCCCATTCAGGGATTGTCTGTCATTGACCATTAACCGCCAGCCTTCGGGGCTCGATTTTGGCGATGCGCCGGAAGAGGGTGGGGCATTTTTCAACTATCCGACCACACTTGCCTGGAACGGCGCTGCCCATGTCATCAATGCTGCCGTATTCCTTGGTACAAACATCGACGGTGAGCCTGACGGGCAGCCAAATGCAGGCGCTTCGGGCGATGATACCGGGCTTATATATCCTTCTCCGTTTGATGATGAAGACGGTGTAACGCTCCCGGCATCGGCGGCGATGGGTTCAACGGTTGACCTGCAGGTGATCGCCTCGGTGAATGGTTACCTCGATGCCTGGATGGATTTCGACCTCGATCATTCCTGGTTCGGGTTGGATGAACATATTTTCGCACAAAGACCGCTGATGGCAGGGGTGAATAATTTGTCTTTTGTCATTCCGGCAACGGCATTTCCAGGGCAATCGTACCTTCGTTTCCGCTTCCGCGATTACAACCAACCCATTTCATTCGATGGAATTGTAAACAACGGTGAGGTGGAAGATTATACCATGACGATAACTGAAACCACCATGCAGGGACTTGATTTCGGAGATGCCCCGGATGGAGATGGTCTTCATTTTTATCCAACCCTGCTGGCCGGCAATGGTGCGCGTCACCAGTTTGTGCCGGGAATTCACCTGGGCGCTTTCGCGGATGTGGAACCCGACGGTCAGCCGGAAGCCTCCGCTTTCGGAGATGATTCTGACATCTTCTACCCATCGCTGGGTGATGATGAGGACGGCGTGAATCTGCCTTTGTCTGCAACACCGGGTTCAGCAGTAAATATCACGGTGATAGCTTCTGTTGATGGATTTCTGGATGCCTGGATGGATTTCAACCTGAACGGCTCGTGGGCTGATGCAGGCGAACACATTTTTGCCATAAAACCTTTGACCACCGGCGCCAATGCGCTTTCGTTCAACATACCTTCAAACGCTTCAAAAGGCTTGTCATTCCTGCGTTTCCGGTTCCGGACTTACCAGAATCCCTTATCCTTTGATGGTTTAGCCGAAAATGGCGAAGTGGAAGATTACAAAATGATGATTGCAGAACCCGCCCAGCCACTGTTGGATTTTGGGGATGCTCCCGAAATTCCGGGATTGTTCATGTTTACTTTTCCCACAACGCAGGCACTTGATGGTGCAGCCCATTATGTTGTTCCGGGCATTTATCTGGGAAGTAAGATCGACACAGAAGCCGACGGCCAACCCTCACCATTGGCAAACGGAGACGATGTGAACGGGATTGATGATGAAGATGGCGTAACCTTGCCGGCAACTGTATCACCGGGTTCGGTGGTTTCGGTTTCAGTGCTGGCTTCCGTTACTGGTTTTCTGGATGCATGGATGGACTTCGATCTGGATGGCACCTGGCTGAACCCGGCTGAACATATATTTGAATCCAAGCCACTGATTGCCGGTAACAACGCGCTCACGTTTACAGTACCGGATTCAGCAAACACAGGTCAGTCGTTTTTGCGTTTCCGTTTCCGGGATTATGGTTCTTCATTGTCTTTTACGGGAACAGCGCAAAACGGCGAGGTGGAAGATTATACCATTGAAATATCGGATAATTCCGGTGCTGGTTTTGATTTCGGCGATGCACCGGCAGAAATCTACCCGACCTTGTTAGCAGATGACGGAGCAAGGAACCTGGTTGATGGAGTCACCTTTTTGGGCGACCTGATTGATGCTGAACCTGACGGAATTTCTTCCCCCAATGCAAAAGGCGATGACCTGGACGGCCTGGCCGATGAAGACGGGGTCTTCATTTCAGGAACCATGATCGTGGGACAAACCGCAGCATTAATGGTAAAAGCCTCCGTGACCGGTTATCTGAACGCCTGGTTCGATTTTAACCAAAATGGCAGCTGGTCAGACCCGGAAGACAAGGTGTTCAGCGATGTTTTGCTGTCCGCCGGTTTCAACAACCTCACCTTCGATATTCCTTCTTCTTCCCTTTCGGGAAAAACCTTTGCCCGTTTCAGGTTCAACACATCAGGAGGATTGACCTTTAAAGGATTAGCCGATAACGGGGAAACCGAAGATTACCAGGTTACCATTTATCCAAACTGGGTGGTAAATCCCACGCTTTACACCCATATTATTGTCATTCCGCAAGGCATTGTGCCATTACAACAGGGTGATCTGTTAGGCGTTTTTTATACCGACAACCAGGGAGAACAACAATGTGGCGGTGTGGTGGACATCGATGCAGGCCAGGGCAATACGCTGTTTGCTTTTGGCGACGATTTCCTCACCCCTGACCTGAAAGAAGGTTTTGCCGAAGGCGAGCCCTTTACCTTTAAACTGTTTTCAGCCCTTTCGGGAAATGAGCAGGATATTGAAGTCACCTGGGATCAATCCTATCCTCAGCACGAGGGTGTGTTTGTCATGAACGGGTTTTCGGGGATTGCCGCCATCACCGGTACGCAACCGAAGTGTGAATTGCCTGTTGGCTGGAATTACCAGGTTACGGGACTGGTTCATAGCATCAACATCCCACTTTCGGCAGCCCCGGAAATTTTCGGCGAACCACTTGAAGCCGGCGACTGGATCGGGGTGTTTTATGCAGACGCTTCAGGCAATGAAGCCTGTGGCGGTGCGGTACAATGGAACGGAACTTCCGGCGTGGTGCTGAACGCTTATGGTGACGATCCTACTACCCCGGAAAAAGACGGTTTTGCTACCGGTGAGCGCCTCCGCTGGAGATTGTTCGATTGCAATGCTTCACAGGAATATTCTGCCTTTGCTGTGTACAATCCTGCAATGCCCTGCCAGGGAAAATTCGGTGACTTCTGCCTGTCGGAAATTCAGTCGCTTCATGCCGGATATACTGCTGTTTACCAGTTGAAAGCCGGGTGGAACAGCATTTCCAGCCATATCGTACCTTATGATCCGGCGGTGGAAAACATGTTTGCTTCTGAAGCCGGCAAGCTCATCATCCTGAAAAACCTGACCTCGGTTTACTGGCCTGATGCCGGAGTGAACACCATCGGCGACTGGGACAACGGGTCGGGGTACGCAGTAAAAGTATCTGAGGATTTTGACCTGGAAGTTTCAGGAACCGAATTTGCCCCGGCTTCCCTGACACTCAGCCCCGGCTGGCATTACCTGCCCGTGCTGAGCAGTTGCCCGGTAAGCGCCGACGAACTTTTTTCAGCGCACGCCAGCAATATTGTGATTGTTCAGGAACTTATCGGAACCAAGGTGTGGTGGCCGCAGATGGGCGTTCACACCCTGCAGACCCTCGAACCCGGAAAAGCATACAAAATCAAGGTTTCACAATCAGTCACCCTGGATTTCCCGGGATGTGATTAATAAAACCGACAAGGTATATTTTTCATTCTTTTAGCCAGCCGCAAATGTTCTGATAAGGGGCATTTGCGGCTGGTGGTTTTTTGGGGGGGATTTGGGGGTAACATTTTGGTTGTAATTAGTTTGCGGGAGTTCGCAGACAATACACAATCCAACATTGAAAAACTTAAACGGAACAAAAAAATCTAAAACTAGCTGAAATCGCCATGTTTTATGACCGTATGTTAGCACAAATTACTTATCAAGTATAGTTAACATTGGTTTCCAATCTCCAACTACTAATATTCCCGTTTTTTTCCAGCTTTCCATAAGTGACTTTAAATCATTTACTATTCGTAGATTCTCAATAAGAAATGCTTCTTTAAATCTCGTTTTATCTCTTAAAAATAATTCAATATAATTCCCAGTTCCGTCACTCAGTCCAGAGCGTCCGCCCTCAAATTGTCCTTTACAATGAGTTACATCAATTCTTATCGTTTTAATCTGTTCTATTCGAATCTTTGTTTGTTTAATAATCAAATAATCATCATAGAAATCAATTTCTCCAATTTTATTTACAGGTTTATACCATTTCATTCTCCCAATAAAAATTCGAACAAAAATCCAAGTTAATCCTATGAAGAAGAGCATCACAAAAATTACATAGTATTTTTCAATAAACGGACTCCCTGTTTTTTGTCCGATAGCAGGAACGATTACAAATAGAACAAATAAAAATCCAATTGCATCTATGAATTCATAAATGAATTTTCTTTTGGAATGCGTTATTACTCTAATCATTAATTTTCTCTTTGTTTAAAACGTTGCGGCGTTTTTTCATGATTTGCGCCAGCATCTCGCTAACCGCCATTATGGTGGTTATTTCCAAAATAGCCACAACCCACTTTCCCTCTTAATTCACTCAAAAACAATTGAAAAGAACCTTCCACCCCAACCACTTCTATGTTCCTGTCGTTTACTTTCATCGTTTTAATGAATTCAATGTTATGAATATTCCAAAAAATCTGCTTATTTCCGGCATAAACTTACCTTTCTTTTAAACAACAAAGTTATCAAATTCCAATTCTGTAGCAAATCTTTAACAAACGACACTTTACACCAAACCTGGTTTCAATTCCATGGAAATCCTCAAATTTCTCCTCCAATGCATTCAAACCGGATTGAAAAGGCTCATCTTTATACTGTATCTTCGGTTTTATCAGAAATAAAAATTGCTCCTAAAGTATCAAAATCCGGTTCTTCTGACAAACCACGCAAACCTGTGGTAAGCCTGTACACCAATAAATAAGTAAAACCTTTGTGAATCCTCCTCCTTGTGTAAAAAATGTTCGGATTGCACAAAATATTACAGGATTTCGCAGGGTGTTCAAGCATTTTCTAACTAAATTTGTTTGCATGTATTTTTTTTGGGAAAGAAAAAAAGCAAACAAAGATGATTGAATTAAGTAATGATTTAATTTAAAAAAACAGCCTATGAAAACACTTTACAAGATTCTGATTCAAATGCTTGCGATACTCCTATTACCGGCTGTGTCGTATGCATATGTTACGGTGAGCGGCAATGTTTCGGGGCAAACATGGTCGGGCACAAACACTTACTATGTAAACGGGAACATCCAGATTGACAATGGAAGTACCCTGAACATCCAGGCCGGAGCGGTGGTAAAATTTGCACCTTCGGTGTATGCCATGGTGTATGGTTCAATGGTGGCAACCGGCACATCTGCCAACAAGATTATTTTTACCTCACGTGACGACAATACAGTGGGTGAAATTATTGCCGGATCGGACGGAATGCCCAATCCCGGCGACTGGGGCTCGTTGCACATTTATGGTGCGGGTGGCAATAGCGGGGTTGGCTTTTTCGACTATTGCCATATGAAATACGGCGGATATCCGGCAAACAGTGAGTATGCCATGTTGTATTTTAATACAACCAGCTATTATGGCAGTGTAAAAAACACTACCCTCGAGTATAGTTCCAATGCTGGTCTGCGAATCATTTCTTCGGGCAATGTGGATGCCCAGTACTGCACCATCAGGTACAATGGTGGAAATGGCATCGACACCTATTCTTCTTCTTCAGAGATTAATGGTTGTTTTGTTCGTGAAAACAACGGTCATGGTATTTATTTCTCTGCAGGGAGTTCGGTTTTTACCAACTGCCAGATTATCGATAATACCGGATGGGCTGCACGTCTTGAAGGGGTAGATATTAAAAACTATTCAGGAAACAGCGGAAGTGGTAACGGTTACGATGCTTTCAGCATTTATGGCAACCTAAACCAGGATTTGGTAATGTCGTCCACGGTATTTGGGTTTCCGGTGGTAGTTACAGGGATGTTTTCGGTAAGTAGCGGTTACACACTCACAATCCCGGCTGGTGAAGTCGTCAAATTCGGGAGTGGATTGCTTTATGTGTATGGTTCGCTGATTGCGCACGGAAATGAGGTTCAGCCAATTGTTTTTACATCATTTAAGGACGATTTTTACGGCGGCGACCTGAACAATGACGGAAGCATTTCATCTCCTGCAAAAGGCGACTGGTATTGCATTGCGCTGTATGGCCAGGGCGCCTACGATGGTGTAGGAGAGCTCGATCATTGCATTTTTAGGTATGGTGGTCAAAACTACTGGGGTGAAGTGAGCACGGTTTATTTTTACGTAACTTCTACCGGTTACATCACCAATTCTCAGGTAAAATACAGCCTTTATTCGGGTATCAATGTGTACAATTCGGAGAATGTTGTTATCTCGGATAATGAAGTTTCGTATTGTAACACTTACGGAATCACCGAAAGCAGTTGCTCGATAGACCTTATTGACTGTTCTGTTCACAACAACAACAGCGATGGTATTTTTCTAAGTTCAGGCGGAGCCAACATCATCAACTGTGATATTTCGGGCAATGCTGGTTGGGCAGCCCGGTTCGAAAATGTGAACATTACGAATTATTCCGGAAATACAGGACAATTTAACGGATACGATGCCTTCGCCATTTATGGTAGTGTAAATCAGGATTTAACATGGTCGGAGGAGGCCATCGGATTTCCGTTTGTCATAACGGGAATGGTTGCTGTAAACAGTCCGTACACACTCACGATTCCGGCGGGTGAGGTCATAAAATTTACTTCGGGTCTGATGTATGTTTATGGAACTCTGATAGCAGATGGTACAGAAGATGATCCGATTGTTTTTACTTCCTTTAAAGATGATACTTATGGTGGCGACCTGAATAATGATGGCAGTGTTTCGTCGCCGGCAGCAGGCGACTGGTACACAGTTGCTCTTTATGGGTTAAATGCCAACGAAGGAACTGGTCGCTTTGATCATTGCATGATACGTTATGGTGGTCAGAATTACTATGGTGAATTAAGTGCTGTGTATTACTATTACAGCACCACCGGCTATTTCAGAAATTCAACCGTCGAATTCAGCCTTTATGGTGGGCTGAATTTATCCGGTTGTACCGGAATTGAGGTTGCCAGCAACACATTGAGCCATTGCGGTTACAATGCCCTGCAACTCAACAACAACACAGTAAATATTACTAACTGCACAATTACCAATAACAACGCTTACGGAATTTCAGGATCGGGCGGTACAGCCAATATTTCAGGGTGTACCGTTTCCAACAATGGCTCTTCAGGGTTCTATTTTTCCAGTGCAGGTGTTGATATTGATAACTGCGAAATAAGCAACAACAACGGATGGGCTGCCAACCTGGAAAGTGCAAACATCATGGATTATTCAGGCAATACAGGAAGCGGAAACCATTTCAATGCATTCAGGGTTGGGGGGAGTGTAAACATGGACCTTACCATGACACACACCACAATTGGATTCCCCATTGTTTTTGCCGGCGCCTCCAATGTTGCAAACGGTTACACTTTAACCATTCCTGCCGGTGAAATTATAAAAATGGACGCTGCCTATTTTGCCATTTACGGATCGCTGATTGCCGAAGGTAATCTTACCGAGCCTATTGTTTTCACGTCATTCAAAGACGATACTTACGGCGGCGACCTGAATGCTGATGGCTCCGTTTCGAGTCCCGCAGCAGGCGACTGGTACACCTTCAATATGCATGGAGTTGGCAGTTACGAAGGAGTTGGCCAGTTCGACCATTGTCTGTTCAGGTATGGGGGTCAGAATTATTACGGCGAACTGAGCATGGTTTATTTTAACCAAAGCACAACTGGTTTTGTCACCAATTCAACCTTTGAATACAGTACTTACGGTGGTTTGATTTTGAGCCAGTGTACCAACACAGCGGTATCTGACAATGTCATCCGAAACTGTGGGTATAATGCCCTGCATTTTAACAACAGTACGCTTGATGTTGACAATTGTCAAATAACGAACAATAATTCTTATGGCATTTCCGCAACCGGCGGAAATGTGAATTTTAGTGACTGTACTGTTTCAAACAACGGCAATTCGGGTTTCTACCTGCAAAGCGGAACATTCGACATTGATAACTGCGAAATAAGCAACAACAACGGCTGGGCTGCAAACCTCGAAGGAGTAGGAATTATGGATTATTCAGGAAATACAGGAACCGACAACCATTATGATGCTTTCAGGATGAGTGGAAATGTTGGCATAGACCTTACCCTTACCCATGCAACCATTGGATTTCCGATTGTTTTTGCTGGTGCAACAAGTGTTGCAAACGGGTATGAACTTATCATTCCGGCGGGTGAAATTGTTAAACTTGATGCCGCCTACATGGTCGTTTACGGCTCGCTCATAGCTGAAGGAACTGAAACAGAACCCATTGTTTTTACTTCATTTAAAGATGATACCCACGGTGGCGACCTGAATGCTGACGGAAGTGTTTCCAGCCCCGCAGCGGGCGACTGGTACACCATCAGCATCAATGGTACCGGATCTTACGATGGTATCGGACAGTTCGATCATTGCCTGTTCAGGTATGGCGGCCAAAATTATTACGGAGAACTGAGCCTGGTTTATTTTAACCAAAGCACAACAGGTTTAATTACCAATTCAACATTCGAATTCAGCACATACAGTGGTTTAAGCCTCTCACAGTGCACTGATATTGGTGTTTCAAACAATATCATCCGCAATTGCAGTTACAATGCTTTGCAGGTGAACAACAGCACCCTTGATGTAAATAATTGCCAGGTTACAAATAACAGTTCTTACGGGGTTACCGGTTCCGGCGGAAATGTAAATTTTACAGGATGCAATGTTTCAAATAATGGCAATTCGGGTTTCAACCTTCAAAGTGGAAGTTTTGATATCGATAACTGCGAAATCAGTAATAACGCAGGGTGGGCTGCCAATCTCGAGGGCGTTAATATTCAGGACTTCTGGATGAACGGCGGCACCGCAAACTTTTATAATGCTTTTAGAATCAGCGGGAACCTCAACATGGACCTGACCTTTTCCAAAAATGCCTTTGGTTTCCCAATTGTATTTTCAGGAATGACTGCTATTAATAATGGATTTAAAGCTACTTTTCCTCCTGGTGAGATCATTAAATTAGACGGAGGTGTCATTTACGCTTATGGCTGGCTGTTGGCCGAAGGCACTTTGAACAGCCCTATTGTTTTTACTTCATTTAAAGATGACACTTATGGCGGAGACCTGAATCATGACGGAACGGTAACATCTCCTGCTCCCGGAAACTGGTACAGCATTGCATTGTATGGCCAGGGCGCCAATGACGGTGTCGGGCAATTCAACCATTGTTTGATCAGGTATGGCGGACAGAATTACTATGGTGAGGTTTCCTCGGTTTATTACTATGCCAACACCAACGGGTATTTTAAAAATTCAACCGTCGAATACAGCTATTACAGTGGCTTACAGGCGAGTTCAACCCCGGTGGTCATCCGCAACAGCACTTTCCGGAATAATAATTCGTACGGTGTCAGCATAAGCGGAACACCCTATCCCGATTTAGGTCAGAACAGCCTGGAGAACGGAGGTTTTAACCATTTCCTGAATAATAACAATGGCGGCTATCAGCTGTTTTTTACCGATTACAGCGATTTGCCAGCCTATTACAACAACTGGGGCTATTATGAAGCCCAGGCCATCGACAGCCACATTTACGATGATAACGAATCCGGTTATCCCGGAAAGGTCTTGTTCACACCCTGGTACGATCCTGCTACCCCGCCATGGGAATTCGGCGCCGAGTTCATGGTTAATTTCACTGAAATTCATGTTGGAGGACAGTTACAGTTTACCGATCTCACCACCGGCAATCCTGTCGCCTGGGAATGGGACTTCGATAATGACGGAACCACCGACAGCGAAGAGCAAAATCCTGTGTGGAGTTATGATGAACCAGGTCTTTACACTGTAAAACTGACGGTTACCAACGGCGTTATTTATGACACGGAAATAAAAACCGACTTCATCAATGTTGGAAACTACGGAGGTGTAACCATTACTTCTGTTGACGATGTTCCGGATGACCAGGGCGGATGGGTTTATGTGAATTTTACACGAAGCGCTTACGACACCGAACCTCTTGCCGACGGAACCGAGTTCTACACCGTGCAAATTAACCAGGGGTATGGATGGTACACAGCAGGTTACAGCGCAGCTTATGCTGAACCGGTGTATTCTGTTATCTGTCATACTCCTTGCGATTCGACCAGCTATGGTTATTGTCTGCTCAATTTCAGGGTATTAGCCTCGATGGACGAAGGCACTTATGTGAGCGATGTGGCTCAGGGGTATTCTGTTGATAATCTTGAACCCTCAATACCCTCAGGATTACAATACCAGCTCGCAGGCAACCAGATTATCATCAACTGGAATCCCTGCCCTGACGCTGATTTCAGGTATTTCTCCATTTACAGGACTGATGAAAGCGGACAATACTCATCCACACCGTACGCTCTGCAATTAGGAACAACTTTTACAGATAATATTGGCGTAAACGATGTTTATTTTTACGTAATCACAGCTACCGACTTTGCGGGTAACGAAAGTGATTATTCGACAGAAGTTTCAACCCTTAGTAAACTAAATTTCAACCTTCCGCAAGGCTGGTCGGGTATTTCTACCTACAAGCAGCCTTATGATCAGGATGTTGAGCACATTTTTGCCCCGGTAAGCCAGCAGTTAACCTTGTTGCAAAACCTTTCGGGAATGTATTGGCCGGCAGAAAACATCAATACACTCATTAACTGGAATTTGTTTTCGGGGTATCTTGTAAAAATGTCGGCGCCAGCCACACTTGAAATAGGTTGTACACGCGAAAATTTCAACATGATGGATGTGGAAAACGGCTGGAATCTCATTCCTGTCCTTTCGTCGGGCAACGTTAATGTTGCGCAGCTTTTTGCCGGCAAGGATGTTGAAATCGTAAAAGAAGCCGCCGGATGGAGGGTTTACTGGCCTGCCTATAATGTTAACACCCTTGGAAACCTTGTGCCGGGCAAGTCCTATTTTGCCAAAATGATTACCGGTGCATCACTCGTTTTCCCCGAAGGAAGCGACAATGGCAATTCCACCATGGTGGGCGAGTTAATAAATACTTCACCCTGGGAACCGTTGCCATGTACACCTTCAACCCACGTTGTGGCTTTTGGCAGTCATTTGCTGGGACAGATTCAGCCTGGTGACATCATAGGTGCTTTTACACATGACGGCCTTTGCGCAGGCATTGTTTCTTTTTACGAAAACGGAACCGCTCTTACAATGAATGGTGACGATGGCCTGACCCCTGAAAATGACGGCTACACAGAAAATGAACTGCTGAACTTCAGGATTTTCAGACCAACAACACAGGAGGAATTTGAACTGGAAGTTGCTTATGAAAGTACCCTCGACCATTCAGGCATGTTCCACAGCAATGCACTCTCGGCTGTTTTGCAGGTAAAACTGTCGCCACTGGGGATTTCCGGAATTGAAAACGACAGGATTGGAATATCTCCAAATCCATCCAATGGCAATATTCTAATTAAAGGCCTGGACGGCAAGGTAAAAATCACGATTCTGAATTCTTTGGGTGAAAGCGTCTTTTCGTCAGAAATGACGCTTCCCGAAACACTTGATCTTTCAG
>CALFEP010000312.1 GCA_937950125.1 uncultured Bacteroidota bacterium
CATCCCATGAACCGGGCGCGCCCGGAGTCAGGATCGGGTTGTGTTCGTAGGCTTTAAAATTCAGAGGAGTATGTGAATTGTCCTGTCTGCAGCCTGCATAAACCAGAATAATCAAATTTAGGATTGAAATATTAAGTGGTTTTTTCATAAAAATATAATAGCTCATTGATTAATAACTATTTAACTTTTGCAACGGCTAAACTAATTGCACTATTCACACCTGCACCATAATCGTAGTACATCAGGCATAGGGAATCCTTTACCAAAATTCTCGGATCATGAATGATGGCTTCTTTTTTCACCATGTTGAAATAGTGCGGATCATCCTCCACCGAATAAACAGGATTCTCTTTATACTTTTCCCAACGGATGCCATCCTCACTGGTGGCATATCCGAGAGAGCCTGCTTCCCAGCTATTCTTCATTATGTTAAGTCTCACGCTGCCATAATAGTACATTTCAAAACCACCACTAACCGGTAAAACCGGCCCTGCCATCATAACATCCTGATCCCATTCTCCCGGCTTCCCTGTAAACATAACCGGATCACTGTCAACAAACGGATGTTGTTGGGTTGAAGGGTTATTATATTTTTTCCATGTGATTCCATCTTCCGAAGTTGCCATTCCGATATAAATGTTTGTGTGAGAGAATAGGTCATCCCCTCCGGTGTAATACATTCTGTAACTCCCGTTGTCTTTTACCAAAACCGGACTGGAAACGAAATCTGAATCCCACTCTCCCCTTCTTCCTGCAGTTAATACCGGTTCTTCACTTTTGGTCCAGGGTCCTCGGAGAAATTTTGCAGTAGCCCTTCCAAAGGATTGCCCTGAACCGTATCCTGCAATTTCCCTTGCATTAAAATAAAGCACCCACAACGAATCTTCCTTCAGTATTGTGGCATGTCCTACACCAAAAGCATCGTAGCCCTTTTGGTCTCCAGTCAGAATTGGATTTCCGGGGTATTTAGCAAAATTATAGCCATCTGCGGAAGTTGCCAGCCCAAGTGATCTGCCTCCTTTACTGCTTATGCCAGAATAGAAAATAAAAATGGTATCGTGATATTCAAGAGCCCAATGGCAGAAAACATAGTGGTCATCCCACGAACCGGGCTCGCCCGGCACCAATACCGGGTTGTTCTCATAGCCTTTAAATTTTAAAGGGGAAGGGGAATTGTCATGTTTGCATCCTGATAAACTCAGGATAAAAAAACTCAGTACCGAATTGAAAAATAGTCTTTTCATACTTTCATTTGATTGCCGGCTGTTTATTGCCAACTGCTATCCATTTACTTAACTTCCGCAATAGCCAAACTGATCGCACTGTTTTCACAATGCCCGTAATCGTAATACATGAAGCAATGTTTACCCCGAAACAGATATTTCGCTCCCTGCATAGTGGCATATTTGTCATCCATTTTGTACCAGTGGGGGTCATCCTTCAACGAATAAACAGGATTTCTCCTGTATCTTTTCCATCGGAGTCCGTCTGTACTTGTCGCATATCCAAAAGCATCGCAGGAGTAATACATCCCGTAACCTTTGGGCAGGTTAATTACCACACAGGCTAAAACAATGTCTTCATCCCAGTCGCCCGGATTTCCGGTCATCATCACCGGGTCGCTTTCAGCAAAAGGATGCTGAGTTGTAGATGGGTCATCGTACTTTTTCCAACTTATTCCATCTAACGAATTTGCTGTTCCAATATAAAAATTTCGCTGTGAAATAATATCTTCCCCGCCGGAATAATACATAACATAGCTGCCATCGTCCCGTCTTAGAACAGGGCCGAGATAGATGAAATCAGAATCCCACTCTCCGGGTCGTCCCGCCGTTAATATCGGAAACTCGCTTTTTACCCAGGGACCGAGAAGTGATTTTGAGGTAGCCCTGCCAAAAGATGGACCCGAGGAGAATCCTGCTATTTCCCTGCCATTAAAGTATAGCACCCACAACGAATCTTCTTTTACGACCTGCGCCTGTGCCACCCCAAATGCATCATAGCCTTCTTTGTCGCCTGTAAGAATCGGGTTTCCAACGAATTTTGTGAAATGATAACCATCTGTTGATGTAGCTAATCCCAGAGCTCGTGTTCCTACCTGACTGTACGCCGAATAAAAAAGGTAAATGGTATCATTCTCCTCCACTACAAATGCATTGATCACATATAAATCATCCCATGACCCCGGCGCACCAGGACTTAACACCGGATTGTTTTCGAAAGCCTTAAATTTTAAAGGGATAGCTGAATCCTCCTGACGGCAACCCGCCATCAGTGCTAAAATAAGGCTGATCATCGAAAATGTTAACTGTCGAATCATTTTTTATTCCTCTAAATCCTATCAAAAATTCAACCCACTCCGAAGCCCGCCCTTCGGCTTACTTCGGCTTCGCTCAGTACAAGCCGCTCAGGGCTCGTAAATGAAACATTAAACCGTGAATCCCGAATCGTAAACTCTCGGGACTGACAGCCCGGGACTTCGCTTCGCTCAGCTTTGAACAACTTGAACCTTGAACAACTTGAACCTTGAACAACTTGAACCTTGAACAATTTGAACTTTGAACCTTAAACACTCTCAATCACCGGGATTCCAAAAGTCACTCGTGTACCTCCTGCCACTCCATTTTCATCTTTCAGGTCGATGATTTCCATCCGGATTTTGCTTTTTAGCTTCCTGTTTATCCTCATAAGCCTTTCATGGGTGATTGATGTGGACATGGAGCGGTGAATCCGGTGTTGTTTCGATTCTATTTCACGGGCTTTGTCGCGGCCAACGCCATCATCCTCCACTTCAATCCGGATAATATCACCTTCCAGCCTGAACCGGATATCAATATGTCCGGGCGTTTCCTTGTACTTGATGCCATGTTCTATCGAATTTTCGATAAAAGGCTGTGCCAGCATCGGTGGAATCATCATCGCTTCCTCATCAATGGCCTTGTCAACCGATATGTTGTAGTTGAATTGACCGGCATAACGCACTTTTTGCAATTCAAGATAATTACGGATGGTTTCGATTTCCTTCTTTAACGGTACATTTTCATCCACCGAACTGTCGAGAATATTCCTTACAAGTTGCGAAAAACGCGCAAGGTAAATACTCGCTTCGGTAGCTTTTTGGTTCACCACAAAGTTTTGAATGCTTGCCAGGGAATTAAAGATAAAATGCGGGTTCATTTGCGAACGGAGCAGCTTTTGCTCAAGGAGATGCGATTTTTGCTCGGCCCTCCACCGCTTTCGCTGAAAAAACAGGAGCAAAAACAAACTTAGAATAACTACCATACCGGCAACGCTGATCAGGATTAGCCGGGTGCGCGACAGACGGAGCTCATTCAGTTCGTTTTGCTGCGACAGCATCCTGATTTTCTGGTCGGTTTTTTCGGCCTCAGCCTCAGCCATGATCAACTCCAACTGCCGGCTTTGTTGGGCAGCATTCATGGTATCGGTCGAAGCATAGTAAAGTTGAAGGTATTTGTTGGCACTTTTATAATCGCCTCTGGCTGTTGCAAGTTGAAACCGGGCATGGTAAATGGTAACCTTCTCGCGTTGTGCCAGAAAAAAATCCATGATTTTTTGAAAGGAATAATCTGTGATAACAAGGTTGTTCTTTTTCCAATCAGCCCTGAAATACTCGTCTAATTTCCACTCACTTTCATCAAGTCTCTTTTCAGCTGCATCAAACTTTCCTTCCTCAATGTCAATATAAGCCAACGAGTTCAAAATCATTGATTTTAAATAGTTGCCACTTATTTTTTCTGCATAAACAAGCGCTTTTTCAAACCAGGTTCTTGCCAGACCCAAATCATGTGTCGTTTCATAAAAAGCGTTGCTTTTATCGTAAAAGCAGCCGGTATTCAGGTTAATAACCGAGATGAGTTCAGGGTAATTTTTTTGAGTTGCTATGTGCAGTGCCGAATCATTGTAAAACAGTGCCATCTGTTTTTCAGCAACAGTTCTGCACCCCGAAAGGTATATTTGTCCGATGATGATTAATGCCAACGACTCGCGGTAACTATCCCCGACTTTCCTTGAATAACGTAATAATTTTTGGCTGTAAACCAGTGCGCTGTCCCTGGGCTGGTAATTCAGATTGTCCAATGCCAGACTCAAGGCTTCAAACACATTTGCCCGGGCAGAATCCTCACCCACAGCCTGGTAGCTTTCGAGGGCTTTGTGGTAATAGTAGATGCATTTTTCGGTCCTTTTTATGAAAAAATTAATATTCCCGAGCTGGAGATAAGCATCGCCGGCATATTTTTGAAAACGATATTCTTCAAATATTTTTAGCGCCGAAAGGTAAGACAGCAAAGCATTTTTCATATCCAGTTCGAAATAATAGGCGTTACCTGTGTTGTACCTGGCTTTCCCAATGCCGAGTGGATATCCGTAAACGGACCCAATCCTGACCGCCTGCGCCGAAAACATGATACTCGAATCAAAATCGAGAGGTGCATATTGAGCGGCAAGCGTATTTAAGATATCTACCTGTTCTTCAATTGTGGTGGAGGGCAGCAACTTTTTCAAACTATCAATTTCATGGCTTGACAGCATTGATGGAACCTGGCTCCAAGCCAGCAAATGCAAAAAAACACAAGACAGAATAAAGGCTTTTTTTATCATAAGAAAAATGAAAATGCATTTTTACTTACCTGGTTTTATTACACCCTTCATGGAAAACTGATGACACCGATAGATCAGATACAGCACCTGCAGAATCCCCGTCTGCAGCCGGGCAGGCGTGTTTCATCGGATACAATTACGAAATACACGGGTTAAATTCCTGAAGCCCATAGCGAAAAGAACATCAAGTTGTTACCGACCTCAAATGTATGAAAAAACATGTTTGAATGTGGAAATAATTTCCTTGAAAGGACTTTTGTCAGGAAAATTTAATTGAAACACAGCAATGTTGTTACAGGCGATGGCAATGCAAGAAAAGCTAAACCACCCCTGTCAATCGTTCCTTACCTTTGCTTCTGCCAGTTTCGCTGGTCTGCCATAAAACTGAAATTCCAGTTTCCTCAGCCAAACCGCAATCATTGCCAGTATTACACGCGGCCACAT
>CALFEP010000313.1 GCA_937950125.1 uncultured Bacteroidota bacterium
TTCGCCGTGAATTGGCTTCGCCGGAATTTGGCTTCGCCGGAATTTGGCTTCGCCGGAATTTGGCTTCGCCGGAATTTGGCTTCGTTGGAATTTGGCTTCGCCGGAATTTGGCTTCGCCGTGAATTGGCTTCGCCGTGAATTGGCTTCGCCGTGATTTGGCTTCGCCGGAATTTGGCTTCGCCGGAATTTGGCTTCGCCGTGATTTGGCTTCGCCGGAATTTAATTCGATACAAAGTTTTAAGTAAATACCAACATTTACCGAAAATCCCCTCCATTGACATTCAAATACAATCAATCCCCACCACTGCCTGAAAATTATTTTTCAAACAGTTTTTTTATTCTAATTTTGTGGCCATAATACCAATAGGGGTGCCCAATCCGGGAAACCGGAATAAGTTCGGGCTGAGATCATACCCATTGCACCTGATCCGGATAATGCCGGCGAAGGGACAAATGGTTCAAATGACCTTAATTTTTCCTCTATTGATTTTTTGGTAAAACAAATGTTGAACTTAAAAATCAATTGAAGTGATGAAAAAAACAGTTTTTTTGGTGGTTTTTGCAATGATGCCATTTTTTTTATCAGCACAATTTTACCTCATGGGTAAAATTGCCGATAAGGAAACAGGAAAAGCTTTGCCTGGTGCACACGTTGTAATCGGCAATTCATTCCTGTTTTCGATAACAAATGAGGATGGAACATTCCAGTTTCAAAATCTGAAGTCAGGAAATTACCAGCTTAAAGTTACATTTATAGGCTATCAGGATCACATCCAAAATATTGATTTACATGGAAATTTCGAAATGCTGATTGAAATGAAGCCACGAATTGTAATGGAAGAGGAGGTGGTGATAATGGCTGCAAGGGCTTCTGCCAAATCACCACAGACGTTTGTTGATATTACTAAAAAAGAAATCAACGCTTTGAATGTAGGAAAAGATTTGCCTTACCTGCTCGAACTGACACCCGGAACTGTGATAACTTCGGATGCAGGAGCGGGGGTGGGCTACACCGGCATAAGAATCAGAGGAACCGACATTACAAGAATTAATGTGACTATCAACGGAATTCCTCTGAATGATCCTGAGTCACACGGGGTTTTTTGGGTGAACATGCCCGATTTTTTATCCTCTGTAAATAACGTCCAGGTACAACGTGGCGTAGGGACATCATCGAATGGTGCGGCAGCCTTTGGCGCAAGTATCAACATTCAGACGCAAAAGCTGCGTTCAGAACCGTTTGTTGAAACCAGCAATACCTTTGGAAGTTACAACACCTGGCGGAATAATGTTTCTTTTGGCACCGGCCTTATTGATGGAAAATTTACCCTCGACGGCAGGTTGTCAAAGATATCATCCGATGGGTATATCGACCGGGCGTCATCCAATCTGAAATCTTACTTTCTTTCCGGAGGTTATTATGGCGAAAACTCCTTGGTGAAATTCAATTTTTTTTCGGGTGTCGAAAAAACTTACCAGTCATGGAATGGGGTTCCGTCCGATAGTCTGATTACCAACAGAACCTACAATCCTTCAGGTATTTACTATGATGAAAATGGAAAAGCTGCCTTTTATAGCAACGAAACCGACAATTACCAGCAGGATCATTACCAGCTTTTCTGGTCAAAATCTTTAAACCAGAGACTCAATATCAACACCTCTGTTTTTTATGTAAAAGGTCGTGGTTATTATGAGAACTATAAAGAAAATGAGACATTTGCTGAGTATGGTTTAAATAATGTCGTTGTTGGAAATGATACGATTACAGGTACTGACATGATACGAAGAAAATACCTTGACAACAATTTTTATGGCCTGGTGTTTTCGTCAAACTACAATAATTTCAGCAACTTAAAGATGAGTTTTGGCGGAGGTTACAACCATTACGAAGGCGATCATTTTGGTAAAATTATCTGGGCACAGTTTTCTTCAAACAGCGATCCTGATAAGAAATGGTACGACAATACAGGTATTAAAAAACAATTTGACCTTTTCGGTAAGGCAAATTACCAGATTACCAAACCATTGAACCTTTTTGCAGATTTACAGGTTAGAGGCATTGATCATAAAATTGAAGGAATTCACGACAATTTACTGGATATTTCACAGCAGCATCATTTCATTTTTTTCAACCCCAAACTGGGATTGTTTTATGAAATAAGCGAAAAACAAAAGGCATACCTGTCGTTTGGTATTGCCAACCGCGAACCTTCACGCAGCGATTATCGGGACGCAGACGCTGACCATGAGCCACAACCTGAACGTCTTTATGATTTCGAAGCAGGTTATTCCATCAATTCAAACAAGTTTGCCATGCAGGTTAATCTTTTTTATATGAATTACGCTGACCAGCTTGTTTTAACAGGTGAGATTAATAACGTTGGCGCACCCATTTTCACAAACATCGATAAAAGTTACCGTGCCGGGATTGAGTTGACTTTAGGCTGGAAAATTTCGACCATCTTTGAATGGGAAGGCAATGCATCTTTTAGCAGGAACAAAGCCCTCGGTTTTACCGAATATGTTGACAACTGGAGCGATCCATACGGACAAATTCAAAAAAGCCTTGGTACAACCGATCTCGCCTTTTCGCCCGGCGTGATTGCTGGCAGTACGTTCAAATTGAAACCTGCAAAAAACCTTGCCCTTACATTTAATTCAAAATATGTTGGAAAACAATACATCGACAACACTTCGAGCAATGCCCGCTGCCTCGATGCCTGGTTTGTTAACGATCTGATGGTAAATTACAGCCTTACGACCGACTTCATCAAAAAAATTGATGTAAATCTTTCGGTCAACAATATATTTAGCGAAATGTATGAATCCAACGCCTGGATTTATCGCTATTATTACGATGGGGTTGAATATTCAGAAGACGGATATTTCCCACAGGCGCCGGCTCATTTCCTGATCGGCCTGACGGTAGGGTTGTAGTTTTTGTAACTGTTTATTCAGTTTTTTCGCTGTTGTCGCCCTCGAGCTCTTTCAAAATTCTGTTCACATCCTCGGTAGTCGTATAGAGTTTGTCCCTGCATATTTTGATGAGTTCTGCGGCACGTTTTACCTTTTCGGAAAGGTCGTCAACCGAAATTTCACCTTCTTCTATTTCGCTGACAATTTGCTGCAATTCAGCAAAGGCGCTTGTATAATCCGTTTTCCTGTTCATTTTGCTTTTTTTTCTGTCGTTAATACTTTGCTCGTGATCTTTCCACCAAATAAGGTTGTTTCGATAACATCTGCTTTTTCGATTTCTGCAGTGCCAGTGATGGCTTTGCCATTTCGGCGGGTAATGCTGTAACCGCGTTTCAAAACATTATCGGGATGAAGCAGATTAATCTGTTTTTCGGTAAAAGATAAAGCTGTGGTCGTGTTTTTTATAAATAATGTCATGTTTCTGTATAACTGTTTTGTGTATCCCTTCACCTGTTCCGAACTGCTGCTTAGTTTTGTTTTGATGATGCCTTTGAGTGCGATCATTTGATTGTCAACATTGGTTTGGTCCACGACTATTCTGCCAGCCACTGCTTTTTTAAATCCAGCGGTTTTGTTCATAAACTCACTGTGATGAATTGTCAGGATATTTGAGGTCAGGGTTTTGAAATACCTGATTTGATTTGCGAATTGATTTTTCTCATCCACGACTTTTTGTTGCGATAAATCCCTGATTTTCCTTTCGGCTTCCTTTACCGGAATTGAGAAATTATGAAATTGCTGAATCAGAAAATCAGCCAATTCCGTAGGGGTAATGGCATTTTTCCAGGCTACCATTTCTGTGACTGTTTCGTTGGTCGAATGACCAATTCCGGTTAATACAGGAATAGGAAATGTTGCTGTTGCACATGCCAGCCGGTAGTTGTTATAGCTCGAAAGCCCAACATCGCCGCCTCCACCACGAATGATGGCCACCATGTCGAAATGATGAAGCACTTTTCTGACATTATTTAGCTGAAAAATAATCGAATCCACCGCTTTTTCACCCTGCAGCAGCGACGGGAACAACATATAAAAAAAATGATAATTCCATGGGTTTCCGTCAATAACACTTTTAAAATCAGCAAATCCACGGCTGGTTTCCACAGAAATAATGGCCAGACGCTGTGGCAGTGGTGGCAGTTTCAGGGATTTGTTCATGAAAAATAACCCTTCTGATTTCAACCTGTTGATCGTTTCCAGTTTTTCCCTTTCGAGATCGCCCAATGTGTACGACGGGTCGATATCGGAGATTCCGAGGCTGATACCGTGAACGGGATGAAAACTGACCTGGGCTAGAAACAGGATGTTAATCCCGTCTTTCAAAGGTTCTTTTAATATCTGCAGGAATTGATTATTGATCCTGTTAAAGTCTTTTGCCCAAAGGTTTGCCCTGAATTGAGCCACCACTTTTCCTTCCTGCCGTTCAACCAGGTCTGGATAGCAATGTCCGGAGTGGGGGTAATGGTTGAGTTTGTTCATCTCTGCCTTAATCCAGTAAGCATTGGCATACCATTTCTGAAATGCCCGGCTGATGCTTTCGGAGATTTCCAAAAGTGTAAAAACCTTGTGATTATTGATGGTTTCCGACATTACTGTTAAAACTCAATTTTTTACGAAAGTAAAAGAAATTTCATTGAATTGGCCTTCCGGGATTATTCATAAAAACGTGGTTTTTGGATGAGCTTTAAAGTTCCGCCTGTGAAAAATGAGAAAACTGGCACTTTTTCGCCTTTGAAAATGAGACATTCCTGTGTAAATAATTGAAAAACAATATTTAAACAAAAGGTATTTGATTTTCAACTTTTGTCCGAACCATTTAGCAGCAGAAAAACAAAAAAAAAGGTTTACCAGATTATGCCCTGATAAACCTAATAAATTTCATTTTGTGGAGCTGCAGGGAGTCGAACCCTGGTCCAAACAAGCAGCAATAAGGCTTTCTACATGCTTAGTTTGTCGTTGATTGTCGGGAACAGGCAGGGGGCAAACACCCAACCTGAACCTTAGTTTCTTTGTTTCGCAATTTGCCCGAAACCTGCAAACCACTATCCCTGTCTTGCTTCACCCCGTTATCAGGCAGGAACAAGGCGGGTCCGCCTGCGGAGCGTCTCGTCCAGGCTCCTTGAGCCCGGAAAGGCTAATCTACTATACTTCGATTAGGCAGCGAGAGCATATTCATAGTTGCCAGTTATGGCTGTGAGAATAGTTTGTAACGCGCCACATCCTCAATGCCCGGCATGCTTACATTACCACTTCCTTGCTGTCAAATCCGGTCAGCCCCAATATTGTAAAGAACGCTCCCGCTAAACAACGGGCTGCAAAAATACAATATTTTGTCGAAAAAACTGATCCTTACTTTGCTTACAATTTCCGGAAACAACAAAACAATGTGCTACCATCAAACACCTGGTTGTCCAAAACTGTACATTTTAAACAGGAAAAATGGGATGTGTATTTTATTAAACTGCTAAAAATAAAATAATTAGTCATACAGGCATTATTCTTGAAATCCCCTGGTTCAAACTTATCAGGTAATTTTTATCAGGGAGTTTCAACGCTCATTGGTTTTTGCTTTGAGATTTCAAGGTTTTGGGAATTGGGATTTATTTGTGAGACCAGTCTAAAAAGCTCTGCAGGTTGTAAAAGTCCCCTTTAGGGCCTGTCCCGATTATCGGGAGGATTTAGGGGTTAAATACCTTTTTAAACGGGTGTCATTTCTATTTTTTTTGTAATTTTTATTATTGTCCTTTGATAATTAATAATTTATGTTTCATCATTTTTTCAAAATTGTTGTCCGCCAGTTTGCTACCAGTATGATGTATATGCTCATCAAGGTGTTAGGTCTGGCTATTGGCCTGGCTGTGAGCCTGCTTATCATGTTGTATGTAATGCACGAATTGAGTTATGACTCTTTTCATAAAAACCGCGAACTGATTTACAACCTGGTCGTAACCATGCGAAACGGCGATGTTTCTGAAACCGTGGCGCAGGCCACCGCCGGCATGGGAGAGTCGCTGGTAAGGGAGTTTCCTGAAATCGAAAATGTTGTAAGGTTTTCGCAAC
The DNA here is from genome assembly GCA_937950125.1 of uncultured Bacteroidota bacterium. Classification (GTDB taxonomy): domain Bacteria; phylum Bacteroidota; class Bacteroidia; order Bacteroidales; family 4484-276; genus CALFEP01. Next base: position 6,037 of record CALFEP010000313.1, read on the forward strand.
CTAACGACGTATTTTTTGTAGTAGATGGGAAAACAAAAGTACTGAAGGATGTTGTTTTTGCCGATTCGTCGGTATTTGAGGTTTTTAGTTTTCCAATGGTGTCGGGTAATCCTGACTTTGCCCTGAAAGAGCCTTTTACGATGGTCATAACAGAATCGGGAGCGGAAAATCTTTTCGGTGATGAAAATCCTTTGGGCAAAGTATTGAGGTACAATGGAAAATACAATTTCCGGATCACAGGCATTGTGAAAGATCCACCCACCAACTCGCACATTTTTTTTGGTGCTATTATGTCGTTTGCATCGTTGTACAGCATGGAGGGTTATCACTTGGACTGGGATGGCGGCTGGGGTTACTACACCTATGTGCAGGTTGCAAAAAATATGAATTGGCCGCAGTTTAGTGCTAAACTTCCTGATTTTCTGGAGAGGCATATCAACGCCAAATACCGCAACTTTGGGGTAGAACTGAGCATGCAATTCGATCCGCTACATGCAGTGTATCTGAACTCTTCGGCGCCTGGCGGTCATCCCCGTACAGGAAATCCGGGCAATTTGTGGCTTTTTGGTGCAGTGGCCGTGTTCATTCTTCTGATAGCCTGCATCAATTTTATGAACATATCAACTGCCCGCTACACAAGCCGGTCGCGGGAAGTGGGCGTGCGAAAGGTGTTGGGCGCCGACAGGAAATTGCTCGTTACCCATTTTTTAGGCGAATCAATCATGATTAGTTCTTTTGCGTTGGTGCTGGCACTGTTTCTTGCTGAAATCCTAATCCCTGCATTTAACAACCTGACACAAACCTCGGTGTCCCTGTTCAGCATTTCACCACTAATCATCCCGGTTTTACTGGCACTGGTTGTAATGGTTGGTTTTCTTGCAGGTAGCTATCCGGCGTTTTTAATGTCGTCGTTTATGCCGATTTCTGTTATCAAAGGCAATATGATTTCGGTAAATAAAGGCAAAGGTTTTCGCAACCTGCTGGTTGTCGCCCAGTTTGCTATTTCTACGGTATTCATCATTGCCACCATCACCATATACCTGCAATTGCGTTTTATGAACGGGAAGCAGCCGGGATTTAACAAAAACAGCGTTCTGATTTTAAGCCTTGAAGGTGAAAATTCACGCAACGGGATTGAACTGCTTAAAATTGAGCTTTCGAAGTTGCCATCAGTGTTGGCTTCAGGGGCATCGTCGGATATTCCCGGATATGGTTTAACCCGGAACGGATATTTTCCCGAAGGGTACGACAATGCGCAAATGATTCATGTGCTGGATGTTGACGATGATTATTTGAAAACAATGGAAATTGGCATTGTGCAAGGGGAGGATTTTTCCCGTGAAAAATCGCTGGATGATGATGCGTATCTCATCAACCGTGCATTTGCCACAAATTACCTGTGGCAGGAACCACTTGGGAAAATCATTAGGCGCGATGGCGACCATAAAGTGATTGGCGTTGTTGATGATTTTCATTTTGCACCTATGCACACGGCGGTGGCGCCGCTGATTATTACCCGTAAACCTGAATCTGGGTTTAATTATCTGAGTATCCGTGTAAAACAGGGGCAAATTGTGCCAGCACTGGAGGCCGTTGAACAAATTTGGATGCGGCTTTTTCCTGGTGAACCGTTCCATTATTTCTTTCTGGAAAATCACATGAGAACGGCGTATGAACCCGAAAAGAAATTCGGGCAGCTTTTTCTGGCTTTCACAATACTGGCTATATTTCTGGCTTGTCTTGGCATTTTCGGGCTTGCTGCTTTTTTAGCCGAAAGGCGAAGAAAAGAGATTGGTGTGCGAAAAACTTTCGGAGCCTCGTCAGGGAATATTTTATTCTGGCTGGCTAAAGAATTTGGTTGGCTCGTGATTGCAGGAAATCTGATAGCATGGCCGGTTGCCTGGCTTCTGATGCAGCGCTGGCTCGGCAATTTTGCATATAAGATTTCCCTGTCGTGGTGGATTTTTGCCCTTGCTCTTGCCTTTTCGTTTTTCATAACCCTCGCTACCGTCACCTGGCAGTCGTACAAGGCGTCCCGGCAAAATCCTGTGGATTCGCTGAGGTACGAGTAGGAAGGTCCGGTTATTAGGGTCAAAATCTGCGAAATGTTTTAACAGTAGGAACTTATTTCACCACTTTTACGCTGGTGTTGGGCCTTCCGGTGAACGACGAAAGTTCAGCATTGATGATGTACGACCTGGAAGCGCTCATGAATTCGTGCAGTGATTTCTGATGTGCCAGCGAATCAAAGATTTTCTGGTCATCGGTAAACCAGCGCGAAAAATACGACCAAAAGTCTTTGAGCTTCCCTAAAATGGAAGATTCACGACGGAGTTTGTCACGCAGTTCACAGAAAAGTTCGTCATAAAAATTATAGAGTTTTTTGCGCTGTTCTTCGGTGGTAGGTGCAGGCTGTCCATTCCTGATCAGGCCGGGAAGGAAAGGATTGGTGAGTGCCCCGCGGCCGATCATCCAGTCGTTCACCACCGGGAACCTGGCTTTGAGTTGCCTGAATGTATCCAGGTCGGAAATATCGCCGCTAAAAACGATTCTGTGCGTGATATCAGCGATGGTATCGTCAAGAACGTTCAGGTGCATTTTGCCCTCGTACATTTGAATCCCTAACCGTGGATGGATGATGAGTGATTGCAGCGGGAAATCGTTTAATACGTGTATGAGTGGGTAAAATTCGTCAGTCTTCAAAAATCCAAGCCGCGTTTTGATGGAAAGCTGCATGGGGAGCCTGGGCATCAGTTTTTCGAGGATTGACCTTACCTTGTCGGGGTAGGGGAGTAGTCCCGAACCCCGTAATTTACGTGCAACTGACTCTTTGGGGCAACCCAGATTCCAATTCACGGTTTCATATCCCAGATTGTGTAACCGCTGTGCCAGGTGAACAAATTTACCAGGATCGTTGCCCAAAACCTGCGGAATTACAGGAATCCGGGTATTTTGTTCAGGAATTACATCGCGCAGGTGTGTGATGCGAAACCGGAAACCTTCGGCCAATGGAATGAACGGGCTTATTGCAAAATCGATTCCTGAAAACAGGTTTGAATAGGCGCGTCTGAACTCAATTTCGGTCAGCCCTTGCATGGGGGCAAGGCTGATGGTTTCTGCATTGTTGTCAGCCATTCCTATACTCCCCTCTGCTTGTTTCTGAGCATCTCAACAATCTTTGCGAGCCGCTTGGTGCGTGTTTCCTCTTTCTTTGCCTCGTTCAGGTAATTGACGTACTCCTTGCGGTGGGTGTACGAAAGTTTTTCGAAGAATTGCCCGATGACTGGCTCGTTGTCCAAAAGCTGTTGCAAATCAGCCGGAACCTCTACTTCGCGGGGTTGCAAGTCCGGTTCTACCGAAACTTCTACAATGTCGCCGACATTTTTTCCCAGGGCAGCCCGCACATCCTTTCGCAGCCCCAGGATGTGGAAAGGGGTTCGCATTCTGACAAGCAGTCCGCGGTACTCGGTTTTTCCATCAAAGACTGCTTTTATTTTTGGTCGCTTGCTTCCGAATATTTTCTCAACATCAAAAGGGATTTTCACGTAAGCAGCATCAATTCCGATATCAGCATCCAGAATTTCCGCTTCAAAAACCTGTTTTGTCATAGTTAGGTTGAATTTCAGGGCAAATGTAACCCCAAATACTCAGGAAATGGGTTATTTGCTGTACACAATCATCGGGTATTTTCAGAATTTTTAACGGTGCAGCGTTTAATCTGACAGAAAAATGCATCCAATATTAATTCCTGTCAAAAACAAAATGATGACTTAAAAAGATATTTTTGCGTCGGTTTTACAATTCAAACCTTTGATAAATGAGCAAAACCAGACTGTTGGTCGGTATCCTGATTAGTTTCTGTTTATCGGCCGGAGCGCAACCAATGGTAGATAGTTTGTATGGTTTAATGTTGCAGTCATCTGACACAGCGAGGGTTAATTACCTCAACGAATTAGTCTGGGAATTGTGTAATAACGATAACGAAAAAGCCACTGAATTTGCCCGCCAGTCAATCAGCTTATCAACTGAAATAGGCTACCAGCGAGGATTTGCAAATGCCATGAACCATTTGGGTTTGGTTTTTCAGAATACTGGCGCTTATGATTCGTCGGTGTATTACCTTGAAAGAGCGCTGAACCTGTTCGAAGAACTGAATTTTACCAATCAGGCTGCCGGCTGCCTTAACAATCTCGGCATCACCTATCTTTATCAAAGCCGCTTCGATAAAGCGCTTTCAGTTTTTTATCAGTCGCTCGAAACCAAAAAACAGCATAACGATCGAGAAGGATTGTCGTCGGTGTACAACAACATTGGGATAGTGTATGCCAATCTGGATAATAATGACAAAGCGCTCTGGTATTACCTGAAAAGCATTGAAATGGCCGACAGCAAAGTATCTCCACAGGTGTTGGCCAACACACTCAATAATGTAGGACTCATTTACCAGTGGAGGCAATGGTATGACAGTGCTGCATATTATTTCAACCGGTCGTTGAATATCTGCGAAAAAACCGGAAACAAAAAGGGAGTTGCCGCAACCCTAAGCAACCTTGGAGGTATATTCCAGGAACAGGGCAAAACCAATGATGCAGAGGAGTATTTCCAGAAATCGCTGGCTATCAATGAGCAGTTGAATGATCTTTTTGCCATTGCCTCATTGTACAACAATTTTGGCTTGCTTTACCAGCAAAACAAAGCATATCAAAGATCGACAGATTATTATCAAAAAGCCTTACTCCTCTCAAGAGAGATTGGTAGTAAAATACAGGAAGTCAGCTCATTGGAAGGTTTGTCGAAAAACTTTGAATTGGTGGGCGATTTTGCCACATCACTCAAATACTACAAAGAATTTAAAAAAGCACAGGACACTGTTTTTTCAGCTGAAAAGGAGAAAACCATTGCCGGACTTCGCGAAAAATTTGAAGCCGGACAAAGGGAACAATTAATCAGGCAACTCAATACCGAGGCCGAACTCAGGGAATACAGGCTAAAATCGCAGAAAAACTGGCTAACTTTCAGTGTTTTAGGAGCGCTGCTGATAAGCGTATTTTCAATTGTAATGTGGATTCAGCGTAATCAAAAACACAAAGCCTACAATGACTTACTTCTTAAGAATATCGAGAATGCCAGAATTATAGAACATACTACTCCGGTCGTGGGTGCAGAATCTGATGATTTGCCTGATGAACCAATCGGGTTACAAATTACTGAGAACGAAACCGAAAAGGAGAAGTACAAATCGTCGGCGCTGAATCCGTTTCAGAAAGAGATTATTTACAACCGGATAAAACATGCGATGACGGTTCGTAAACTTTACCTTCAACCCGAAATGACGATTGAAAAACTGGCTGCTGAAATCAAAACCAACAAAAGTTACATTTCGCAGGTGATTAATGAAACCGAAAACCAGAATTTCTCAGCATTCCTTAACGATCATCGGATCAGGGAAGCCCGCCGGTTGATTATTGATTCAGAAAATGGCCATTTAACAATAGAAACAATTGCCCGGATGGTAGGATTCAACTCGAAATCGGCGTTTAACGGCGCCTTTAAAAAATTCACGGGCCTCACACCTACCTTTTTCATCAAAAATGCCGTTTCAAAGTTTGATGAGGGTGTGAACGAATAACAAGCGTTCTGATTTAGAAATCAGAACAACCATTCGTGTATTTAATTGCCTATTCAGGTAACGGATTACCTAATTTTGCCAACGCTAATCACCCATGTTGCCTACAACCATCCATTTGCGTTGGTATTAATTATTAATAATTTTAAAAACAATTAGTTATGAGGTATTTAACACTACTATTCTTAGCCCTGACCTTATCTGGCATTGTTACCGCTCAAACCATTATTATTGACAATATTACGGGCGGGTCTTCTACTTATTCTGAAACCGGTGTCTGGAACAATTCCTCGGCATCGGGGTACTACGGAACAAAATCAAGAGTGCCCGGCAATTCCAACGATCCGGCTCGGTATGTAACTTTCACACCTAATATCCTGGTCCCGGGCATCTATAAGGTTTATGAAAATCATGCTGCAGCATCAAATCGCGAAGATGATGCGTTGTTTACCATTGTTGACAGAAATGGAAGCCATCAGGTTTTTGTAAATCAAAAAAACAGCGGAGCCAATTTTGCTGTTTACCTTGGACAGTATGAATTCGATGCCGGTACTTCGGGCTATGTGAGATTGACCGAACGAGCCAATACAGGTACTCAGCTGTGGGTAAATGCGGATGCGGTAAAATTCGTTTTTCAGGGGGCGTTTGAAGCGAATGCCGAATTCACTGCATCGCCATTGTCACAGGAAACCAATGCAGAGGTCAGTTTTACGGATCAATCCACACTCACAGGCATTACCTCGTGGAACTGGAATTTTGGCGATGGCGCCACTTCAACCTTGCAAAATCCTGCACATGCATATTCGGTTGCCGGGCAATATACTGTTTCTCTCACAGTGTCCAACGGCGTTGACACCAAAAGCATCACCAAAACCAACTATATCACCATCACTAATACAGCCTTAACTACCAATCTATTAATCAATCCAGGCGCGGAATCCGGTGTGATATCGCCCTGGTACACCTACGCCAACGGCCCGGCACTTCAGGTTTCCACAGCGCAAAAAAGAACAGGAGCGTATGCATTTCTCAGTGCCAACCGCACGCAGTATTACCATGGTCCAAGCTATAACTTGAAGTCGCTGGTGACAGACGGGCAGCTCTTGAACGGAAAACGCTATACATTTTCGGTATGGGTGCGACATGGTGAGGCTGCCGCACGAACAATAAATATGAACATTAAAAAGGTAGATGGCAGCGGTACAAAATACATCACCCTCGAAAACGAAAACGTTCCTCCCAACACCTGGGTGAAAATTGTAAAACATTATACTGTGGCTATCACCGGAAACCTTACCAGCCTCGAATTGTATGTGATTACATCCAGTGGTTACACTTTTCCGTTTTATACCGACGATTTTAGCATCACCGTTCCCGAAACATACACTCCGCCAACCTCAAGCCTCAGCGCCGATTTCATTAGCGTTTCGGGTAAAAATCTGGTCACCGGAACCGGAAACACTCCGGTGGTTTTGAAAGGTATCAATATTTTTATGCCGGTTGATGCCACCGATACACCTGAAACGACCTGGGATGTCAAATCCGTGTCGCCCGAAGATTTCATGAATATCAAATCAATTGGGTTTAATTCCATACGGATGGAGATGTACTACAAAACCTTTGAAGATGATGCCAATCCGGGTTTGTTCAAAGAAGATGGATGGATATGGCTCGACCGCGTTATTCAGTTGGCCAAAGAAGCCGGTTTAATGGTTTTGTTGGATATGCACGCACCACAGGGAGGATACCAGAGCGACAAAGCCCAGGGCTTTTCTGCCTTCTGGGGAACTTCAGCTACCGATCCGAACACAGCCAATCAGAACCGGCTGATTGCCTTATGGAAAGCTATAGCCGAACGGTACAAGCATGAAACAGCAATCTGTGGATTCGACCTGATTAATGAACCACGACCACACAACAGCGAGGAATGGTATTCGTATGCGGAACAAATCATTGCTGCCATCCGGACCGTTAATCAGAACCACATAATAGATGTAGAAGTTCCGTTAATCCCAAATTACTCGGTCAGAACGGTGAATGACGGCAATGTAATGTACGATTCGCATGGTTACATACCCTGGGAATATGCCATTCAATATTCGGCGGGATACGGCAATTCAGGTGTTTTATGGGGGAAATACGATCCGGCAAACCCAGTGTATGTTAAATACGTGGGCGGAACATTGACTGTTGTCCCACAGGGAACCAGCGGCGCTGTACCTTTCAATAAATCATATATCCAGAATTGCTTTGCCGAAGATATCATGATTTTCGCCGGTGGCGCCAATGTTCCGGTTAATGTTGGTGAATATGGTTTGTGTCACGAAATGTTTAGTCAGGATGTTGGCGCATTAACCTATATGGAAGACTATACTTCTGTTTTGGATGGAGATAACGCACAGAATATCACCGCCAGCAGGTTCTATTTTGCCTATCATGGAGCCCCATTCAGCATTTATACAAATTGGAATGGTTTCCAGACGAATGAGACAGAAGTTAACCTACCATTGAAAAATTTCTTTATCAATTATTCTCTTAACAAATCGGGTTCATCGGTTGGGACGAATAGCCTTTCAGACTATGAACAGGAGAGTTTATCCAATTCTTCTGAAATGATTGTCATCCCTCAATCTGATAGCCGGAGCGCATTGGTTCAGTGTAAGTCAACCGTTTTATCATACAGGATTTATGACCTGAATGGAAGAATGGTCACATCTCAAACGGTTGTCGATGATAGCGAAATATTGGTAATACTGCCTTCATCAGGGTTCTATGTAATGCATTACACAACCCGTGATGGCAACAAGGTGAAAAAATTTCTGATGAGATAGAATGAAAAAGTAGGACATCAATTCTGAACATCAACGCGTAAGTCAAAACACTGATTTTTAGCGTGTAACTTCTTCATCCCGGAGAAACGCTAACAATCAGTGTTTTTGGTATTTAAAAAGGGCAACCGCCTCGAAACCAGGCTTCCACCAATACGAAGTCCGGGTATAAGTCCAATATTTCTATTCATGTCCATAAAAAACTGTAGGGTTTCCAAAATAACAACTCAGTTGTGGGGAAGATTACATGCAGTATCTGGAACTTGAAAAATGCAGCATGATTATTCAGGATGATGTTGCTGTTTCCTTAAGTGCAGTGCAGCGTTTTTTTAACAAAGAAAGTATGGGGTTTGGAAAACTCAATGCGAATTGTTTTTAAAAGTATTTGAAGACTTCGAAACAAATGTAAAACAAAAGCAAGGAAAAATTTAAAACAGAAATTGGAGAATCATTGAGAAAATTATAGATTAAAATCAGGCTATAAACAAAAATGCTACTTTTGAAAGCTACAAATTTATCAATGAAAAATTCAGTGTATGCCAAAAATATTCGACAACATCACATTACATCTCAAAACTGGCTTATTAGACACCCTTGAAAGTTCATACAGAGCTGATGTTTGTATCGGGTATTTTAATTTGCGTGGATGGAAGTTGTTAATGAATTACATCGAACACTTTGCTGGCGGTGATGATTGCTGCCGGATACTTGTCGGAATGCAAAATCCGGATGAAAACCTGTTGAAAAAAGCCCTGAGCGAATTCCGTAAAGGAATGATGGATAACCCAACTGCACTTTCGTTGAAAAAAGAAATGGCTCAATCGTTTAAAAAGCAACTCGCTTTTGGAATGCCCAACAATGATGACGAAGATTGCCTGCAAAAACTCAGAAATCAAATTCTTGAAAATAAGGTAAAAATTAAATTATTTCTTGCATATCCGTTACATGCCAAATTGTACCTGCTTCACCGGACGGATAAAATGGCTCCGTTAATTGGATACCTTGGAAGCAGCAACCTGACAATGGCTGGTTTAATGCAACAGGGTGAACTTAATGTGGATGTTTTGGAACAGGATGCTGCCAACAAGCTTAATAACTGGTTTGAAGAAAGATGGAATGACCGGTGGTGTATTGATATTTCGGATGAACTTGCTCAAATTATTGAAGACAGTTGGGCTGGTGAAAAGCTGATACCCCCTTATTTTATTTACCTGAAAATGGCTTATCATCTTTCGCAGGAAGCACGCAGCGGAATCGGTAATTACATTGTACCCAAAATTCTGCAAACCGATCTGCTTCCGTTTCAGATAGCTGCAGTGAGTGTGGCAGCAAGGCATCTGGACAAAAGGGGCGGTGTGTTGATCAGTGATGTGGTGGGATTGGGCAAAACCATGACTGCTACTGCAGTTGCTAAACTTTTTGAAGAGACATTTTTTACCGAAACGCTGATCATCTGCCCTAAAAATATTGTTGGTATGTGGGAAGGATATGTTTACACTTACCAACTTAGGGCAAAAGTGTTCAGCATTTCAAAGATCGATAAGAAATTTTTGGATGAAACCCGAAGGTACAGGGTCGTAATCATTGATGAAAGCCACAATTTGAGAAACCGCCAGGGAAAAAGGTATGCAATCCTTAAAGAGTACCTCGAAAAAAACGAAAGCCGCGTGATACTGCTCACCGCAACGCCTTATAACAAAAGCTATCTGGATATTTCGAATCAGTTACGATTGTTTATTCCCGAAGACAAAGACATTGGAATTTCTCCTGAAAACTATATCCGGTCAGTCGGGGGGGCTGTTGAGTTTATTGCAAGCTACCAATATTCACCCAACACATTGCTCGCTTTCGAAAAAAGCACCTTCTCCGAGGATTGGCAGGAACTGTTGAAAATGTATATGGTGAGGAGGACTAGAACATTTATCAAAGAAAATTATGCCACCTGGGATGCAGTTAAAAAACAACATTATCTGACCTTTAACGATGGCAGGATTGAGTATTTCCCCGAAAGGAAGCCCAGGAAAATTGAATATGCTTTCGATCCGGGAGATAAAAGTGATATTTACGTAAAACTTTATGACGAAGATGTAGTAAACACCATCAACGAACTTTACCTTGCCCGGTATGGCCTCGGGAATTTTATTGATAAAGAGAAAGAAAATACAGCTAAACCTGAAGAAAAGCGCATCATGGCAAACCTGAGCCGCGCCGGAAAAAGACTCATGGGATTTTGCAGGACCAACCTGTTTAAGCGGTTGGAAAGTTCAGGATTTTCCTTCCTTGTTTCATTAGCTCGGCACGTGTTGCGAAACCATGTTTTCATTTATGCGCTGGACAATGGACTGCCTCTCCCCATTGGGCAACAGGAAAAAGCAGAAATGGATGAATTTTTAGAAGAAAATGACAATGATGAAAATGTACAATTGAACCTGATAACTGACGAAAACGAATACCGGAGGCTGGCTAAAAAATATTACGAGAGATGTGAGGCTGAAAGACAGCAATACGACTGGATTTCAGGTAGTTTGTTTTCACCATTGCTGAATGAACTACTTTTGAAGGATGCAAAAAAAATTATTTCCATCATTGGGATTGGAAAAAACTGGAATCCGCAGGAAGATAAACAATTAAATGCTTTGGTGCGGCTTTGTTCGGTAGTTCATAGAAACGAAAAGATTCTGATTTTTACACAGTTTGCTGATACAGCATACTATCTCTTCGATCAATTGAAAAAAATGAATGTTGATGATATTGCCTGTGCAACCGGGGATTTGGAAAATCCTACTGAGTTGGCTCACAAATTCAGCCCGGTAAGCAATAAAATTTCTGCAATCGAACAGCAAGTCAGAATACTCATCAGTACTGACGTATTGAGTGAAGGGCAAAACCTACAGGATGGTCACATAATCGTTAACTACGATTTACCCTGGGCTATCATTCGGTTAATTCAAAGAGCCGGTCGGGTTGACAGAATTGGACAGAAATCGCCTGAAATACTTTGTTATTCTTTTTTGCCACAAGATGGCCTGGAAAGGATCATCAGACTGAGAAGCCGCCTTACCCAACGAATTTCAGAGAATGCAGAAGCCGTGGGTACCGACGAAGTTTTTTTTGATGGTGATCCGGTAAACATCCGTGATTTGTACAACGAAAAGGCCGGCATACTGGATGACGACGAAAGCGATGTGGACCTGACCTCTCAGGCTTACGAAATTTGGAACCAGGCTACCAAAGCCAATCCTGATTTGAAAAAAAAGATTGTAAAACTGCCTGATGTTGTGTATTCGACCAAAGAAAAGCATGACGAAGGATTCGAGACCAACAGTGTTGTTGCCTATCACCGAACAAGTCAGGGTTTTGAGATGATGTCGTGGCTCAATAACGAAGGAAAAGTAATTTCAACAAACCAGTCGAGAATATTAAAAATGGCAGAATGTAGTTTCGATACACCTGCTGTAACAAAAATGGAAAACCATCATCATCTGGTTGCACGAGCTGTTGAATTGGCCGAATCGGAAGCTGCCAAATATGGCGGTCAGCTTGGCAACAAGGCAAGCGCACGCTACAAGGCTTATGGCATCCTGCAACGGTACTACGAAAGTGTAAAAAATACACTTTTTGAAGTAGAGGCACTAAAGAAAACTATCGACGATATTTACCACTATCCTTTGCGTGAAACTGCCCGTGAAATCATAAACCGGAGAATTAAGCTGGGGTGCACCGATGAGGAAATGGCTACGCTGACCATGCAACTCCGCGACGAAGGCCGGTTGTGTATTATTGAGCAGAAAGATCAGGGCACGGTAAAAACACCCCAAATTATTTGTTCGATGGGAATTAAAAAAACATCTTAACATGACAAAAGAAGAATTATCAACCAAAGCTTTTTCAATGTTCCGAGAATGGACAAAAAACGCTAAAAATTACTATCCTGAACTTAGCTTTGTAATTATAGACGAGAGGATTTTGGTAAACGATTTGGTTTCGGTTATTAAAAAAGCCGTTAATTCCTTGAAAAAGAACCTGGCTGAAAAAAATGAAGTGTTACCCGGATATCCAATTGGTTTTATCTTAGGTTTTTTAAAGGCACAGCTTAATCTCATCTGGTACAATGAATATGTTCAGAAACAGTCGTTGGAGTACAAAGAATTTATTGCATTCAAATCAGTGTTGCTTTTTTTAGACAAAAACCCTGATATAACCCACAAAGTTCAAGAATTGTATGTTGCGTTAATGTATGAAGATAACAATATTGAAGAGTTGAACACTGCAATTCCCAAATTGCAATTGGCCCAAGAAATTGATTGGTTTGATTATGGGTTAACATCCGAAAAGGATGCAGCAATTAATTTGTACAATCAGGTTGTAAAGTACGTGAATAAAGTGTTTAAAGACGATCAAATGTATTTCTTAAATAACATTGATGCTTTTTTTTCAGATGATGAGATCGAATCAATAATCAATAATGACTTACTATGAAAGTAACCAAAAAACTGTATTCTTCATTAATAAACGAGTTCAATTTTTTAAGTCTTTGTAATGTTTGGTACATTCTTGTTTTTAAATACTTTAATGGTTGAAAAGATTTGATGATGTATTGTCTTTGAGTTACTTTGTGATTCTTTGGGTAACTTAGTGGCATAGCTGTTACACAAAGAATCTCAAAGAAAACACAAAGTTTCACAAAGTAAAAATATCTTAAACTATGAACGAAAATGAATTATCCAATATAATCATCGGATGTGCTATAGAGGTACATAAAAACTTGGGTCCAGGCTTATTGGAATCTGCATATCAGGAATGTATGTACTATGAGTTAAGACAATTGGGTTTGAAAGTTCAAAAAGAAAAGCCAATGCCTATAGTTTACAAGGAAGTAAAACTTGACCATGGCTATAGAATTGATTTGTTAGTTGAAGATAAAGTTGTAATTGAAATAAAAACTGTTGATGTGTTTAATGAGGTCCATACAGCCCAAGTTCTTACTTATTTAAAATTAGGCAATTATAAGCTTGGCTTGCTTTTAAATTTCCAAACTACGATGCTAAAAAATGGCATAAAACGAATCATAAATTGAATCAAAAATGGCATAAAATGAAGGTAACGAAAAAACTGTTTTCATCTTTAATTAAAGCGTTCAATTTTACTGAATTATTCAACTTTCTTGGATGGAATTTTCTTGACGAACAAACGCCTGTAAAGCTAAAAGAAGAAACCTACCTGTTTAATTCCGTTGCCGAAAAAGGTGGTTACAGAATTATTGTTTTCATACCAGCAAAACATCAGGACTTGCCCGACTATGCCACACGACTGCAGTTAGACCGGAAAATTGCCCGGTTATTCCGCGAACATCTGATCATCTTTTGCGATAAAAACCAGACCACCCAGGTTTGGCAACTGTTTGTAAAACAACACGGAAAGCCTTCACGCCTGAGCGAAACCCGCTGGAATAAAGGGCAGGAACCGGAATTGCTTTACCAGAAAACATCCAACCTGTTTTTTACCCTCGACGATGAAGTGGATTTAACCATTTCGGATGTAGTTGACAAAGTGAATGAAAACTTCAGCAGGAATGTTGAGCAGGTTACCAAAAAGTTTTACGAGAATTTCAGGAAGGAACACAAACAGTTTATAGGCTTTATCAAAGGAATTTCAGTTATTGCCGATCAGGAATGGTACGCCTCCCTGATGCTCAACCGGCTGATGTTCTGCTACTTTATTCAGAAAAAAGGATTTTTAGACAACAACATCAATTACCTGAAGGACAAACTCCTGCTTTGCCAGCAAAAGAAAGGAAAGGACCAGTTTTATGTGAGTTTTTACAAAAACTTCCTGTTGGCTTTGTTTCACCAGGGCTTGGGTTCACCCTTACATTCCGAAGATTTTACAAAAGAACTTGGCAAAATACCTTACCTCAACGGAGGCTTGTTTGATGTACACGAACTCGAAAAACGTTACACCGAAATCGACATCAGTGATGATGCTTTCATAAAAGTTTTTGCATTTTTCGACCAGTACAACTGGCACCTCGACACCCGTGTGACAGCCACCGGAAGAGACATCAACCCCGATGTAATCGGTTATATTTTTGAAAAGTACATAAACGACCGCGCCCAGATGGGTGCCTACTACACCAAAGAAGACATCACCGACTACATCAGCAAAAACTGCATTATTCCTTTTCTTTTCGACGAAACCCAACGCACCCTTCGCCAGGCTCAGGGCGCTGCAAAAACCGAAACTAAATTTTCGGAAGTGTGGCAAATGTTGAAAGACAGCGGCGATGAGTACATTTACGAAGCTGTGAAAAAAGGTACGGATTTGCCTCTGCCTCCCGAAATCGAAATCGGTGTGGACACTTCAAAGCCCGCACTCCTGGAAAGACGCAAGGACTGGAACAAACCTGCACCGTTTGAGTTTGCCCTGCCTACCGAAATCTGGCGCGAAGTGGTGGAACGCCGGAAAAGGTATTTCGAGGTGAAAACCAAGATAGAAAACGGGGAAATAAACACCATCAACGATTTTATTACTTACAACCTCAACATCCGCCAGTTTGCCCAGGATGTGATCGAAAATACCGGTGATCCTGATTTTCTCAAACATTTCTACCAGGCGTTGCGTAACATTACCATCCTTGATCCCACCAGTGGTTCGGGCGCTTTTCTGTTTGCCGCCATGAATATCCTCGAAACCCTGTACGAGGCATGTATAAACAGAATGCGCGGTTTTGTGGAGGATGAAGACTGGGCAAACCACGACAACAAAAAGAGTTTCAGCCACAAGTACAAGTTTTTCAGGGAGGTGTTGGAAGAAATCCAGCACCCGCAACACCCAAACCTTCAGTACTACATTTACAAAAGCATTATCCTGCGCAACCTTTACGGGGTGGACATTATGAAAGAGGCCGTGGAAATTGCCAAACTGCGGCTGTTCCTGAAACTGGTGGCCACCGTTGAAGCCGACTACCACAGATCAACACTCAACCTTGGCATCGAACCCTTGCCCGACATCGATTTTAACATCCGGGCAGGAAATACACTGGTGGGGTTTGCTTCATTGGACGAGGCTATCAGAGCAGTTAACAGTAAGGATAAACAAGGTCAAATGGGACTTGTTTTTGAAGATGAACTTGATATTGTTAATTCAATTAAAATAAAAGCTGACGATCTTGCACGTGTTTTCAAATCATTTAAAGAATCACAGCTTGCTGAAAATCTGGTTGATCGAAAATTAGCAAAAGACAAATTAATCCAATACAAAACAAACCTGAATGATATACTCAATGAATATCATGCATTTCTTTACGGAATTGACAAGAAGGATCAGTATGAAAAATTTAACCACTGGCTCCAAAGCCACCAGCCGTTTCACTGGTTTGCTGAGTTTTACGAAATTGTTCATGACAAGGGAGGGTTTGATGTAATTATTGGAAATCCACCGTATGTGGTTTATTCAGAAACAAGTTTTAATTACAAATTAAAGGATTTCAAGACCATTTCTTGTTCAAATTTGTATGCATATTGCAGCGAGAGGAGTTTTCAGATTATAAATTCAAATGGAAGGTTCGGGATGATAATTCCGAATAGTAGTATTTCAGCAGATAAACTTGCACCATTACAAAAGCTATTTACAAATGATAATAAATCATGGATTAGTAATTATTCATGGCGTCCATCGAAATTATTTGAAGGCGCAGATATGCTCTTGGCAATAATTCTCTCATCAAAATCAGAAAAAAAGAAAGTCTTTAGTACAATGTATTCCAAATGGTACAGTGATTATAGAGGATTCTTATTTGATAATTTGAGCTATAATGATGTATCGGAAATTTTTATGGATGGTACTATCCCAAAAATTCCTTCATCAAGGTATTTTCAAATTCTTGAAAAAACTAAATTCAAATCTGGAAATAAGAATCTTTTAGGCTATTTCAAATTTTTTCATACAAATCACTTCTTTTATTATTTCAGAGCGGTACAATATTGGGTAAAGATTTTAGAAAAGGAGCCAGTATATTTAGATAATGGCGTACAAACAAAAACTGGTGAAATGAAATCAATTTACACCGATAATGAAGAATTGAAATTTCTTTTTATTTCAATTTTATCGTCGTCAGCATATTTTATTCACTATATTACATGGGCAAGTTGTCAAGTTATTAATAATCGTGATTTTGAATTTCCTTTTTACAAAGAAGCCTTAAATGAGGATTTGTTCGAAAAACTGGTTTTATTAGGAAAGAAAATTCAATTGGACTATCAACAAAATAGTCAAATTATCTCAAGAACCTATTCCAAGAAAGGGCGATTTTTTAAAATGGAAAAACAGCATTATTACATAAAAAAATCCAAGCCCATCATTGACGAGATTGACAAAGTTTTGGCGGAGCATTACGGTTTTACGGAGGAGGAGTTGGATTTCATCATCAATTACGACATTAAATACCGGATGGGGAAGGAGTTGGAAGGGGGAGAGGAGGAGTGAAAATAGGGTGTAAAATGGTTTATCAAACCGCAAAACCGCAACTATTCGAAAAATTGGAATAGTTTAAAATATGATAAAAGGGAAACAACCATAAATTTGACCGTATGAAAGATGAAAAATCTACACGAAAAGACCCAAAAGAGTACATGAAACTTGCCGTTGAGGTAATGAAGCGTTCTATGCCCGAACGAAAGAAAAAAGACCCAAGTCCTTATGTGGGGGCGGTTCTGGTTTTTCCGGATGGCACGGTTGAAACCGGTTATCGTGGCGAGTTCAGGGAAGGCGACCATGCTGAATATACCGTGCTTGACAAAAAGAACCGAAACAGGGATTTATCAGGTTGTTGGTTGTTCGCTACCTTGGAGCCCTGTGCACCCGGAGCGCGCAATTCTCCAAAAGTAAGTTGCGCTGAACGTATTGTAAATGCCAGAATTTCTGATGTTTGGTTTGGTATCGAGGACAAAAACCCAAAGGTTGATCATGGCGGAATAGCTCACCTGGAGGAGCATGGCGTTATCGTTCATCAATTTTCTCCTGAATTCCACAAAGAAATTGAGGAGGTAAATAAGGAATTCATGAAATGGGCAAACCTTAAAAATGATGAAGAAAAATCAAAGAGACGAAAACAACAGGATCATTTGAATGAAAGGGCTGAGGCGAACAATATTGAAAGCCTTTCCGAAACAGCTTTGCAGAAATTTATAACAACCTCAGGGAGAGATTTTCAAACAAACTCCGACCAATTTCTTCGTGAACTAAAAGAAATGGAACTTCTGGAGTTTGATGAAAGCACAAAGACTTATCAACCAACGGGAAATGCAATTTTGTTGTTCGGAAAATCACCCCGTAACAAATTTCCTCAAGCGGCAGTAAAAGCCAAAGTGCATTATGGCGACGGGAATATGGGCGCTGAAACTTTTAGCGGTGCATTGGTTCTTATCCCTGACCAAATTGAGGATTGGCTAAAAAAAGTCCTGCCGGCAAGTATTGATCGCTCGAAATTTAAAGCAGAACAGGTTCCATCATTTCCGGTAGAAGTTATCAGAGAAGCGGTAATCAATGCTTTGGCCCATCGCGACTATGCGATTGATGGAGCCAAAATACAATTGGAAGTGTTCCATGACAGAATTATTGTGAAGAGTCCGGGTGAACCGTTATCTCCAATCACAATTGAGGCATTGAATAATTTTACAGCAACTTCGTATAGCAGGAATAAGAAGATCGCATTTGTTTTTAATGAAATGGAATACATGGAAGAATCGGCAGTTGGGATGGATACTTTCAAATCTGTCAGGGAAAAATACAACCTGCCTCTGCCTCATTTTGATTTTGATGGGATAAATACAGTGGTAACTTTTCCCAGAACAACCGAATTCATTGGAAAACTTTATGATTTCGAATCATTCAGGAAATTAAACAAACAGGAATTATCAGCCTTTGAAGTATTTCGCGAGTATAAATCTGTTTCAAAGGCTGAATTTGCTTCAAAAACCGGCCTAACCACCAGAACTGCAGAACGAATGTTAAAGAAATTTGTCGAATTGAATCTCATCAGAAAGTCAGGATCAGGCCCTACCACCCATTATATAATAGATAAATGATAATTCCGCCAAAAACACACCATCGTGGCGAGATAGAGTCGGTTTTATGTCTAATTAATCCTTCATCTCGCCAAAAACCCGCCATCGTGGCGGAATAAACGCAATGAACAATTTTCAGAAAAAAGACTCCGACATGGAAAACACTCATTTGATGGGAAATAAAGAATTACTTTCACTGCCAAAAACGGCCTTTCTGTGCAGTCGCAAAGCGCCCGCTTCGGTTGTGCTCAAATGCTACGATTGGGCAGTGGCACAAAGGGAAGCGGGAAATTGCGTAATCAGTGGTTTTCACAGCCAGCTGGAAAAGGATGTTTTCCACTTTTTGATGAAAGGCAGTCAGCCCATCATAATTGCCCTGGCCAGGGGAATGAAAAAGAAACCCGACCCCGAATGGATCGAACCTTTGGAGAATGGCCGCTTGTTGATCGTTACTCCTTTTGACATTGCCAACACAAGAGTCAGTTCTGCTACCGCTTCCCGGCGCAACCAATTCATGATTGAAATGGCCGATGAGATGGTGGTGGGTTTTGTGGGTGCAGGGGGCAATCTGGAGAAACTTTTAAACCAGACAAATAAGAGATGGATTTTGCTTTGAAATGATTTGATGAAGAGTTCGGCAAAAAGCATTTCTGAATTCGTTGAATTTCAAAAAAAAGCCTGCGAAACATTCCGCAGGCTTTATTCTGAGCGGTAAATGGGGTTCGAACCCACGACCCTCAGCTTGGGAAGCTGATGCTCTGCCAACTGAGCTACTACCGCAATTGGATGTGCAAAAATAAAAAGTTTTGCTTTTGAAAAACCTTTTTCAGGCAAATTTTAATCCTTCTTCCTGAAATCGAGTTCGGTAAAATCGAAATCAGGGTTGGGAACATCGATTTTCATTTTCTCAACTTTTCCGGCTGCATCAAGCGTAAAAGTGCAGGTGCCTTTTGGCAGTGAGGGCAGCAGTTTGAACTCGATTTCAAAAGTGTCGAAATGCCAGTGGGTGAGCGTCCCCGATAGGGTGGGAGTGGGCATGAACTGCACCATCAGTTGTCCGTTGGCCAGGTTAACACTGGCTTCGCCGTAAAGCTCACTTTCATAAATTCCGCAATAATCCTCGGGTTTGAGCGAAGGAAGGGTGTTTTTTATACGGTTTTGTTCCCATTCCTGACGCTGTTTACGGTCGCCGGCTTCACCCTGTTTGATGCGTTCGAGCATAAACTGGCTCCAGTCGCGGGTTTCGCCACCCAGGAAAGCATCAAGGGTTGTGAGCATCATCGGGTAATACAGGCTTGAGTTTTTGTTGGTGAGGATTACAAAACCCAGGTTCATGTCGGGAACCATGCAGGTATATGAAATCATGCCGTCGTAGCCGCCGCTGTGTCCAACTATTTTGTGCCCTTTGTAGTCGTTTATTCCCCAGCCCAGGCCATAAGCCCTGAAAGAAGTGGATGGCATGTAGGTTTCACTGAATCTGCTTATATCCTGCACTGTGTTGGCCGACCACATTTCGCGGCTTCTTGCAGGCGTAAAAAGGGTGTCGCTGTTGTAAATCCCTTTGTTTAGCTGAAGGATGAGCCATTGCGCCATATCGTCAGCACACGAAATGATGGAACCGGCAGGTGCAATATTGTCCCAGTTGAGGAATTCAATGGGAATAACGGTTTTCGTGCCATTGGGAGCGGTTATATCGGTGTGTGCAGTAGCAACATTGCTGAATTTTTTCAGGTCATTGGTGGAGGTGATGGTACGTGTCATTCCCAGGGGCTGAAAAAAATATTCTTTTATAAAATCGTCCCAGCTTTTGCCGGACACAGCCGGAATGATTTCACCGGCAGTAAGGAACATAATGTTTGAATATCCGTAATGTTCGCGGAAGCCATAAACTGGTTTCAGGAAACGTGCCCTTCGTATCACTTCGCTGCGGCTGTATGTTGAGCCATACCACAACAGGTCGCCGCTGAATGTGGCCAGCCCGCTGCGATGGCAGAGCAGGTCGCGGATGGTCATGTTGGCCGTTACGTAAGGGTCGTAAAGCTGAAACCATGGAATATATTCAATCACTTTGTCCTGCCAGTCTAATTTACCCTGGTCCACGAGGATGGCCAGCGAAGCCGCTGTAAAAGCCTTGGTGTTGGATGCTACCGGAAACATGGTCTTGCTGTCAACACGGTTTTTTTCGTTTATATTACGTACCCCGAAACCTTCTGAAAAAATTACTTTTCCATCCTTAACAATGGCAACGGACATGCCGGGAACTTCCCAATCGGCAAGTGATTTTTTATAGCAACCGGCAAGGCTGTCAAGTGTTTTCTTTTCTTTGTCGTTCTGGCTAACAGCAAAAAAATTTGTGCTTAGCAAAAAGAGCAAAAGCAATGCTTTCGAGAGCATGTTTGTTTGAAAAAGTGAATTTAGCTTCATAAAATCAATGTTTTTTATAAATTTCGGCCATCAGGCGGGTCATAATGTCCCCGGCTTTTCCGGCCAGATAAATATCGGTAATATAGTTGGTGTAGCGAGATGGCTCGGGGTTTATTTCGATGAGTAGAGAACCAGTTTGCTTGGCTAACATCGGAATCTGATTGGCCGGACTTACCTCGCCTGTTGAGCCAATGATGAGAAAAACATCCGATTTTTCAGCAGCTTTTTTTGAGCCGCTGTAGGCCTCCATTGGAATTCCTTCGCCGAAAAAGATAAAATCGGGTTTTAGCAGGCTGCTGCACGAAGGACAATTTACAGGCAGCTTGTCAAGGTTTATTTCGCTAACGCCAAAATGTTTGTGGCATTTGGTACAAACCAGCTTTTGCGAATTGCCGTGAAATTCGTGGACTATGCTATTTCCGGCTTCCTGATGCAGGTTATCGATGTTTTGTGTGATCACTTCTTTGAGCAAACCTTTTTTTTCAAGTTCGGCAAGGGCAAGATGAGCGGCATTGGGGCGGGCTTTTCCAAAAAAATCATAGAAAATTTCTTTTATCACCACCCACGATTCGTATGGATAATAGTAAAAGTAGCTCAGGTCGAGTACCTGCGGATCGTATTTGCTCCATAACCCTTCGGCGCCCCTGAATGGCGGAATTCCGCTTTCCACCGAAACGCCCGCTCCCGTAAAAGCTACCATGAATTTCGATTCGCTAATGGCTTTTGCCGCAAGGGCAATATTGTTGTCAATATTTTTCATAAAAATGAAAAGATTGGTTTTTCAATTCACAAAAGTAAAATAATAGTAAAATAGTGGTGAAATTTTAGCGATACCATCCCTCTGACCCACCCGATAGTATCGCTACAGGAGATGCTATCGGCAAACCAAAATCAACTGAGACAATCGAAAAAAACCGATGAACCTGAGTATCTGGATAATTTTAGCGATACCATTGCTTTGAGCGATAGTATCGCTTTTCCTTTGATGAATTTCCTTTCATGCTCACCCGAAGTCCCGTTTCCTAATCGCTTCACAATTGATAAAAACCGCTACTTTTGTCTGCTTTTATAAAATTTTCAACATTGAAATTAAAACCGGTTTACACATACATCATCGTCGTTCTCTCCATGGTTTTCTGGGGAATGAGTTTTGTCTGGTCGAAAATCGTACTCGAATTTTATGACCCGATCACCACAGTATTATTGCGGCTGATTCTTTCTTCAGTATTAATTTTCAGTGGGTTGAAAATGTTTTACAAAATTCAAAAGATCAAAAAAGACGATTACATACTTTTTGCATTTTCATCGTTGTTCAATCCGTTCCTTTATTTCATTGGTGAAAATTATGGTTTACAGCTTTCATCACCCACAACAACTTCTGTAATTATTGCAACCATTCCGGTATTTACACCCATCCTGGCTTTTATCATTTACAGAGAAAGGCTATCCATTTTAAACATAGCCGGACTGTTATTGTCCTTTTTTGGAGTGTTGTTTATGCTGGTTAACAGGGATTTATCCTTTGGCGCTTCTGCAAAAGGAGTTTCGTGGCTGTCGCTTGCGGTGTTATCTGCGGTATTGTATTCGGTTTTGCTTAAAAAACTGGCCATGAAATACGACGCTTTCCGCATCATTGCTACGCAAAACCTGATTGGCGCCATTTATTTTCTACCGCTTTTTTTTGTATTCGATTTCAGGCATTTTGTAACCGTCACACCAAGTGCCGGAGCAATTGCCTCGCTGCTTTTGCTGGCATTTTTCGCTTCGTCGCTGGCTTATGTGTTTTTTACCATTTCCTCGCGCGAAATAGGCATCAGCAAAACCAATCTGTTTACAAACCTGATACCCGTTTTTACAACAATTTTCTCTTTTTTTATTTTAAACGAACAGTTCGAAGGTAAAAAAATAGCCGGGATGATGATTGTGATTGCAGGAGTACTCATGTCGCAGATTAACCAAAATAGCCGTTTTTTGAGGGTTACACGTGTTTTTCGATTGAACGCTGGTAATCAAAAAAGCCATGTTGGCTAAATTTATGATAAAGTGGCGTTTATTATCTGAAATATTTTTTCTACATTTGCGCCCACTTTTAAAAAACATATTTTAATAATAACTTAAACAAAAACAAGATGTTAAACCAGTATGAAACCGTTTTCATTTTAACTCCCGTTTTGTCTGATGATCAGATGAAGGAAGCGGTAAAGAAGTACCAGGATTTTCTGAAAGGAAAGGGTGCTGAGATCGTACACGAAGAAAGCTGGGGCATGCGTAAGCTGGCCTACCCGATTCAAAAGAAATCCTCTGGCTTTTATCACCTTATCGAGTTCAGATCGGAGGGCAATTTAATTTCGGATTTAGAGATCACCTTCAAACGCGACGAACGCGTTTTGCGCTTCCTTAGCGTGAAATTGGATAAACACGCAGTAGCCTACAACGACAAGAAAAGAGCCAAATCGAATGCTGAAGAAGCCAAAGAAGTTGCTCAATAATCATTTTTAAACTTTACATGAAATAACAATGGCACAACAAAATTCAGAAATTAAATACCTGACCCCGATAGCAGTTGATGTAAAAAAGAAAAAATACTGCCGTTTCAAGAAATCGGGAATCAAATACATCGATTTTAAAGACGCTGATTTTCTCCTCAAGTTTGTCAACGAACAGGGCAAAATCCTGCCACGCCGTATCACCGGAACTTCAACCAAGTACCAAAAAAAGGTTGCACAGGCCATCAAACGTGCCCGTCACCTCTCATTAATGCCTTATGTTGCTGACTTATTAAAATAGGAGAAAAAAACCATGGAAGTAATTTTAAAACAAGAAGTAGCCAACCTTGGCTATGCCAACGAGATTGTGAAGGTGAAAAACGGATATGCACTTAACTACCTGATTCCAAAAGGAATGGCAATTATCGCCACCGCAACAAGCAGAAAAGTTCTGGCAGAAGTGCAAAAACAAAAGGCTTTCAAGGAAGATAAACTCCGCAACCAGGCCGACACCACAGCCAAACTTTTAGAAAAACTCGAATTGAAAATCGGTGCAAAGGCTGGTGTTTCTGGCAAAATTTTCGGCTCGGTCAATTCAATTCAGATTGCTGATGCACTTCAGGAAAAAGGTTATGAAGTTGACCGTAAGAAAATTGATGTTGATGGCGACTCAATTAAAGAACTGGGAAGCTACACAGCCACCGTTCGGTTGTATAAAGACATTAAGGCAAAATTGAAATTCGAGGTTTTTGCTGAATAAGAATGTTTTTAATGAATAAGAAAGTCCCTCATCGCAGGGACTTTTTTTTTGCCCCTAAGTAAATCCTTGATATTTTGTTTTCCAATAGGTTGCGAGCTTCTCATTTGCTGTGCAAAACACATTTTAGAAATTCCACTATTTTTTATAATAGCTGAATTCAGCTACCTCCAGGACTGATGGCCAGCCTACTTTTGTAACGTAAACGGTTAGAAAACCGGGAACAAAACTCAGTTCATCAAACATATTTTTTAACCATAAAAACAGGAGGTAGTTATGAAAACTGCAAGATTTGCTTTGATTTTGGCGCTGATTTCGTTCACGCTGGTTAGTGTTGCAACCGACAACAAAGATCGTGTTGTCAGGAGCGAGGTAAAAATTTCGATCAATAATGTTAATTCCGACCGCGGGCTTGTGTTTGCCATCTACGAGCAGGTTGACCGCTCGTTTCTTGATGTGGAACATCAGGGTTATTACGCTGTGAAGGTAAAGTACAACAGAACCGTGTATTATGTTTAT
>CALFEP010000314.1 GCA_937950125.1 uncultured Bacteroidota bacterium
AAATTCGCCAAAGCTGGCAACCCGGCCTCGACAAGTTTAAGAAAATCAGGAAGAAGTACTTGCTGTACGAGGATTTCGAGTAAAAAATAAAATTTTGAATGTCTCAAAAAATTAAAAAGCGTTTGCTTTTATTCAACAATCAAAAAATTTACATTTGTAGCAATCAAAAAATCGATTTAATATGACTGATGAACAAGATATTTCAGGCGAAAGCGAATACATCATTATACCCAACCTGATTTATGATGTGGTTTTCCGCTATTTGATGGAAGACCCGGAATGTCCATAATGTTTTGCCAGCACTAATTAATGATAAAATTAACCGATCAATATGAATCTGCCAGAACATTCAATAAGTAAGTCAATTCGTCTGCGGAAATGATTTACAACCAAAGGCTTAAATATTGTTTTTAGAAACTTGAATTATTTATCTTCACAATATGAATTTTAATTTGCCACGTTTTTGCAGTTTAATTTATTTCGTTGGTTTGCTTTCGGTGATTTTGCAATTGCCAGTATTGGCTCAAACAACAGCAGATGTAACTATCACCATCCACCTCCGAGGTGTTTACGAAAGTAAAATAAGCCTTTTAGGGTTGTCGGGCAGGATCTTTGAAAAAATTGCAGAGACGCAAGGGATTAAAGATGGTGAAACCACGGAAATCACGGTGACGAGGGCATCATTACCAGGTGAGTTTGTTTTAAGGTTTGACTACAAAGAAAATGAAGCAAGTGCGCCTTACCCTTCGGAAAAGTATATCTTTATTAACAATCAGGATCTTGAACTATGGGTACGGCCCCAATACTGTAACAATGCCGACAGTACCTGGTTTCAGACAGATGAAACAGAAAATTCGACTTTTGTTAAGTTTTCAAAAGAAAATGAAAAGAAAAGGGAAAAACTTGGGCTTTTGCAGCATTTCCTGATGAACTACGATGATACAAAATCAAAACTTTTTAAAGAGGCCACCAAAGAATACGAACAACGCCGGCAGATGTACAACAAGTGGCTGAAGGACCAGACAAAGCAAGATAAACTACTATTTATCAGCACACTGTATGGTTTTCAATATGTGCCTCAAATTCCTTTTAATAGCAGCGAAACCGACCGGATTTACAGCCTGATCAGACACTATTTTGATGGCATTGATTTTAATGATTCATTGTTGATCAAAACTTCCGAAATCAATAAATGGATGGATGGCTATGTAAACCTTTATGGCCAACTTTCGACAACCACAGCCTTGCGCGATTCTTTATTCCCTCTGGCAGGAAGAACAGCCATCGAAAAAGCAAAAGCAGGACACCCGCTGGTTTATGGCTGGATGGTTGACTATTTCTACGTCGGCTATGAGGCAAATGCAATTGATGCTGGCATGAAAATTCTGGAACCTTACCTGAATGATCCCAACTGCTTGACATTGAAGCGGCAGGAAATTTCGCGAAGATTAAAAGGCATTAAAACCCTTGTTTCAGGATCAAAAGCACCAAATATCATCTTAAACGATTCGTTAGGAAAAGTGTTCGAGCTTGAGAAATATAAACCCGGAGGCAAATATGTTTTACTTTTTTTCTGGTCGGCCGATTGCAGTCATTGTGTCGAAACAGTTAATGCCATATACCCCTGGTTGCAACAAACCGAAAATCGACTGAAAGTTTCAGTTGTGGCAATAAGTTTGGATGAAACAGATGCTGAAATAAAAAAATGGGAACAGGAAATCAACAAGCTCGTCGGATGGAATCATTTACGTGCCGAAGATGGTGTTCGAAGTAAAGTGGCAAACGATTATTTCATTCTGGCTACCCCGGTAATGATTTTGCTCGATTCCAAAACCAACGAAATTGTTGCTACGCCAAATACCCCGGATGAATTAAAGGCCAACGTAAAATGAGCCGTAAATATCTGATTTATGAGATATTTACCATAAAAAAACAGGTAACAAAACTTTTGAATATCAAAGTAAGGAGTAAATTTGAAGAGGTTAACAGAATTATTAATAATTGAATATTAAGGATTTAAACAATGACTTGACCGAACTAAATCATTGTAATAAAAAGCAGTAGCTTTTATTCTCGATTTAAAAAATTTACATTTGTACCAATTAAAAAACCTGACAGCATGACTGACAAACAAAATGTTATTGATGACAGCGAATACATCATCATTCCCAACCCGATTTATGATGTGGTTTTCCGCTATTTGATGGAAGACCCCGAAAGCGCTATGATTGTGTTGTCAACGCTGATAAACGAAAAAATCATCCGGCTGGAACTTGAGCCACAAACACATACCCAAAAGAAAGACAATCCACTTCACCTGATCGATCCAACTACAGGAGACGATTTGCGGCTGTTTCACCTCGATTTTGTTGCCACAATTCAACTTCCTGACGGCAGCGAGGAAATGATCATGATTGAACTTCAGAAAGCATCGCAACCCGACGACATTTTCAGGTTTAAACGCTACATCAGCAGCAATTTCTTGCGTAAGCAGGTAAAAGAAATTATTCATCCCACCACACTGGAAGTTACCACCATCAATAAACCCATCCGGTTGATCCCCATTTTTATTCTCAATTTCCGTATCGAAAACGAAATCAACGACTTACTAATCAAGATAAACCGGATAAAAACCGGCGTTTTTAAGAACAAGCCGCTCGAAAAAGCCAACGAGTTTATTGATAACCTCAGTTTCGATATGCTGGTGGTTCAATTGCCAAACCTTCAAAACATCAGCGAAAGCGATTACAGGAATGATGAATACAAAGAGAAACTGTTTATACTTTTAAAACTTTTCGATCAGAAGTCGAAAGTGAAAAACAACGAGCACCGGTTAAGGCTGATTCGCAGGTTTTTCCCCGGTTTTTTGGACAGGGTGATAAAACGCCTGCAGGCAGCCGACTCAAACAATCCAAATCTGGAAGAGCAACTTCATGCCGAAGATGAAATTTTGAAGGTGTTGATTGATAACGCCAATGAGATTACCTTTTTGAAAGAAGGAATTGATAAAAGAGACAAAACCATTATAGAAAAAGACAAAGCCTTAAATGAAGAAAAAGAACGAAGCAACAAAAAAGACGAAATCATTCTTGAATTAGCCAAAACTCTGAAAGATGCCGGAATATCCATTGAAATTATTATGCAGAAAACCGGCCTGTCAAAAGAAGAAATTGAAAACCTGTAAATGATTTTAAACAACACAAAAACAATGACATAACCATACTAAAATATTAAAATAGAAAGCGTTAGCTTTCAGTCCTAAAAAAAATTTAGGAAATTTGCCTTAAAACTAAATCAAAAGACAGGAAAACAACAGCAGAAACAAAGACAAGAAATGTAATTATGAAACCAGAACTACTTCTTAACAGGATAGAAATCAATCCCGGCATTTTAGCCGGAAAACCTGTAATAAAAGGAACACGGCTTTCGGTGCAATATATTTTAGGCTTGTTAGCATCGGGAGCAAATTTTGATGAAATACTATCGGAGTATTCAACAATAAATTACAAAGATATTCAGGCTTGCCTGCTGTTTGCTTCGACTACGCTCGATAACAGTGTCTTCATTCCACTTACTCAAAAAACGATGTAACCGTGCCTGGATATCCAAAATTTATTGTAGATGAGTGTACAGGCCCTGCCATTGCGGAATGGTTAAACTCAAATGGTTTTGAAACTATTTCCATTTTTAATGCTTTTCGGGGCAGTAAAGACACAGACATCCTCGCAATGGCAATCAAAAATGGCTGTATTATCATTACAAATGACAACGACTTCGGAGATATGGTTTTTAAACAGAACCTGAATCATAAAGGAATCATCTTACTGCGATTATCCAACGAAAGAAGCCGGCATAAAATTGAAGTTTTGGAAAAACTCCTGAACACAAATCTCTCAGACCTCATTGACAATTTTACAGTAGTAACAGAAACCACAATTCGCATCATTAAAACCAGAAATTAAAACAGGAATATCAACGAATGACAATTAAAAAAAGAATAACTGAAAATGATAATTTACCTATGACATAAACGTATTAAAATGTTAAAATAGAAAGCGTTGGCTTTTATTCTTTCAAAAGGATAAATTTGCTGAATAATTCAATTAAAACAAAAGGAAATGATAACAGAAACAAAAATAAGAGATAAGATTCTTAAAAGAATTAACCGAATTCCGGTGGAGCAGTTAACGGAAGTTGAAAAATATTTGAAAATGCTGGAATCTCAAAACACCAAAAAGAAAAAGATTTTGTCGTATGCCGGATCATGGAAAGACCTGGATGATGAAGTATTCAGACAATTTACCAACGAACTGATTACCAGAAGACAGGAAAACAAAAGAAGAAACGATGAAAAGAGCGCTGATTGATACCGACATTTTATCCTATTATTTTAAGGGTAACATAATTGTAATCAAGCACTTTGAATCGTACCTTAATTTTTTCGATTCGATTGAGATTAGTATTATCACCTACTACGAAATTGTAAGTGGTTTATTAGCAAAAAAGGCTTTCAGGCAATTACAGGATTTTGAGAAGTTTGTTAATGAAAACAGCGTAATTCCATTGACTGAAAAATCTGCAAAAATTTCAGCCGAATTATACGCAGATCTGCGGCAGGCAGGAAATATTGTTGATGATATTGATTTGTTAATTGCTGGTGTTGCCATTGAAAATGATTTGATGCTTGTAACCAATAATGAAAAGCACTTTGGCAGGATTCCAAACTTGAAAATTGAAAACTGGACTTTGTAAACAAAATCTTTAAACAACAATTACCAATGACAAAACCGTACTAAAATATTAAAATAAAAAGCGTTAGCTTTTATTCTTGAATCTGAAAATCGCCAATTTTCTATTCCAGTCAGGAGTAATAAGTAACACGCTCACGCCTCAGGCGTGGGCTGTTCTTATTTGACTGGAAGGTGTTTGGCGATACCTCAGATTCGGATAGGTTACAGTTCCCACGCTTTTTTTATGTAATTAACCGAATGCCTGTTAGGGAGCTGAGGGCAACAATAAAAACCTTCGTTCTATGAAAAACATTTCTTTACTCTTTGGGCTGCTTCTCTTTGCGGCCGTAACCTTTGCGCAGGCTCCACAGGCCTTTAAATACCAGGCGGTGGCGCGGGATGTAAGCGGTGTACCTTTAGAAAACCAGCAAATTGCGGTTAAAATCTCAATCCTTTCTGGAGAAGCCTCTGGTGAGTTGGTTTACAGCGAGCGGCACGAAACCACTACCAACGGTTTGGGACTTTTCGATCTGGAAATCGGAAATCCGGATGAAGTTTTAGCAGGCAGTTTTCAAGACATTAATTGGGGGATTGCCAACTATTTTTTAAAAGTGGAAATGGATGAAACTGGTGGAACAAATTACCAGTTAATGGGCGTTTCGCAGTTGCTTTCGGTGCCATATGCTCTTTTTGCAGAAAAAAGTTTTGATAATCGGTGGAAGGTAAATGAAGATGATATTTATTACTTGGATGGAAGTATTGGGATTGGTCTTAATGACCCCGATAATTCTGCAGAATTGGATGTTTCATCAACATCAAAAGGGTTCCTTCCCCCACGAATGACCTATGAACAGCGTGATGCTATTCAGAATCCTGCTGAAGGGCTTATGGTGTTTTGTACAAATTGTAGCTCAAACGGGGCAATTAGCATTTATAAAAATGGGATTTGGAGGATATATTTACCAGATGCATCCTGCAATGTTAATACTCCAACCTCTGGCTCTCATTTTGCAAAGGAAAATCAGATTCATTGGTACTGGAATATTGTTGCTGGGGCAACTGGCTATAAATGGAATACCCTTAATGATAATAGTACTGCTATTGATATGGGATCAAATACATCATTTACAGAGGTTGGTCTTGAATGCAGTACGACCTTTACCCGGTATGTTTGGGCGTACAATTCTTGTGGAATCTCATTGCCTGTTACCATGATTCAGACCACACCTCCTTGTTTTACGTGTGGTAATCAGTTCAAAGTCAATCATACTTCAGGGATCATTGCTCCTGTTTCTAAAACAGTTTATTATGGAACTGTGACTAATATTCCTGGCGAAACCTCAAAATGCTGGATTTCCCAAAATCTTGGAGCAAATCATCAGGCAGCTTCGGCAATTGACGTTACAGAGGCCTCGGCAGGTTGGTACTGGCAATTTAACAGGAAGCAGGGTTATATGCATGATGGAGTATCCAGAATACCGAATACAACATGGATATCTTCTATTGATGAAAACTCCGATTGGTTGCAATCAAATGATCCTTGTGCAAATTTGTTAAGTGCCAACTGGCGCCTGCCAACTCAGACCGAGTGGTTTAATGTAGATAATATTGGTGGTTGGAATAACTACAACGATGCCTATAACAGCAATCTGAAATTACATACTGCAGGATACCTTCATTTTAATGATAATGGACAACTTCATTCACGAGGAGATGGGCATACTGGGATGTACTGGAGTAGCTCGCAAGATTGGAATATTGCCGCAAAACTATTAAGTATGGACAGCTATAGCTATCAGTGTCAAGTTGGAGAAGCAAATAAAGCCTATGGTTCATCTGTAAGATGCCTTACTGATTCAATTTCATATTCTCAGGCTACCCTTCCCACAGTAACAACAGCAGCTATTTCAAACATATTATTAAATACAGCATCAGGGGGGGGTGAAGTAACTAATGATGGTGGGGCAATTGTTACAGCAAGGGGTATTTGCTGGAGCAATGTTATAAACCCAACTATTGCAAATAATCATACTTTTAACGGCTATGGAACTGGCGTATTCACAAGCAATCTTACCGTGCTTCAGGCAAATACTCAATATTTTGTGAGAGCATTCGCAACAAACAGGGTTGGGACTGCTTATGGAGATGAAGTTACTTTTACAACCCTTGAAAATGCGGTACTTCCAACTATTGCTACAACAGCAATTTCTTTAATTGCCCAAACATCAGCAGTTAGTGGGGGTAATATAACTTCTGATGGCGGATCTTCAATTATAGCCCGGGGGATTTGCTGGAATACATTATCAAATCCTACAACCGCCGATTACCACACAATCGACGGTACTGGAAAAGGTGAATTTATTAGTAATTTTTACAATCTTACTCCAAATACTTTGTATTTTGCAAGGGCTTATGCTACAAATAGCATTGGTATAGTCTATGGTAATGAGGTAAGTTTTACAACAAGTCAGCCTTGCAGTGCATCTATCACTATAAACCATATAGCTGGTGCAGTTGCACCTGTAAATAAAACGGTCACTTATGATATCGTGAGTAATATTACCGGTGAGCCAGGCAAGTGCTGGATTTCCCAGAATCTTGGTGCGGCCAACCAAGCGACAGCAGTTAACGATGCCACCGAAGCATCATCTGGATGGTACTGGCAGTTTAACCGTAAACAGGGTTACAAGCATGATGGGACAACACGTACTCCAAACACACCATGGATTACATCTATAAATGAAAATAGCGACTGGTTGCCTGCCAATGACCCATGTTCCATTGAGTTAGGAAGTGGATGGCGTATTCCAACCAAAACTGAATGGACAAATGTTGATGCTTGGGGAAATTGGACAAACTGGAATGGACCTTGGGATTCTGAATTAAGGCTTCATGCTGCCGGCGACCTCTATTGGAGCGATGGTCTGCTCTACAATCGCGGGTACGCCGGCTACTATTGGAGCAGTACGCAGTTCAACGAACTGGCTGGCTGGTTACTGCCTTTCCATAGCGGCTCTTGCAGCATTGGCCAAAACAACAGGTCCTACGGCTACTCCCTGCGTTGCCTGAAGGATTAAGATTAGTTTTGGGTATAGCCCAATTGAATAATTGATTTTGGTTTTAAGGTTTCACCTTTTTAAAGTTCAAATCTATGTGAAGCCAAAAGTAAATTTTTAAAAGAAATTGTTTTGAAAATGACAAATTGACCAATAAATATGAAAAAGATACTACGTTTTTTATTCATAATAACCTTTGCCTTACCTTCATTCCAGGCAAAAGCACAACAAGTCATCGCCACTTCCGGTGGCTACTATGAAGGTGAAAACCTCTCCCTAAGCTGGACATTAGGCGAGCCGGTTACCGAAACCTTTACGGGTGGTGGGGTTATCCTCACCCAGGGATTCCAGCAACCGTACAACTTCTACCTTCAGCAAATCCTGAATATTCCCGCCGGGTGGAGCGGCATTTCGAGCTTCCTCGACCCGATGAACAAAGGCGTGGAAGGGATTTTTGCACCCTACCAGAGCGATTTCATCATTCTGGCATCGCTGGAAGGTGTTTATTATCCGACCGAATACATCAACACCATCGGCAACTGGGATTACCACACGGGTTACCAGGTGAAGGCTGCAAATGGCTTTGAGGTTACATTAACCGGCACCAGGATTCATTCACCGGGTGACTTGAAGTCACCCGGTGAATACACCCTGGCGCTGGCTCAGGGTTGGAGCCTGTTGCCGGTGCTTTCGAAGTGCGATGTTGAGGTTGCCGGGTTGTTTGCGCCAGTTGCAGCAAATCTGGATATTGTGAAAGATGTTGCCGGTTGGGGCGTTTACTGGCCGGCCATGAATATCAACACTATCGGGGCGTTGCATCCCGGGAAGGCGTATTTTGTAAGGACTTCGGGGGAAGTGGAGGTGACTTTTGGGGGGTGTGAGAAAACGGAAAACCTGACGGATTTACCAACCCTGACAGGGTTTCAAACCCTGTCAGGGTTAGGTTCGGTAACCGTAACTCCAACACCCTCCTCACACACCATCGCCGTGAGGCCGGAAGCTTTGAAAGAACTTGAACCAGGCAGCGTCATCGGCATCTTCGACCAGGCTGGAACGTGCCACAGCCTTTCGCCAGCAAGCGATGAAACCCACTGCCTCAGTGCCTTTGGCCAAGACCCGGTAATAGCGCAAACCAGTGGCTTTCAGGAAGGCGAAATTTTCATCATCAAAATCCTGAATCCTGAAACAGGAGACGAATTTTTAGCAGAAGCTGAATACGACCTGAATTTGCCAAACGCCGGAAAATTTGTTCAAAACGGACTTTCGGCCATCAAAAGCCTGAAAACCACGGGAACTGGTAATTTTGGCGAAAGCCAAATTGCTATTTCGGTGTATCCAAACCCGTCCACTTCTGTTTTCAACATCAGCCTGAGTGAGCAGGTTTCTGACGTAAAATGGGAAGTTACGGGCGCTTACGGAGCGTGGATTCTGGAAGGAATTTCAGGGCAAAACCCTTTCACGATTGATCTTTCAACGCACCCAAAAGGAATTTACTACCTGAAAATAAATATTGGAGGATTACAATTAGTGAAAAAGCTGGTGCTGCAATAGACTGGAAACGAAGGCCTAACAGGTCTTCAAGACCTTAGGTCTTGTGCCGGCACCGGTAAGACAAAAGCCTCTCTGTATTTGAAGGAGAGGCTTTTTTTATCACACCCTCGCCACCCTCGCTTCATCCAGATAAACCAGGTATTTTTCGATGTTCGGGTAGTTCATTTCGCGAAGGGTTTCTTCGTATTTCTGAAGCTGGTTTTTATGGAAATCTTCTTCCTGCCCTGTTTTGTAGTCGATGATAACGGTTTTGTTTTCAGCAAAAACCAGCCTGTCAGGGCGGTGGATGGAACCATCGGCCAATAGAATATCCTGCTCGTTTTTTACTTCGACAGTTTCCGAAAAATAACTGCTGATCAGTGGATTGGAAATAATGCTTGCGATGGACTGTTGCAAATGCTCCTTTTGATCGGGCGCCAGCTGACCAGCCGCAATGGCGCGGTTTATGGCAGGCAGTATGTCGGTTTCAGTTACAATTTCAGCCATTATGTTGTGAACCAGATTGCCCCACCGGCGGTTTCTTTCAGGATTTTCCACATCCCACACCTTCGGCGCCCTCCGGCTCAGGGTTATCAATTCATCCCAGTGCGCCGTTGCAAATGTTTCGGTTTCAGTAACCTGATTTTCTTGTTTTTCCACCAGTTTTGAATCCGGTTTGTCCTCTTGATTGCCAAAGGTATAAATGCTTTTTTCGGATTGCCACTCTCCCTGTGAAACCAAAAAGTTGTAATAAAGGTCGGCAGCATCGGGAAATGGGGTCGCAACCGTCCATGCTGATTTGGTTTCTCCGGTTTTTTCGTTCGTCTTTTCTGCGGTTTTGTCGTTGGTTAAGATGTAAAGCCTTTCGGTGGGGCGGGTCATTACAACGTACAACAGATTGACAAGGTCGAGAAACGATTTATTGATTTCTTTATCATAAACATGCCCAAAAGCCGTCTCCTGCAAAGGTTTGGTAACACTCACAAGGGCAGTCCGCAGTTCGGGAATTTCCTCAATTTCCGGATCAATCCAAAGGTTCTTCAGCGATGGTTTCGACTGGTTTTGTGCGAAGGGATAAATTACTATCGGAAATTCGAGCCCCTTGGCTTTGTGAATGGTCATAACATTCACGGCATCAATGCCTTTGGGAATAACGATGGATTCCCATACTCCTTTGGTTTCCCAAAAGTTCAGGAAATCGGACAATCCGTCGTTGTATTTTTCGACATAATCGAGTACCAAATCCTGAAAAAACCTCAAAAACAGGTTTTTACCACCCTGGTTCAATTTAAAAATCCTGATCATTTCATCCACAAGATCAACCAGGTTGAGCATTTTCAGCCATTCAAAATTCTTTCCCGGATGAACGGATTTTAATATCTCACCAAAATCTACACCCGCTTTTTTACTTACTGCAGTCTGCCATATTCCTGCAAGCGCTTCATCCAGCGACTGATAACTGAATTGCCGTGTTTCGGTAAGGTACTGCAAAATTTCGGTCAGTGAAATACTGTCGTTCGGGCGGATTATCAACCTGATGCAGGACACGATAAAATTCACTTCCGGGTTGGAAGATATGAGCAATGCTTCCGACGAAACAACATTAATCCCTTTTTGCATCAGCCAGGCGGCAACCTTGCTGCCATCGTCGTTGCGCCTTACCAGAACGGCAATGCTGCTTAGTTGGTAATCAGCCAGTTTTGAAGTTATGATTTCCGTAATCCGTTCCAGTTCGTGATCAACAAAATCGTCTTCAAGTTCCTTCTTTTTCAGAAATTCAATTTGTACCAGGCCACCGGGTTTTTTGCTGTCACCAATCTGAACCACATCGTCGTAAATACTTTGCAAGTCATTGTTTAACAGTGTTTTTACGTAAGTAAAAAACGAATTGTTGAAATTCACAATTTCGTATTTCGAACGATAATTGTACTTCAGAACTTCTTGTTGGTAATGATTTTTCAACATGTTTTCGCGGGCAATATTCACCGGGTCGTCGCCACGTTGGAAAATTGCCGGCAAACTGGCAAATTGTTCTACTTCACCGTTGCGCCAGCGGTAAATCGATTGTTTGCCATCGCCCACAATCAGGTTAAAGTGGTTGCTGCTCAATGAATTTTCCAACAGTGGCAGCATGTTTTGCCATTGAAGAATCGAAGTGTCCTGAAATTCGTCCAACAGAAAATGCTTGTATTTTTCTCCAATCCTTTCGTAAATGAAAGGAGCGGGCTCGCCGGTTACGATGTCCGAAATCCGTTTGTTGAATTCCGAAATATGAACAATGTTTTCGTTTGCCCGAAATTCGTCCATCACTTTCTGAATTTCGTTCAAAAGGGCAATGGGATAAATGTTTCGGGCAATCAGCAGGCAAAGGTTGTAAACAGGAAGATCGTGTTCAATTTTCTCCTGAATCTGGTTGTAAATGTTTTTTAAATCGTCTGCAATGGCATGAATGGCTGTACTTACGTTAGGCGGGCATTTCGCAGAAGTCCATTTATTTTCAGCAATGGTGGTATTTACGTAACTGTTGGGCGTTGGTTTGTCCCATTTTCCGGATGCGAGTTTTTTAAAGTATCTGCCGATTCCGTTTTTTGCCTGGTAAAATGAATCGACGTCAATGTGTTTTTTTTCAATAAGTTGCGAAGCTTCAGCACCTTTTGTTTTAAGGTGGTTATCAAAGTTTTTTATAAACTGGTTCAGTTTTCCGCTGATGTTTACAAAATCCTCAACATCCAGGTTTTCGAGTTTCCTGATGGCGGTCAGGCTGTCTTCGGCCAACAGCCTTGCGGCAAATTCAGCCAATTCCCGCTCGATATTCCAGCTTTTTTCGTCATCCATTTTTGTGGAAATAAACTGCACCAGGATTTTGGTAAGTTTCGCGTCGCTGCCTACTTTGCTGATAAGCAGGTCGATGGATTTGCTGATGAGTTTACCGGTGTCCAGTTCTACATCAAAATTGAGCGGCAGGTGCAAATCGTAGGCAAAACTTCGCACCAGTTTGTGAACAAAACTGTCGATGGTGCATACCGCAAAATTTGAATAATTGTGCAGAATGAGCGTCAGGCCTATTGATGCTCGTTCCGAAATCTGTTTTTCGGATAACTGCAACTCTTTTGTAAAACTACTGATGAGGTCGCTGGTTAAAGCTGTCTGGTTTTCAAAGGGGTAGGCTGATAATTTTCCAAGATAGTTCAAAATCCGCTCCTTCATTTCGTTGGCGGCTTTGTTGGTAAAAGTTATTGCCAGGATGTTGCGAAAACTTTCGGGATTGGCAATGATCAGTTTCAAGTATTCCTTTACCAGCGTGTGGGTTTTCCCCGATCCGGCTGACGATTTGTAAACAACAAAATTCATCGGGTAAAATGTGGGTTACTGAATGATCATTTTTTGTGTTAATACACGAAATTCATTTTGCAACTGCAAAATATACAGCCCTTTATGTAATTTCTGAATGGATTGATCGAGTGTTATCCGGTGCTCGCCTTCCGGCAAAAATCCATCGTAAACAATGGCAGCTTCGGTTCCGGTAACATGTAGCACCGAAATTTTAACCTTTCCAGCCGAAGGTTGGGCAAAATATACTGAACCGCTTGATTGAAGCGGGTTTGGGATGACGACGAACTCAGTTTTGTAAGGGAAAGCTGGGTTTACCACAAGCAGTGGGTCGCGGATGGAGTCGATGAAGGTATAAGTTGCCAGTGGCCCTTCCTCGTAAACCTGCAGCAAAGGCTCGCCAAAACCGCTGCCAAGCCATTTGTATTCGGTGTAGAGCCGGTTGATGCTGGTCCCAAACTGAATAGAATCGATGTAAATGGTGTCGTTTTCGGTAACTGTCGATTTCAACCGGAGCACATTGTGCGTTCCATAAGGCGTGGTAAGGGTTCCCCAGCCATCCACATGGTTTACGCGTTTGCGGTCGATCCCAATGTAGCCAATGTCAGGAATGCTGAACTCAATCCCTGAAAAACTCGAATCAACATTGCCGTAATTCATTGGAAATTTGTACAATACATCGGGAGTATTATATTTCAGGGGAATTGGAATTTCGTTTATTGTAAATGCAAAACCCACATCGTTGAACGATGAACTGGAATTTTTGAAAAACCGGTATGGATCAACAACCTGGAATTCGGGTATGGTGTCGATTTCGGGGTATTTTTGCGCAAGATTGGCAATAAAATTTGGGATGAAAACAATTTGGTACCAAAGCGGCACCGAGCTTACACTAACAAAGGTGTCAACGGTCTGGCTTATGGTTAAAAGTTCAGTAAAATCCCAGCTATAGCCCGCGCCGGTCAGAGTATAATCGGTTCCGCTGGGATTTAGTGCAGTACTTTTCCTGATGGTGTCTCCGGTGGAAGGCATATCATTGGTGGTAATGGTAATCTGGGCAAGGCTCATCATCGTGGTCATCGCCAAAATACCCGTCAGCCAAAAGGGTTTTTTGGTGGAAAAATGGAAAATCCGGTTACAAAGTTTTTTCATGTCTGATTTGATTTTTATTAGCTGTAGCATCGAAAATTTTACTTTGCGAATTTACCAAAAACATATCATATTTTTGTCTTTTGAAAGTTTATTTGTGAAATTCCGGTTAAGCTGCCTTTGTTGGATGGATTGGAAAACGAGGCGCCGGAAGAATAATTAAAAAAGCATCTGATATTTTAAAAAAAATACTTCATATAGCCCTTTTTGTTTTCACAGCGCTTATTTCGGTGCCGCTGGTGTTGATCATGCTATTAAAAAACCCTGATATTCAAACTGCAATGGTCAAGGTCATTGCACAAAACCTTTCCGAGAAAACAGGTTCCAGGGTCAGTATCGAAAAAGTGAGTTTTTCGCTTACCGGCAATTTTCTCATCAGCAACCTTCAGGTTGACGATTATATTGGAAATGAGCTGATAAAAATAGAAAAACTGTCTGCCGGATATGGCTGGTACAGCCGGATTAAAAAAATAATCAACCTGCATCATCTCGAAATTGAAGGATTAACATTTTCGATTGTAAAATATCATGGCGCCGAAGGCGACAACCTGTGGTATTTTCTGAAACATTTTGCTACTGAAAATGAACCTGATACCCTTGTTGCCAATAAAAAACCATCACGCTGGATCATCGAGCTTGACAACCTCAGGCTGCTGAATGCAAAATTTGTTTACGAAAATGTGGATGACCGTACGCCCGGTCCAGGCATCGATTTTGACGACATCAGCCTCGAAAACATCAATTTTCAGGCAAACGATATCCGTTTTGAAGGTGATACGATAAGGGCAGGAATTAAATCGCTGACGCTAATCGAGAAAAGCGGTTTCGATATCCGCGAATTTTCGGGAGATGCACGTTTCAGCCCTGACGGTCTGGGCGTCGAAGGCCTGAAAGCCTGTGTAAACAATTCGACACTCGATCTCGATTTCAGTTTTGGCTACGACCATCTTGCCGATTTCAACGACTTTCTTGAAAAAATCAGGATCAATGGAAAGTTCAGGCAAACCGAGCTGCAAATGAGCGATATCGGTTATTTTGCCCCGATCATGTTCAGCATGAACGATTTGATAAAAATCAAAGGCGACGTAAGTGGAACCGTTGCCAGTTTCAACGGGCGGAATCTTGAGATAAAATACGGGCAAAAAACTGTTTATGAGGGAAATATCAGGATGAACGGACTTCCTGATATCACCGAAACTTTTATTCATGCCGATATTAAAAACTTCACAACCAGCGCCGGCGATGTCGAAAACTTTGCTTTGCCGGCAGGCTCCGGCGATATTCCGGTTCCGGCATTGTTGTACGAACTGGGAATGGTGAGGGTAAGAGGCAAATTTACAGGGTTTTACAACGATTTTGTGTCGAAAGCACAATTTACCAGCCGCATTGGGAGGCTGAACACCAATATTGTGCTGAAAACAGCAAAAGACGGCGGATTAACCTATTCAGGCCTGTTGGAAGCCTCAAACCTGGATGTAGGAAAGCTTTTTGGTCAGACTAAAATCCTGGGCAGTGCAAGTTTTTTCCTGAATGTGGATGGCAGCGGAATAAACATGGAAAAGCTTGACATAACCATGAAAGGCACCATCAGGGAAGTAGGATTCAAAGGTTACAACTACCAGAATATAGTGCTTGACGGTAACCTGAATAAGCGAATTTTTGAAGGCAATGTGGCCATGAACGATCAAAACCTCGATTTTACTTTCAGTGGTTTGATCGACCTGAACAAGACCCTGCCCAGGTTTCACTTCACATCACGTGTAAACCACGCCAACCTTTACCAGTTAAAACTTACCGACCACGATTCGGTGTCGGTATTTTCGTCGGTGTTTAATTTCGGATTTTCAGGAAATAACCTCGATAACCTCGCCGGAAACATCCGGATCGATAGCGTCAGGTACACCGATAGTTTTCACCAATATTTCCTGAAAGAGCTCACTGTCAATACTTTTGAAGATGAACAGACACAAAACAGAAAACTTACACTTGAAAGCGATTATGTGGATGCAACCTTCAGTGGCAGGTTCAAATTCAGCCAGATAGCAGGATCTGTTAAAAATTACCTTGCCAGGTACTCAACACTGCTGGCTTCCGGAATTCACGCCGGCACGGCTGACATCGGGCAGCAGCTTGTCAGTTTCCGGATCGATATCAAAAACAGTACTGCAATCACCCAATTGTTTATCCCCGAACTTAGCCTGGCGCCCAATACAACCCTCGAAGGTAACTACAATTCGTCCGAAAGCCTGCT
Organism: uncultured Bacteroidota bacterium; assembly: GCA_937950125.1. Taxonomy (GTDB): domain Bacteria; phylum Bacteroidota; class Bacteroidia; order Bacteroidales; family 4484-276; genus CALFEP01. The sequence continues at coordinate 16,047 of CALFEP010000314.1, forward strand.
TTTTGTCAATGGAAATTCACGGTTTATCTCCTTTTCGGGAATAAAAGCCACCAACGTGCTGCTCTCGTCAGCCTCCGAAGCTGGCGCTTTCAATTTTGCCGTAGAATTTAGTAAACTTCTGCTAAAGGAACCTTCAGAAAACGATACGACAGGCATTGGCATCGACAGCTTGCAGATAAAAACCACCCTGCGTGCTGATTCACTGCTTTTTGCAGTTGCCTGGAACGACTTAAGCAACCGGCAAAGAAACAGGGGAGCCGTGCAGGGAATTGCACGGATTGTTCAAGGTCCCGGCATCATTTCAAGCATAACAGGCACTGATGTTTTGTTCGACAGCGTACGCTGGGAGGTTAAACCCAAAAACCGCTTTATGGCCGACACCTCAGGTTTTTATTTCAGCGATATGGGTTTTTTTAGTGGTAATTCAGTGTTGGATATAAATGGGGCCATCACACATCATCCAGGCGACAGCCTGAAGATGAATTTCCAAAACCTCGACATTTCGCATATCGACCGGCTATTTATTGATCAGGGCATCGACATCAACGGGGTTCTGAACGGACAGGCGGTGTTGGTGAATTTGTATTCAGTCCCCAATTTCCTGGCCAACCTTACCCTCGACAATTTTTATTTCAATGGGGCCGATTTTGGCTCGCTTTCGCTAAAAACCATCTGGAATAACCCCATCGAGGCACTGGCCGTCGATTTGAACGTCAGCCGGCTAGGTAACCTGGGAACAAGCGTAATTTTGGATGTTGACGGCAATTATTATCCTTATGGCAACGACATGAATTTTGATTTCGATGCAAAACTCAATAACCTTTCTACCCACATTTTCAATCCTTTTGTTGAGGAATTTGTGGATATTTCGAGGGAAAGCCTTGCCAGCGGATCACTCAAAATTTATGGAAGTTTTCAAAAACCTGTCATGACCGGGAAAGTCAGCCTGATGCGCACACAATTTCTGATAAAATACCTCAATACGTTGTATTCGGCTGCCGGGTCGGTCCAGTTTGCCGAAAACATCATAAATCTCAACGACATCACACTATACGACACCAGACAAAAATCGGCTAAGTGCACCGGAAATATCACCCATGATTATTTCGATAACCTGAACTTCGACCTTTTTATCAAAAATGAAAATTTTATCGCCCTCAACACCACTGCACGCGACAACGGATTGTTTTACGGAACCGCCCGGATGACGGGAGAGATAACCATAAAAGGCCCCCCCGACGATGTAAAAATGGACATCAAAGCCAAAACCGAAGACGGAACCCGCATCATGATTCCCATTTCGTCAGAATTGAGCGTGAGCGACAACAATTTCATCGTTTTTCTAACTAACGAAAATGTTGAACAGAAGCAACAGGAATCATACAAAGTTAACCTGAAGGGACTTATGATGAACTTCGACCTTGAAGTTACACCGTCAGCCGAGGTGAAAATATTTTTGCCTTACAACATGGGTTATATCGAAGGAACAGGCGGTGGCAACCTGCGGCTGGGAATAAACCCGCGGGGCGATTTTACCATGACCGGCGATTACATGATCAGGGAGGGCGACTTCTTCTTCACCATTGAAAAACTGATTGGCCGCAATTTTAAAATAAGGGAGGGAAGCCACATTGCCTGGGCGGGCAACCCTTATGAAGCAACGGTTGACATACGGGCAGTTTATAAAATCAAAACCGACTTATCCGGCCTCAGGCTTCAGACTGATTCAACCATGGCAAATACAAGGGTTCCTGTTGAGTGCAATATTTTTTTACAAAACGAACTTTTCAATCCCGATATCCGCTTTTCTATTGATTTTCCAAGCGTTGAGGAAAATGTAAAACAGGTTATTTATGCATCGCTCGATACTACCGACCAGTCGGCACTGAGCCAACAAATGCTTTCACTTCTGGTGCTCGGAAGTTTCAGCTACACATCTTCCAGTCCAGGAATTGAGGCAACTGGATTTAAATTTCTGTCGAAGCAGCTAAGTAACTGGTTATCAAAAATCAGTAAGGATGTGGACATTGGGATTAATTACAAGCCCGGATCAGAAATGTCGGAAGAAGAGCTCGAAGTGGCACTTCAGACACAATTGTTTGATGACAAGCTTTCGATTGACGGAAACTTTGGTGTACGAGGCAACTCAACCAATCAGAATACCTCAAATGTGATTGGCGACATACTTGTTGAATACAAAATTACCGATGACGGCAGGTTCAGGGTGAAAGCCTTCAACCGGACCAACGACATCACCCTGTTGCAGGATAATGCACCATACACCCAGGGAGTAGGGGTTTTTTACAAAAAGGAATTCGATAAAGTGGGTGATTTGTTGAAAAAAGAAAAAAAGGAAAAGAGGCAAAAAAGGGCCGAACGTAAAAACCCCGTAAAAGATACTGCAGATCGGGAATAACAATTTGGTGTTTACTGTTTTGAGTTTAAGATATTCATTAGTAATAATTTAAGTGAAATATGAGGAAAAAGTTTACAAGTTTTTTTATATTGCTGTTTCTTGTTGGATCAATTCATTTTTCGATGGCTGAATCGGTGACCGTTTCGGGAAATGTTTCGGGCATCTGGTCGGTGGACACAGTAAATGTTGCCGATAACATCAATCTGCGTGAAACTGAATCCCTGCAGATCATGCCGGGTGTTATTGTTAATTTTCTTGGAGAATATTATTTCACCGTCCGTGGCAGCCTGAAAGCGCTGGGTACATCGCTGGCGCCGGTTGTTTTTACAACTGCTGATACAACGGGTTTTTCCATCGATACCATCCCCGACGGCGGGTGGAAAGGCATTTGGATCGAAGAAATAAACCCAATGGTGGATTCTATTTTATTTCAGTTTTGCCATTTCGAGTTTGGAAAAGCCGTAAATGCTGATTCGGTGCATGGCTACGGAGGCGCCATAATCGTAAGAAATACGGATAAAGTAAGGATAAGCCAGTGCGTTTTTCAAAACAACTATGCCTATTTCAACGGAGGTGCTGTTTACCTTGAAAACGCGGATATTATTGTTTCCCGGAATGTTTTCAGGTGGAACCGCGCCGGGCAGGTTTTTGCATTTTATGGCTACGGCGGAGGCCTGTGTGCCGATTATGGCGAACAGGTAATCGAAAAAAACACATTTTTTCAAAATTCATCCACCGGCATTGGCGGCGGCCTCACCATCCGATTTACTGACGGGCCGGTTTTCAACAATGTTTTCGAAAACAACTACAGCGCCCTGGGCGGTGGTATGGGAATTTTGCATGTTCCCCTGTGCAGGCATTTTATTGCCAATAATCTTGTGGTTAACAACGGGGCAACATTTTTTGGCTCGGGCACATCGACCAATAATTGCAGCCCCACTTATGTAAATAATACCATTGTTGACAATTGGGGAGCCGCCGGAGCTTTTTACTGCAAGGATTCGGTGGTTCCGGTGCTATACAACAACATCATCTGGGGAAATGCCGGGTACGGTGGTCAAGTTTATCTGTGGGATTTGCTTTCGCAACCTAATTTTTATTTTAATGATATTCAGGGTGGAAAGGAGAATTTTCAGGGAACCGGAGGATCAGCATTTTCAGGAGAATATGAAAACAACATCGATGACGACCCGCTTTTTGCCGGATCAGGCGATTACCCTTTTGCCCTTCAAAACGAGTCGCCGTGCGTGAATGCCGGCACTACCAGCATACCCGGATTTTCGTTTCAACAATACGACCTGGCCGGAAATACCCGGATTTTTGGTAACTCGGTGGATATGGGCGCTTACGAAAACCAGTTGGTTGTAAACACAAAAGATGACCTTTCGTTTCCGGATGCAGTATTTTACGAACCCTCGCCAAACCCGGCCACCCATCAGGTTGACTTTTCGTTTTATCTGCTTCAGCCTTCGCAGGTCAGGCTTGAAATTTTGGATGAATGTGGAGGCAAAATTGAAACTGTGACGGCAAAACATTTTTCCGTAGGGCTGCACCATATTTCCTGGAACTTAACCGCCAATGGCCTGAAATTGCCAGACGGAATTTATTTTTGCAGCCTGAAAGTGGATGGCCGGATATTGACAAAAAAATTGATTTTCAGGTAAAAAGGGCATTTTGTAATAAGAAATAATATCAGCCTGTTGAAACAAAACCTAACAGGTCTTAAAGACCTGTTAGGTTTAAATTTAATGAGTTACGGTTTATCTAAAAACAAAAACTGCTTTTCCTGATCAGGCTCGTTTGTTTTAAAAATTAACACATAAAAAATATTTTCATGGTAACCCAACAGTTGATCAACCCAAAAAGCATTGTAGTTGTAGGAGCGTCAAACGACATCACCAAACCGGGTGGTAAAATTTTAAAAAACCTCATCGACGGGGGTTTCAAGGGCGATCTGTACGTCACAAATCCCAAAGAGATTCTGGTTCAGGGAATCCGCAGCTACCCCGATCCGGGGCATTTACCCTTTGTTGACCTGGCCATCATTGCCATTGCTGCCAGGTACGTTCCTTCAGTTGTCGAAATGTTGGCCGATGAAAAAAACACCCGTGCTTTTATCGTGCTTTCAGCCGGATTCAGCGAGGAAAGTGAAGAGGGAAAAAAGATTGAAAAAGAGGTGGTGAATACCGTCAACCGTGTGAAAGGTTCACTCATTGGCCCCAACTGCATTGGCGTGATGACACCGGTTTACAACGGGGTGTTCACACTTCCGACGCCAAAACTCAACCCAAAGGGTATCGATTTTATTTCCGGGTCGGGCGCAACGGCAGTTTTCATCATGGAATCGGCGATTCCCAAAGGGCTTACTTTTAACAGCGTATTTTCTGTTGGCAACAGCGCACAAATGGGTGTTGAAGAAATTCTTGAGTACATGGACACGACCTTCGACCCTGAAAAAAGCCCGAAAATCAAGCTTTTATACATCGAAAACATCAGCAAGCCCAAAAAACTGCTGCTGCATGCTTCGTCGCTTATCCGAAAGGGGTGCAGGATAGCAGCGGTGAAAGCGGGCTCGTCAGAGGCGGGCAGCCGTGCAGCTTCGTCGCATACCGGCGCACTGGCAAGCCCTGATGTGGCGGTGGATGCCCTTTTCAGAAAAGCTGGAATTGTAAGGTGCTACGGCCGTGAAGACCTGATTTCGGTGGCTTCGGTATTTATGCACCCGCCGCTGAAAGGGAAAAATATTGCCATCATAACCCACGCTGGCGGCCCTGCAGTGATGCTTACAGATGCACTATCCCACGGTGGCCTCAAAATTCCTCACCTGAGCGGAGTTCATGCCAAAGAATTGTTGGCTCAACTCTATCCCGGCTCATCAACCGCCAACCCCATCGACTTCCTTGCTACCGGCACCGCCGAACAATTGGCCACCATAATCGACTATGTTGAAAACAGTTTTGATGAAATCGACGGGATGGTTGTAATTTTCGGAACACCAGGTCTAACAAGGGTTTTTGATGCTTACCGCGTGATTGACGAAAAAATGAAAATTTGCAAAAAGCCAATATATCCGGTTTTGCCATCCATCCTGACAGCAAAAGAGGAAGTGGCTGAATTTTTATCATTTGGAAGGGTTAACTTTCCGGATGAAGCCATCCTGGGAAATGCGCTTTGCAGGGTTGCAAAGGTCAACAAACCAGCGCCTGAAGCCATCAAGATGCCAGCCATCGACGAATTGAAAATCCGTAAGATCATCGAGGACAGTGAAAACGGCTATTTGCAGCCATCGCAGGTTCAGGGGCTGTTAGATGCCGCCGGTATTCCGAGGGCAGGCGAGGCAGTGGTTTCGGAGCCTGGCGAAGCTGTGAACGAAGCCGTCAGACTTGGTTTTCCGGTAGTCATGAAGGTGGTTGGCCCCGTTCATAAATCAGATGTCGGTGGTGTGGTTTTAAATGTGAAAGACCAGGTGCAGGTTGAAAAGGAGTTTGCACGCATGATGAAAATTCCAGAAACTACCTCGGTGCTCATTCAGCCCATGCTTACAGGAACCGAACTTTTTGCAGGTGCAAAATATGAACCCAGGTTTGGCCACATGATTTTGTGCGGTATGGGAGGAATTTTTATTGAGGTGCTCAGGGATGTTGCTGCCGATCTGGCGCCTTTGTCGGTGGACGAAGCGCTTGCTATGATCAGAAGCCTCAAAAGCTATAAAATTATTCAGGGTGTGCGCGGGCAAAAAGGCATCAGCGAAGAGATTTTTGCAAACATCATTGTAAATCTTTCGGCACTGGTTACAGCTGCACCAGAGATTAAGGAGATGGACCTGAATCCTTTGTTGGGCTCTGCCGACAGGGTTGTGGCCGTAGATGCAAGAATCAGGGTCGAGAAAAAGGTTTAATGTTCCGTGTTCATTGTTCCGTGTTCGTTGTTCGTTGTTCGTTGTTCGTTGTTCGGTGTTCGGTGTTCGGTGTTGCGCATCTATAAGAGGAAAATTATTTCGAGGTAAATCGATCTTTCTGAAAATTACTCACACTGCTTACTGCCGACTGCCGACTGCCGACTTACGACTTACGATGCCGGGCTTTGCCCGTGCATGCACGAGGCTTTGCCTCGGCACTTACGACTTACGACTTACGACTAAACTAACTTCAAATCATCCAATATGTTAACAAACATTGCCATCATTTTTTCGGTTTTCGTTCAGCTGGTTGCTACCATTTTAGCCATCCGGCTTATTAAAGTGACCAAATACAACGTAAGCTGGATTTTGATTTCGATTGGTCTTTTGATTATGGCAATCCGCCGGGTATTCGAGTTTTTGCCATTTATCGATAAAACCTTGTCGGAAACGATGATGGTGGTCAACAGCTGGCTTGGTGTAATCATTTCGGTACTTATGGTAGTTGGGATTTTTTTTATTGGGAAAATATTCAATTATTTAAAAAAAATTGAAGAAGCCCGTCTGCAAAGTGAAAAAAGGGTACTGAACGCTATCATTTTAACGGAGGAGTCAGAGCGAAAGCGGCTGGCCAAGGACCTTCATGATGGGCTGGGACCATTGTTGTCCTCAGTGAAAATGTCAGTTTCGGCGCTTTCATCCGAAAAAAATGCAAATACCCACAAAAGTATTCTCGACAACGCCATCTATTCTGTGAATGAATCGATAAACAGCCTCAAGGAAATCTCGAACAACCTCAGCCCACATATTCTCGACAACTTTGGCCTTGTCAGCGCCATCAGGTCGTTTGCATCAAAAATAGAACAAACCGGAAAAATAAAAATTGGATTCCGCACAAACCTGAAGGAACAACGGTTTGAAAGCAACATCGAGGTTATTTTGTACAGGGCGGTGTGCGAGCTAATCAATAACACCATCAAACACGCAAAAGCTACAAAAATTCTGATTGGCCTTGACCTGGAAGACCAACATCTGACGGTACTTTTTCAGGACGATGGGATTGGGTTTAATCTGGAGGAAACACTCCTTTCGAACAAAGGGGGCATGGGTTTGCACAATATCCGGTCGAGAATTTCATCCATAAACGGCGACTTTACCATCGAAAGCCAGCCCGATGAGGGAATCATTGGAACCATACGAATTAAAATTTAATATCATGAATGCTTTTACACTTACCATTGTTGACGATCATTCGCTTTTTCGCAATGGTTTGAAATTGTTGCTTTCGTCGTGCTACCCGCAAATTGTGATTTCAGAAGCACAAGATGGCAGGGAATTTATCGATATGCTGTCATCCAGCCAGCCCGACCTTGTTTTGATGGACATCAACATGCCCGGAATGGATGGAATTGCAGCCACACGACGAGCGCTGGAGCTTTTTCCTGAGTTGAAAATTATTGCCTTGTCGATGTTTGGCGACGAGGATTATTATTTTAAAATGATTGATGCCGGCGTGAAAGGGTTTTTGCTCAAAAATTCTGAACTCAGCGAGGTGCAGGATGCCATTGATACCGTGATGCAGGGCGAAAACTACTTTTCGAAAGAGCTGTTGTACAATGTTGTGAAAAATCTCCGGAATTCGGGAACATTAGGCGCCAAAAGCATCGATCTTTCGGAGCGGGAGCTCGAAGTACTCGAACTCATTTGCAAAGGTTTTTCCAATCAGGAAATCAGCGACCAGCTTTTTATCAGCAAACGAACGGTTGACAAGCACCGGGCAAACATACTGAGCAAAACCGATTCGCGCAATACCGCCCACCTGGTGATGAAAGCGATCAGGCAAAAATGGATTAATTTGTAGTTAAACCATTCAAAAATAGACGATTATACGGGCATTATCAGGCGGTGACCTTTAAACCCAGGTACATGTCAACAGCCCTGCGCTGGGCGTTGATTACCATCCGGCAATTGTGGCAGTCGAGGTTGAGATGGTTGTATTGCGGGCATTTTTGAATCGATTCAATCAATACATCCATTTCCTCAGCAAATATTGATTTTTCTATCGGGCGGGCTGAATAGTCGATTTTCTTCCTGATATCAGAGAGTTGCGATAGGTTTTTCTGGAAAATGAGGCAGTTAATCTTAGTGTCATGTGTAAAGTTATCCATAGTCAGTCAATTTAAGTTAATACCTTCGTCCTAAAAAAAAGCGGGCAAAACTAAAAAAACTTTGAAACGACAGCATTTCACACTACCTCACCAAGCATGGTTTCAGGTTAATTAATTGTTAACTTACAAAAATATTTTCAAAAGCAGTTTTCTAAACCTTTAGTTTAAAAAGATTTACACACCCCACATTTGCGTCCGGTAAACTTTTGGCTGTTGATAAAAAATTTCAAATTGTTGATAACTTTTTGGGCAGGGGGCTTGATTTTTTGAAAAGAAAAATTTGTTCATTTACATTTTTATGGAAAAAAGGAAGGAAATTTATGATCTGATTTCTTCAGGTGGATCTTTAACTGCATCTGAATCAGATATTTGAGATGCGGTTGTATCCTTGTAGATGTAGTTAATTTTCAAAGGTTCAGTTTCTTTTTTCTTTTTAGCGGGTTGATTCCAGTAGGCATTGGGGTCATCTTCAGCAATATTGTCATCCTCTTCAAATTCCCAGCTGTATTTTTTTGGCTGTGGGCCTTCCTTTCTGTAGAAAACAGCGATGGCTAATCCGGCGACAAGCCCCATCAGGTGCGATTCCCACGAAATATTTTCTTTTGGAAACAATTGAGGGAAAATTCCCCAGATCAAACTTCCGTAAAGAAAACTTACCAGAAACGAAATCGCCATCAACCGGCTTTCGCGTCTGAAAATGCCGCTGAAAAAAAGGAAAGCAGCCAAACCGTAAATAATTCCGCTCATGCCGATGTGGTACGATTCGCGTGCCCACGACCAAACCCAGATGCCTGTTACAACATAAACCAGCAGCAGCACTTTCCAGGCAATTTCGCGATAAAAAAAAATGAGTGCCGAAGCCAGCACCCAAATGGGCACTGTGTTGGCCGATAAATGGGCGATGTTGCCATGTATAAACGGTGAAAAAAGCACACCAGGCAATCCCGAAAGTTTGCCGGGAAAAATACCCCATGTGGCAAAACTGGTGTCAAAAACCAGTTCAGCTACCTTAACAAGCCACATGATTACAACCACAATGGTTGGAAAAATGAGGCTTCCGATGACTTTTATCCTTTCCTGCGAATTCATCAGGTGATTATTTTTAGTTTCAGTTCGTTCAATCAAACATTAAGCCATTGGCCGGATATCAAAATATTGTCAGTGTTTACAAAAAAGTGTTAATGCTTTTTCGGGTGAAAATATTTGTAATTCAACATCGTTTTGAGGTAAAAAATATCCAACGGATAAAAATAACCAAAATGAGAAGAACAATTGAAACATTATTCACAAAAGTGCAGCTGACGGTAATTGTAACTGCATTTTTTATGATGGGTTTTGTGCAGTCGAATGCTCAGAAATCTGATCCGCGCGAGGCAGTTCAAAAGTTTACTACTGCTATGCAAATTATTGATTTTGCTTATGTTGACAGCACCAATGCAGGAAAGCTGGTTGAAACTGCCATTGTTGAAATGTTGAAGGAACTCGATCCGCATTCAGCCTATATTCCAAAAGAAGAGGTTGAAAAGGTGAATGAGCCATTGGAGGGGAGTTTTGAAGGAATTGGTGTGACTTTTCAAATTTTTAACGATACTATTCTGGTCATTTCACCTGTACCAGGTGGGCCGTCTGACAAACTTGGTATTCTGGCCGGTGATAAAATTATTAAAATTGAAGGGGAAGAAGCTACAGGTAAAAAGATTAATAACCAGTACGTTATGGAGAGGCTGCGGGGTAAAAAGGGCACCACCGTAAATGTTTCTGTTAAAAGAGGAAATAAGGCCAAACTGATTGATTTTGACATTGTTCGCGATAAAATTCCGTTGACAAGCATAGACGCCACTTACATGGCCGACAAGGAAGTTGGCTACATAAAACTCACCAGGTTTTCGCGCACCTCGATGGAAGAATTCCGCGAATCGGTCGAAAAACTCAAACAAACAGGGATGAAAGACCTTATCCTTGATTTGAGGAACAACACTGGTGGCTACCTGGATGTAGCGGTGAGTTTAAGCGATGAATTTCTTGGCGAAAACAAATTGATTGTTTACACCGAAGGGCTGAAAAGCCCGCGTCAGGATTTTTATTCTACTGTGCTGGGCGATTTCGAGAAAGGCCGTTTGATTGTGCTCATCAACGAGTCATCCGCAAGCGCAAGCGAAATTGTTTCAGGTGCGGTTCAGGATTTAGACCGTGGTCTGGTGGTAGGTCGCCGGTCGTTCGGGAAAGGCTTGGTACAGCGACCCTACAAGCTCCCCGATGGCTCCATGATTCGCCTCACCACTGCCCGTTATCACACCCCAACAGGGCGTTGCATCCAGAAGCCCTACGATGAGGGCAATGAAGAGTATTTTAAAGACTTCAAAAAGCGGGTGGAAAATGGTGAACTTGTAAGTGCCGACAGCATTCATTTTCCCGACTCACTTAAATATTATACACCCAATGGCCGCACGGTGTATGGCGGCGGCGGCATTATGCCCGATGTTTTTATCCCCGTCGATTCAACCCGATTCTCCGATTACTACACCGACCTGGTGAGAAAAGGAATTTTTAACACCTACACGATGAGTTATCTCGACAAAAACCGTGAAAAATTGTTAAATAAATTCAAAACCCTTGCTACCTTTAAAAGTGGTTTTGAAGTAACAGACGAGATGTTTGCCGAGTTCGAGAAAACCGCCATCGATGAAGGCATCAAAAAGGAAAGCACCGACAAATTCGATTATCCTGTAAAGGATTTGAAATTGCAGATTAAAGCGATGATTGCCAGAAATTTGTGGGATGTAAATGCCTATTTTGAAATCATTAATGAACTTGACACTGAACTTCAAAAAGCGGTTGGCCTGCTAAAGGATGGTCAGATGTTTTCGGATTTGAAAATTCACTGATTCTTATGTTTTTATCATACAGCCTTGACCAGAGAAATCTGATCAGGGCTTTTTTTTAAGTGATGAGGAAACCTTGCCTGACAATTATATTCTGAAACCAGCAAGCGGGCAGCCTGCGCATCGCAAACAAGGGTTGTAAAATTCGCCAAAAGACAACCTTTTCACCTCATTTTATGATTAAAAACAGTATACCTTGAAAATATTACTTTTGGGCAAAATTTAAACCTGACAGACATGAAATTACTTGAAAACAAAATTGCACTGGTCACAGGTGCAGCACGTGGAATAGGAAAAGCCATTGTTTTGGCGTATGCCCGCGAAGGGGCTCATGTGGCTTTTTCGGATTTGAGGCTCGATGCCGACACCGAACAGCTTGAACAGGAATTGCAGGCTTTCGGGGTAAAGGCAAAAGGTTATGCCTCCGACGCAAGTTCGTTTGAAGCTTCGGAACAACTGATTGATGCCGTGGTAAAGGATTTTGGCACGATCGACATTTTGGTTAACAATGCCGGTATTACGCGCGACGGGCTTTTGATGCGCATGACCGAAGCCGATTGGGACCTGGTGATGAAAGTCAACCTCAAATCAGCTTTCAACATGACCAAAGCCGTTCAGAAAGTGATGCTCAAACAACGCAGCGGCTCCATCATCAACATGAGTTCGGTGGTTGGTCTGGAAGGTAATGCCGGACAGTCGAACTATTCAGCTTCCAAAGCCGGTCTTATTGGGTTCACCAAATCAATAGCACAGGAACTGGGTTCGCGCAATGTGCGCTGCAACGCCATTGCACCCGGATTTATCGAAACGCCTATGACCGAAAAACTTACCCCCGAAGTAAAAGAAGGCTGGATAAAACAAATTCCGCTCAAACGGGCTGGCCAGCCTCAGGATGTTGCCAATATTGCTGTTTTCTTTGCCAGCGACCTTTCGTCCTATGTCACAGGACAGGTTTTGAGCGTATGCGGCGGAATGAAAATGTAATCCATTAATAATTCACAAATTTATTAAGTAGTTTTTCAACAACCCGGGAGGAAATTTTGAACATTGTAACTGAATACCCAACCTGGTATTTCATTTTTTGCATCGTAGCGGGCCTGATTTACGCAGGTTTGCTCTATTATAAAAATACCGAAGGTGATTTTGCACTGTGGATCAAGCGGTTGATGGCGGTTTTCAGATTCCTGGCAGTTACCATCATTAGTTTTTTACTATTATCACCGTTGCTGAAAAGTGTGATAAAAACCTCCGAAAAGCCGCTTATCATCATGGCCACCGACAATTCAGGCTCACTGCTGGTCGGCAAAGATTCATCTTTTTACCTTGAACAGTATCCCCGCAATTTTGAGCAGCTTGCAAACACACTCTCCGGTGATTATGAGGTGAAAACCTATTCGTTTTCCGATATCGTAACCGACGTAACCGATTTTAACTATTCAGGTAAGCAAACCGATATTTCAAACCTGTTTGACGATATGGTTACACGCTACTCGAACCGGAACGTTGGGGCGATGCTTCTGGCCAGCGACGGACTTTACAACAAAGGTTTCAACCCGGTTTATGCTTCCGAAAAGATTAAATTTCCGGTTTATACCCTGGCTTTGGGCGATACGACCATTCACAAGGATGTTTTTATTAAAAAGGTGAATTTTAACAGGATGGCATTTCTGAATAATAGTTTTCCACTCGAAATTGTCGTAGGCGCCAACCGCTGCAATGGGTTTCCGGTAACGGTGACGGTGAGCAGCAGCAACAAAGTCTATTTTCAAAAAAGCATCACCATTACCTCTGAAAATTTTTCAGGATTGGTGAATGTGGTGCTTGACGCAACAGAAGCCGGTCTCAGGCGATATCAGGTCAGAATTGCTCCCGTTGCCGGCGAAATTAGCGCTGCCAACAATCAGCAGGATATTTTTATTGAGGTGTTGGATGCCAGGCAGAAAATTGCCATTGTTTCAGCATCGCCACACCCGGATATTGCTGCCATGAAGCAAGCTATCGAAACCAATTTCAACTACGAAGTGAGCCAGTACAGCATCGATATGTTTGATAAGCCTGTAAAGGAGTTTGACCTACTTATCCTTCACCAGCTTCCGGCTGTGAACAACCCGGCGACAAAAATCATTTCCGACGCCAACGAAAACAAAATCCCGCTACTTTATATTGTTGGTTCTCAAACCTCGCTTGCCCGCTTCAACAGCCTGAATGCAGGAGTGCAGATAGTTGTCGAAAAGCCTTCCTACAACGAATCATTACCATTTTTGAATACAGATTTTGCATTGTTTACCATTAGCGCCGAAACCCGAAAAGCTGTTGAAATATTTCCCCCACTGATGGCTCCTTTTGGCGAGATAAGAACCCTTAACTCGGCCAACCCATTGTTTTTTCAGCAGATTGGTTCGGTGATTACGGGCTATCCGCTGGTTCTTTTTAACCAAAATCTGGTAAGCAAAACAGGGGTAATTGCAGGTGAAGGCATTTGGCGTTGGCGTTTGGCCGATTATCAGAAAAACGGAAGCCATCTTGCGTTCAATGAGCTGTTTACCAAAATTGTCCAATTTTTGTCGGTTAAAATCGATAAAAGTTTCTTTCAGGTAAAATGTAAAACCAATTTCATGGAAAATGAACAGGTGGAGCTCGATGCAGAAGTTTACAACCAAAGTTATGAACTGATAAATGAACCGGAAGTTGAACTTACCATAACGAGCAGCGATGACAAAAGTTTCACTTTTGTTTTTGGCAAAACCTCAAACGCCTATCATCTGAATGCGGGAATTTTGCCGGTTGACAACTACCGGTTTGCGGCCAGGGTGCGGGTTGGCGATAAAATTTACACCGACGAAGGCCAGTTTACGGTTTCACCCATCAACATCGAGGCCGTCAACACCATTGCCGACCATAACCTACTTTTTCAAATTGCTCAAAAGCATGATGGAAAAATGTTATCTGTTGACCAGATGGACATTTTTCCGACTCTTTTAAAAGACCGTCAGGATATCAAAACTGTAAGTTATGCCGAAAAGCGTTACAACGAACTTGTGAATACGGTGTGGCTGCTGGTTCTGATTATTTTGCTGGTTTCGGCTGAGTGGTTTCTGAGAAAGAGGAACGGAGCGTACTGAGAGGGAAGTGATAAGTTGTAAGTCAAAAGTCGAAAGTCAAAAGTCGAAAGTCGAAAGTTGTAAGTCATAAGTCAAAAGTCGCTTTGAGGGGATGGAGGCCTTTAGAGTCAGCAGGTAGCAGTCAGCAGTCAGCAGTAAAGAGGACGCAAGCCCCGAATCCAGAATCTTTCAATGATGAATCATGCGCTTTGAGGG
>CALFEP010000315.1 GCA_937950125.1 uncultured Bacteroidota bacterium
ATGATGTCGGCGGCCAGGGCTTTTTTGCGCTCCTGGTATTTCATAATTTTTTCTTCAACCGTGTTTTTGCATATCATCCGGTAGGCAAACACCTTTTTATCCTGGCCGATGCGGTAGGTGCGGTCGATGGCCTGGTTTTCGACAGCCGGGTTCCACCAGGGGTCGAAAATATAAACATAATCTGCAGAGGTGAGGTTGATGCCCGTTCCGCCTGCTTTGAGGCTGATGAGAAAAAGCCTGCATTTAGGGTCTTCCTGAAAACGGGTTACACTTTCGCGACGTTGCTTTTGTACCGAACTGCCGTCAAAGTATTCGTAATCGTGGCCTTCACGTTTCAGTTCACGTTCGATAATTTTGAGCATCTTAACAAATTGCGAAAACACCACAATCTTGTGATTCCCGGTTTTTTCGTTGATCTGACGCATGAGCTCATCCAGTTTCACCGAATCAGTTATTTTATCTTCTTCATCTTTCAGCAATTCGGGGCTGTTGCATATCTGCCGGAGTTTCAGCAAACCTTCCAAAACGAACATTTTGCTTTTTTCCAAACCATTTTCATCAATTTTATTTAGCAGATAAGATTTGTATTTATCGCGGTATTCCTCATAAATCCTGAACTGGTCGTGTTCCATACTGCACCAGATGACATCTTCGGTTTTAGGAGGAAGCTCAGTAGCAACCTGCTCCTTTGTTCGCCTTAAAATAAATGGTGTTACCAGTTTCCGCAGCTCATTGGCACGGCCGTTGTCCTGGTCTTTGTCAATAGGATTTGAATATTGTTCTTTAAAAAACTTTTGGTTTCCTAACATTCCCGGATTGACAAAATTCATTTGTGCGTACAGATCGAAGGTGTTGTTTTCGATGGGAGTGCCGGTAAGTGTGAGCCGGTTTTTGCCCTGAAGCAGGCAGGCAGCCTTGTAGCGCTTCGATAAAGGATTTTTTATGGCCTGCGATTCGTCAAGGATAATGTAATTGAATTTTATTTCCTTCAGGTGTTCAATGTCGTTGATCATTATACCGTATGTGGTTATTACCAACTGATAATCATTGGATTGTAGTAAAGATTCATCGCGGTTAGGGCTGTAATAAAAAAGAACCTTCATGGCCGGATAAAACTTTTTAATCTCGTTTTCCCAGTTAAAAATGAGCGTGGTGGGTACAACCACCAGCGAGGTTTTGGGTTTCGCCGACTTTACAGTGGCAAGAAAAGAAAGTACCTGGACAGTTTTACCAAGCCCCATATCATCAGCCAGAATACCGCCCCATTTCATTTCGTTGAGGAAGCCCAGCCAGTTGAGCCCTGCCTTTTGATAATCGCGGAGTTGAGCTTTGATGGCAGATGGTTTTTTTACCTCGGTAATTTTTTCAAAATTCTGAATCCGCTGTCTCTTTTCGGCCAATTCCTGGGCAACAGCAGTATCATCAATCTGGTCAAACAGTTCATCAATCAGGCTGAACCGCAGTTTTGACAGTACCAGTTTATCGCCTTCAATTTCGCCTACCCTAAAATATTTTTTCAGTTTTTCGATCCATTCTGCCGGTAAAATCCCGATGGAACCATCGCCCAGGCGAATGTATTTTTCGTTGTCGATGATGTGCTTCCGGATGGTTTTCAGGGGTACTTCATATTCGCCAAACGATATATCTACTGTGAGGTCGAACCAGTCGATGCCCGATGAAATGCCGGTGCGTATTGTTGCGCGGTAGGGTGAGTATTTAAAGCTTTTCAGGTATTGAAGTCCAAGTACTTCAACATTTTTGGCCTGCATAGCTTCAAAAGCATCGAAAAACCAGTGTTTGTTCATGATTTCATTCAAAGGCAAAGCCAGGGCTTCCTCTTGCTGCTGCCCCTCAAACTCAGGATGCAACGAACGCAGGAAATCCATGTAATCGCTTTCAAACTCTTCTTGCCGGCGATATACTGTCAGTTTACCTTCCTGGTAATCAACAGGTGTATGACCCGACATCACCAGTACCTCCTTTTTATGACTGTAGGCTACCATGGGTTTAAACAGCATAAATCCCTCCGATTCGGAAAGAAAAACCTGTTTTTTCATTGGGGTAAGAAAAACCTCGTTCAATTCGATGCTTTCCAGCCCTTCCACATCAATGTTGAACCGTGATGAAAAAGGGAATACAATATTTTGCATAAAATCAGCCATTCGCGAAACATGGCTTTTTAACATAGGCCATGCACTGAAAAAAAGCATTGGCATAATTTGGGAAATGTCACACACCAGATGAAGACATGATTTATATTCCCAGATC
Source organism: uncultured Bacteroidota bacterium (assembly GCA_937950125.1). Classification (GTDB taxonomy): domain Bacteria; phylum Bacteroidota; class Bacteroidia; order Bacteroidales; family 4484-276; genus CALFEP01. Next base: position 2,269 of record CALFEP010000315.1, read on the forward strand.
ATTGGGGAATGCATAATGAAGTCACCAATGTGGAAATCCCGGGTTTCGTCTCCGATTTTTAATACAGGCACAAGACTAACGAAATGTTCGTCAGCAACAAGGCGGGCACTAATTTGAAGGGGTGCGTCACTTACAATAGTTTCAGTCAGGTTCTGTTTACGGATACCATCGACATCAAGGTGTTGGAAAAACACGTTTGGGTAACCATTCAGCAGTGTAAAAATCCGCATCATCAGTCGATGTTTATAAAAATATTCAGGTTTTTCGAAATTGATTTTTGAATCGGGTGTTAACCCAACCGGTATCCTGGTTTCTGGTAATTCGTTTGCCAATCTGATTACCTCACGCTCCTCATCACTTAGCCGGAGTTTGTACAATTCATTGTTTGACAGCATTTCATATTTAGAGATCAACCGGGTGTTATCTTTATTGGCCTTTCCGGTTATCGGAGTTACTTTTTCGGTATAGAAACCAGCAATGCTCTCCTGGAATGTAAAAACAAACCCTGGCAGGATATTTTCATCCGGATTGCTAAAGAGCTTTTGTATTGTACCTTCTTCCTTTTTTATACTTTTTATGTAAGCAGAAAAAAGTGATGAATTATTGGAATAATCGAACGAAGGAAGCAGTCCTTTGAGCTGTCCGGCAAACATCACATGAGGTTGCAGCTTGTCATCAAGTTCCAGTTTAACATTGTTTTCGGTAATGTATTGTTGGGGGATGGCATATTCCTGGCCAACAACATAATATAGCTGATCAGCATATCCTGGTTTCAAAACTTTCAAACCTTTTTTACCCGCTTTCAGAAAATTTTTCAAGACATAGGTTTCGTGCCTGCAGGTAAATTTCACCCGGTTGTTGCACGAACAAAAACAATAATGCTTTTCATCTTCGGCATAGAGTTTTACAATAAACTTATTTGACGGAAAAAACCTTTCATGAATGGTGTAGATAAGTCCCTGATTATCCAGATTAATTTTCTCAGTTTCAAATTCGTTGTATCCTCCGCTTCCGGTGGCGTTTTCCAGTTCATATATCAAATCGTCAACAGAAGATTCAATGCCCTCAAGGATCAGAGGCTCTGACGAATGCCTTTGTGTGTTCACCATGCGGACGATTTCGGGAGAAATATTTTCCATTCTGATGCTGGTTTTGAGGTGAATCAGCACTGCTACACTGTGCTGGCAAACATGATACCAGCCAGTGTTGCACGAACAGGTTGCATTAAGATCCGGGTTATTGTAATTACTCACAGTTACCGAATATTTCACATTTTTCCACACAACAAATCCATAAACAGTTTTTTGGTCTCTCGAAAATTTAACGCTGTGAACGCCGCCATCGCGATAAATTTGATAGCCGCGGTGCTGATCGATTTCAGATGCCTTTTTCTGCAGGAATTTTTCAATGATCTGGGTCGTAAGCATAATTTTCTTTTTCAGTCACAAAAAAAAGGAAAATCTGAACATGAATTAGGAGGGGAGGGAAGATGTTATCAACAAACCATTTATGTTGAAAATCAATATTCTAAAAGATTTCAACACTATTACAACCTTATTCACAGCATTGTAAAACCAGTTTGATGATTTTTGTTAAATCAAGGATAATAATCGGCATTTCTTTTCGGGTTGGCCTGATCATCCTGCTCAACAACAATCACCAAACCATGTATTGTTCCGATGTGTTGAACGTTACAGGTATTAATGACCTGTTTTTTGTGCCTTGGGTTGGAATTCCGAGAATCCTGATTTTCATCTCTCGGCAAAATGAGTAACCCATAACCTGTTCGCAATCATTTAACAGATTTGATATTTCGCTAAAAATTAAAAGCCAACACGACACCGAAAATCTGGTACCCCTAACGTGAACTTTTAAAAAACGGGATAGGTATTTGCAGTTAATGCACTCCTGCATTTACCTGATGACCGCCATCTTTTTAACCTGTTCCAGCCCTGATGATTTTATGATGACATAATACACGCCTGGTTCCAACCCTGAACTATCGAGAAAAAACTGGTGAGTGCCTTCATTCATGTTGGTTTCGGAAATATTCCGCACCAGGCTACCATTGCAGTTGTAAATAGCGAGGCTCACATTTCCGGGTTGATCAAGTGTAAAAGTAGCGGTGGAAAAGGTGGAGCATGGATTTGGCGAAAGGTTGAAAGTGCCGGAATTTCCGGATATCTTTTCGTTGATGCTTGTAACATAGGGTGAGAACGAGACGCCATCCAGCCACAAATCGAAGCCATGATCCCAGGTGTCGGCGTGAAATTCCACATAACTAATTTCAGAAAGGTCAACCTCACCAACCACTGAACGTGACCAGCCACCACCACCGATGAGTGAGATTTTGTAGTATTTCCACTGCCCAATGGTGGGATTGAGAATTGATGATGCCGAAGCTGTGTATTTGAAATAGCCTCCGCAGCTGTTTCCCAGCCGGATGTGGCAATACTGAAAACCGTAGGGCGAACTGTTGGCCGACCTGATCCAGAGCACCAGCGAATCCTGGTTTGTGAGGTTCCACGATGGGATGCTTCCATCGCCCGGACGGTACATCAAGCCCATGTCCCAGCCATTTGCGGTATGCAGATGAATGGCGGCTTCGCCAACTTTCTTTGTGTTGTAATCCCATTCAACATAGGTGGGTTCATGCCTGCCATAGCCCCAACATGCTTCGGGATAGGCGTACCACTGGGCGGGTGGCTCGGCCATGTCGTCGGGCGGAATTTCTTCGTAATAAGGCTCGATGCCAGGCTGTGAGGGCTGCCATATTACTTCCCCGACTGAACTCAGGTCGGTTTTATCAAATATTTTACATTCAATTAGTTCCGAATCGTTCCAGATGAAATCGTTTTCAACAGCATAAATATCATCGGCTGAATGGTTTTCGAGGTAAAAAGTAGCCGTACCTTCAAATTTGTTGCTGGTGATGGTGTCGTTGTACGAATCGCCTTCAAAATAAAAATCGGAACGGTTGTTCAGAAAATGATTGTCTTTTGCCACAAGGTGTTCAGTTTTTTTAGCCTGGATGGCTTTATCATTACCCTCAAAAAGGTTGTTGTAAATAAAATAATCGTGCGAAAACTGGTTTTCGTAACCTGAGATATTGTCTCCCTCCCAAAGGTCCAGGCCAACAGGATTTTCTTTGATTATATTGCGCGTCAATGTGTTGCCGAATCCCCGGTCGATGGCGATGCCTGTTGTCTGGTTACCGATTACCTCGTTGCTGTCGATGAACGAATTGAACGAATACCCAAGCCAAAACCCGTACATGCTGTAGTTGCAGCTGTTATACCTGTAAATATTACCGTCAGCAAAGGTGGCTTCGATGGCATTGTGTGGCGAAAAGTCGCAATAATTATGGTAAAACTGGTTGTTGTTGGGGATTTGTGAATATTGATACTGACCAAGGAATACCCCGTCGCCGGAGTAGCTCAGGTCGTTGTATTCCACCAGGTTGTGGTTCGACACAATGAGCAGAATAGCGGCACAATCGCTGGGGTCGGTTTCACGGTTAACGTGTGAGAGGTCGTTGTGGTGTACCCAGCAGTTGTCAGTAAAATTAAGGCGTACCCCAAAACCGCAGTTCCAGTTCATCACATTGTTGTAAATCATTGCTGTATCGCACTGGTAAAGGGCAACACCATCGTTTTGCTGGGTCATCAGGTTATCGTGAACATCTATGTTATTGGAGTTGTAAAACAGAACACCACCTCCAAGCGCTGCGGTATAACCTGTCCAAATCTGAATCCAGCCCAGGGTGTCTTTTTTGTTGTAGGAAAAGTTGTTGGCTTCGATGGCGATGTGGTCGCTGTTGAGGCATCGCACCGCATATTTGAAATTGTTTACCAGGTCGAAGTTTTTTATCAAAATATTGCTCGAATTCTGAATATCGATCATATAGCCCAGGAAACTGGTTCCCTGCACCAGCACACTATCGCCATCGAGGATGATGTTTTCCTTTCCAACAATTTTAATCACGCCATCCCATTGTGCATCGCTGAATTGGTACTCGCCACCCAGGATTTTGATCCATGAATTTGACGGGATTTCCATATTGTCGGTAATTTCCATATAGGTCTGCGCATTCAGTGAAAGCGTAAAGACCAGGAAAGCTGCCAGAAGGTTTACTTTTTTCATGATGTCTCCTTTCGTTGTCAGGTTAATATTTTGAAATCGAAGGTTAAAATTAGAAAAAAGTGTACATTCCGCAATGATGGAACCGGAAAAAAAACAGAAAAGATGAAGGTTGAAATATGGTTCAATGATGATACAATAGCTACCAATGACACATTTTTATAAAAACCTGAAAAAAAAAAGAGGAGATTCGTCTCCCGAAGCGCCACGCCTGTCAGTCGCCAGGCAGGCTTTTGGGATCGAAATGACGGTTGCGTAATTTAGAATAGGGATTTGGGAAAAGGGGGCGCAAAGCGCCCCCTTTTCCCAAATACCCTTAAAAAACCAACAGTCATTTCGAACATTAAAATCAGCGAAGCATGATTTTAATGTGAGAAATCCCCTTATCATAACATTTTGATTTCATGTTTTTTACGGGAGTGAGGCCTTGAAACGTCCTTATTTACGGGGTTTCGCTCACAGCAATCATCCTTACTACTTCTGCCTGGCCATAATGGTGCCCTTCATCCAGAAATACTTTCTCATGGATGAGTTTTTTGAAGGAAAGGTCTGAAAAATCTGCTTTTAAAATATCAGTGGAGTAGAGCATATTAATGTCTTTTGGACCGCCGGTATTGTTGGTAATCTGCTCTTTGGCGAAAGCTTCGATGAGAATAGTGCCACCGGGTTTGAGCGATTTCACCAGTTTTTGATGGAATGGAATTCTGATTTCTTCGGGCAAGTGAACAAACACCAGAGCAATCAGGTCGTATTTTTCAGGTTCAGGCACAAACCCTGAAATATCGAAGAGGCAATAATTGATGGCGACATTTTCGCGGGAAGCAAAATTGAGCGCTTTTTTCAGGGCAACATTGCTGCTATCGAAAGCATCGACTTCCCAACCCGATTTTGCGGCAAAAACGGCATTTCTCCCTTCACCTTCGGCGGGAAGAAGAAGTGTTCCGGGAGATTTTACGGTTTTCAGATATTCTGCAAAAAAAATGTTTGGCTCGGCGCCATAAAAAAAATGCTCTACGCTAAAGCGGCTGTCCCAGAGGTTCATTGTCTGTTATTTTGGAAATGTTTTCAAAGTTTGATGGAAAGTTCCAGTTTCCCTCCAAGTCCAAGCTCAACAATTTTTTGAAGTGTCGAAATCCGCGCTTCCTTAATGTTGTTTTCAATTTTTGAAATGTAGGATTTTGTTGTCCCGGTTTTAGATGCCAATTCTTCCTGGGTTAATCCTTTTTCAAGCCTTGCCTCGTGCAACAACACTCCGATTTTAAAGTTTTCGTAACCTGCTTCCAATTCGTCGCGCTGTTTTGTGCCGCGTTTGCCGTAGTTCTTTTCCTTAAACTCTTCTAGGGTAATAAGGTTATTATTTTTCGTTTTCATATTCTGCCTTAATTTTTAATGCTAATTCTATTTCTTGTTTTGGCGTTTTTTGTGTTTTCTTTTGAAAGCCGTTTGCCAAGACAACGAGCTTTCCCTCATCAAAAAAACAAAAGATACGGAAAATGTCACTCCCAAACTGCACCTTAATTTCGTAAAGACCATCAGTGTCCTCGATGTATTTGAGATAAGTTTCGGGTACTCGTTGAAGGTCTTCTACCAAGTCTAAGGTCCAGACTATTTTTGCTTTTACTTTTTTGTTTAGCCGTTCAAAAAAGTTCTGGAAATAGTCCTTGTAAAAGATGATAGTTCTGAATTTCTGTTTATTGTACACGAGGCAAAGTTAATATGGTTTCTCTAAAGGACAACAATTATTCTTATTTTTAGCCATGCAAGTTTGATAAATGATGGTAGAAGTAATAAAGTGGAGCTATTCCGGCAAATTAAAGTGGAACGCTGATGACGCGTATTTGATGGACTTACGCGGATTTCCAATTTAAAGTTGAAACTACCATGGCCTTTGTACCAACTGTGGTGAATTTAAACTACAGTAGGCACATTGGGCACAACAGAAATAGGGGGATTTTTGATGATTTTCAAAAAAACCGGCTTACGGAAAAATTGAATTTTTGGAAGGCCTGGGAATATCATTTTTAAAAATCCGTTTCACAATTCGTGAGAAAAAATCAAATAGACTAATAGTCTAATAATCCCTCAAACAACGAACTGAAAAACCATAACCCTTACCGCTGCCGTAACTGTAAACGTAAGCGTCGTTACAGGCCAGGTGCCGGTACCAGGCGCTTGTTGAAGAGGTCTCGGAAGAACTCCAGAAGTAGCCGTAGTAGCCTATGCTGCCGAATGAACCATCGGCGGCGCGGAACCGCCCGGAAGACCTGTAAAACCGCTTTCATTGGTCGCTTCTGTAGTTGGATTGTACCAATGGGTTGTGCCTGTTTCTTTTAGTTTACCACCTGCAACATCTGAACCTCCCAAATATTCTATAAGAATTGCCCATTCGGCATCAGAGGGTACATGCCAGCCTGTGGGGGCAATGTTTCGGCTATCGGCAACAGTGTGCCAATTGTATAGTTTCCCATAAGTTACATCACTGCCTGGTGTGTTGATATAATCACAATAAGCACCTGTTGTAAGATGATACCATTCCGAAATATCGGTAACATTTGGGATAGGGTCGCCATTTCGGTATTTAGTCGTTTTCAGGTTTTCAGCCATCCAGGTTTGGGTTCCAATAGTTATGGTTTTGTAGGTATTGCCGTCCTGATCGGTCATGGTTCCGTATGTCAAATCATTGTTAAATTGTATAGAAGGTATGGTTTCGTCCTCTTTCTTACAACTAAATGAAAGTAATAATAATGTTCCTGCAATGATTAGTGGGTAAATCCAAAATCTGGCTTCGGTTTTCATGTAAGCCTATTTTTATGTTAATTTATTTTGCCCACATCTGCTATTATCTGGTCAACATCTAAAACAGATACTGGAATTTTATTCTTGGTAAGCGCCTTTTCAAATTCAAAACGGGCTAATCCGGATAACTGAATTGCTTTTCCAATGGTGAGTTTTCTTTCCAGGAAAAGCATCATGGCTATTGTCGTCTGAAAATGCGACTAAATTTCTGGCTCTGATTCGTTAAAAGCACCAAAAAATCTGAATTGACATCAATTGGAACGGTTATGTTTTTCATAATGTGCTTTTTGACAAAGGTAGAAATAAGCCCTATTCACACAAAAATCCCAAATCTGATCCCGGGGCAAATTCCTGTGGTTCTTTGCCGTAGCGGAACAGACGGAGAGGTTTGGCGCCCATAAGTTTCATGGTATCATTTTCAATCCAGAGCAACGATGCTTCCCGAAGTCCGGCAACCGCCACTTCCTGGTTGATGACCAGAAATTCTTCGATCCGCTGCTGACGGGTTTCGCCGCCATGCCCCGAAGGATGGGCATCTAAGTAATGTGGGTTGATCTGAAAAGGCACCAAATTCAGGCAATTGAGGCTTGCCGGTTCGATGATGGGCATGTCGTTGGTGGTTTTCATGGTCGGGCAGGCTACATTGGCGCCAGCACTCCAACCCATGTAGGATGTGCCTTCCAATACACTTCGGCGGATGGGTTCCATCAGTGCATGACGATGAAGCTCATAAACAAGGTGAAACGTGTTTCCACCACCCACAGCAATTGCCTTGGCCTTTTTCACCGCTTCAACCGGATACTTTTCGTGATGAATGGAGTGGATGTTCAGCCCCAGTGTTCCGAATACCATTTTTACTTTCTGTTCATAAATTTCGTAGGATTTTTCGAGGCTTTCGTCAGAGAGATTTACGCCCGCATAAGGGATGAATAAAATATCTTTTACCCCTGTTGAGTGCATAAAATCTGCAATAAATTTCCGCGGCCAGCCAAGATATTCTTCGCCGTAATTTGTTGAATTGCTTATCAGTAGTAGCCTTTTCTTCATAAAAAGTAGTTTTTTTGCTTGTGATTTTGCAAATATGAAAATTTATTTTAAAAGGAAGGCGTTTTTTCGGAAAAAGCCTGAATTTTGGTCTTCAAAAATGGGATGATGCTGTGCCTGATTGCAAAATTTAGTCATTTCCCCGATCTGATTTACCGACTTTCCAACAATCTTTTTTTCACTTTTCTCGCGCAGGGGCGGGAACAAAACGAAAAAAAACCCGCCTCGGAGGCAGGTTTTATCGGTTTGCTAACACGTTGGCAACTACAGGTCGATTTTCTGTTTAACGATTTTGCCCATGTCCCTGGTGAAGAAATCCATCCACTGGCTGTAAGTACCGTAAACAAAAAAAACGGTTCCTTTGAATTTAACTTCAGTAGTAAAATTGCCTGGACCATCGGTATTGAGCAATGCCCGGTCAACCTGCTCGTAAATAGCCTTTGCCAATCCCGGATTGTGGGCAGCCTTTTCGATCGAGATTTTTACTTTCGGAGTAAAACGGTCAACATCGTTGCCGGCGAAACTCATCAGCGCAAACGAAACGAGCGCGATCATCAAGAAAAATTTTGTTGCTTTCATAGTAACCTCCTGTTTTTTGGTTAATAGTTTAAAAATGAATAAATTAAATTAATGAACTGTTTGTTTTCATAATCTCATTGATTATGATACAAAAGTAGGGTGGGGCACAAAGGCAGAAGTGGCAGAAAACCTTGATAATTTAAATTGGTAGAAAAGCCTGATAAGGTCAGAACCGATTTAATGTTCACAAAATGAGTAAATTGTGAACGAATCGCAAATTCCTTTTTCCACAAATTTGTTTGGATTATTGACGAAAGGGAATAGGGTTGTTTTTTAGGGTTTGATTCTAAGTAAAGGTTAAAGTTTTGAAAATAAGGTTTCTAATGTAACCTGATCATTTTTCCATCATTCCATTATTCCACTTTTCCATTA
>CALFEP010000316.1 GCA_937950125.1 uncultured Bacteroidota bacterium
ATAAAATTTAGTCAAAAACAATGGTTTTTAACAAAGACGTACTTTTTATCCATTTAGGCAAAACCGGCGGTATGTCGGTTACAGATTATCTCTGCAATACACTGGAACCTCCAGTGTATCATGTGGTACAGGCCAGTGAGTTTAATACATCATTTACAATTTTCAACGAAATTATCATTCCATGGAAAAGACATGCTAACCTGGTGGAAACCGCAAATTTTCTGAAAGAAAGGGCTATTGAGCTTTCTGATTTTAAAGTAGTTTTTATAATTGTAAGAAATCCACTTGACCTTGACCTATCTTATTACAAACATTTGAATACTCCTTTGTTTGTAAAAAGCTTGGCAGGTAATCCGGCAAATCAAAAATTACTGGAAATAGCTTCGGGCGAATATGAAAAATTCGCTAAGGAGACCTTTGTTCACTATAATGGCAGTTTATGCGATTTTTTTGAAATTAAAGGAAAGATGCCTGAAAACTTGCAAATATTAAGATTTGAGGACCTGGCAGAAGCTGTGCCAAAGTTGGTAAAACCTTTTGCTGTCAAGGAAATGCTTTTTCCACATCATAATAAAAGCGTCGAAATAAAAAATCAATCCGACAAATTAAGTGATGAGGCCCTTATCTCAATCAGGGATAAATACCACTACATTTGGAAAAACTTTTATCCTAACCTGCAGTTACCCTTAAAATCAAGCATTAGAAAAGTAACAACAGATGGTAAACAATACCTTTTTATTGGAGGTTGCGCCCAGTCAGGTGCCTCAGTTCTATCTAAAATTATTGGAGCTCATCAACAGATAATTATTGGTATCGAACGCTATAATAAATTGATGAATAAAAATGATTTTAAACTCAAAGATGAGCATTTTGTAAAAGAAAGATTTTTCAATATAAAGGAAGGGGATACCTTTTACAACGATTTTTTTAGATTTGAACCTCACCGGGCATTACACGAAAAATGGGAATCTGCAACTTTCATCGGATTAAAATATAGTTTACTTGATAAAGTTTTTGGTAAAATCAAACGAACTTTTGGGAGTGTGCAATACATCTACATTTACCGGAGTATTTATAACGTTGCTGAATCGAATAACCATCAGAAACAAGACAGCAAAAACTTGCAAACGATTAACAACTATTTACAAGCAGTGGTTAGGTGGAACGAATCTCTGCAAAACGTAATCGAGGAACTGGATAAAGGAGAAAATATCATTTGTATTAATTATGAAAACTTTCTGTTTTCACAAAAAACCATTGAAAAAGTTTTTAATAGCCTCGGTTTAGAGATGGATTTTTTTACTGAGAATGAACTCAAAAAGGCCCGAAGAATTGCGATGAAAAAAAAAGACCAAAAAAGATTATTGTCGTTTGAGGAGTATGACTTTATTACCCGGAATGCTCATTTTGAACTTTACGAAAATCTTAATACAAATTATAATACTCTGGCGTAAATTTTACCTCTAATAAATTGACAAAAATGCTTTTGTAAAAATTTAAATCTGATTTTATTTGATATGGTTTTCAACAAAGACGTACTTTTCATTCATCTCGGCAAAACCGGCGGTATGTCGGTGACAGACTATCTCTGCAATACACTAGAACCTCCGGTTTATCATGTTTTGCCTCAAAGCCATCTGGAAAATTCAAAGCCGCTGGGTTATGAGAAAATGATACCCGGCAACCGCCATGGCTCGTTAAGCGTGGCTCAAGGAATTGTTGAACAATACGATCTGAAGCTTTCCGATTTTAAATTAATTCTGATAGTTGTAAGAAATCCTTACGAAATGGATTTTTCGTATTTCAAACATCTGCAAAAGCCAAAAGTCAGGAAGCGGTTGGGAAATAACCCTAAAAACAAAAATCTGCTCGATAGTGCATTGTCTGATTACGAAGCCTTTGCCAAGAAGGATTTTGTTCACTTTAACGGTAAATTGTCATCATATTTTGAAATTGAAGGCAGGTTACCTGATAATATGCATATTGTGAAGTTTGAAAATTTTCAGGTTGAAATTCCACATCTTATCAGGCCTTTTACTACCAAGGATTATCATTTTCCCCATCGTAACAAAAGCCCTGAACAAATCTTAACCACACCTTTAAGCGATGAAGCGCTGCTTTCGATCAGAAATAAATATGAGTACATCTGTAAAAACTTCTATCCTGAAACGAAACTTCCTGAAAAGAACTTCCGAGAGATTATTTCTTCTGACAAGAAAAAAAATTTGTTTATCGGAGGCTGTGGCCGCTCAGGTACCTCAGTTCTGACTGACATCATTGGGTCACACCATCAAATTGTGTTGGGAATCGAAAGGTACAATAAGCTTATGCACAAAAGCTCCTTCAATCTTTCGAAAGCTCATTTTGCCAAAGAGCGCTTTTTAACTATCCAAAATGGTGATACTTTTTATGATGATTTGAATAAGTTTAAAGCCCACCGGGGTATTGCCGAAAAGTTTGTTGACGCCGTTTTTGTGGGTTTAAAATACCCGCCATTCGACCGAATTTATGATATTATGAGGGAACGTTTTGGTTCATTCAAATATCTCTACATTTACCGCAATATTTTTGATGTTGCTGAGTCGTGGAACCGAAAAGCAGCGAAGGGAGGCAATTGGTCGCCGGATAAAAATTACCTGAAAGCAGTGAAGCGTTGGAACCAATCATTACAACATACCTTACAGCATTTGAAAAATAGTGCTGATATCATTTGCATCCATTACGACGACTTGCTTTTTACCTATAAATCTATCCAACCCATTTTCGACAGGATGGACATTCCCATTGATTACAATGTTTTGAACTCTTTGGCTAATGCCAGAAAAATTGCACCTGAAAAAAAGGCTGCAAAAGGAATACTTACAGAAAATGAAATAGAATACATTAAAAACAACGCGAGGTTCGATTTGTATGATGAGATTCATTCGAAATATAATATTTTGGCCTAAACGAAAGAATATTTTACAAAAGCCTGACCTGATACTCCACATCGGAACCGAAAAAACGGGGACTACCACCATTCAGGAATTCTTACACCTTAACAGGAAACTGCTTGCCAAACACGGGGTTTATTTCCCCAAATCCATTGGCATGCGCAACCACAGGCCTTTGGCAACCTGGTGCCTGTCGGAAAAAAGAAATGATACTTTTCTGCAAATGAACCAGCTTACCGAACCCCGGAAAAGAAAACAATGGAAAAGAGAATTTATCCATGGATTTGAAGCAGAATTATCAGGATTATCATCAGAAATAAAACAGGTAATTTTTTCCTCTGAGCATTTTAGTTCATTATTAAATCATCCGGCTGAAATAGAAACCTTAAAACAATTCCTCGACCAATGGTTTACAAATATCCGGGTGCTGGTTTATTTACGCAGGCAGGATTTTCTATTCCTCAGCCGGTTCAGCACAGCATGTCGGGCAGGGAAAGTTATAGAGCCACTTATGCCCAACCCGGCCAATCTCAGCTTTTTTTATGACTATCAGAAACTACTCAGTAAATGGAGCAGGATTTTCGGAAAAGAAAATATCCATCCGGCATTATTTGACAAAACCATGCTTTACAACAACGACCTGCTTTCCGATTTCATTCACAGATGCGGACTGCCGGCTAATTTGAATTTCGTCATTCCCGAAAATAAAAACGAATCACTATCAGAAACTGCGCAGGAAGTAGCTCAACTTTTTAACCACAAATTTCCGGCAGGTTCAACTGATATCACAATCAAAGAGCTTCAAAAAATTAGAAAAGAGCTTATCGAAACTGTGAACAACAAATATCCCGGCCCGGGCAAAAAACCGCTCAGGCAAGAAGCTGAAACATTTTATAAGCAATTTGAGGAATCCAACAATCGAGTTGCACGCAGATGGTTTGGACGGGAGAAGTTATTTAGTGAGGATTTTTCGATGTATCCTGAATCCCGGCCTGTTGATAAAATCGTTCCAGATTATCAGCAAATTTTGAATGAGCAAATTCAAATGAATGAAGATGTTTTTAGGGGATTGTAAAATTTTTTTTTGGATGGTGAATTATTTGTGACTGAAATTAATTTGCCTGAAATAACTCAAAAAAAATTGCCTGAGACTACCCAAAAAACTACAGAAAACTACACAGAAAACTACCCAGAAAATTATTGAACATATAAATTGAAACCTGAAATAACCAGGAAAGAATTAGCAAATATTATTGGTTTCTCGGAAGATGGCATTAAATATCATGTGAGATTTCTTAAAAAACAAGGTGTAATTAAACGAACAGGCCATTTAAAAGGTGGCTATTGGGAGGTAATTACTGTGGAATAAGGATGTTAATGATTTGCACCTTAACATAAATTTTCAGTCGGCCATCATCACCATTGTCTCATGAACAAACATTCAACAAAAAGAACCGTCATCATCCACCGTCATATTTTCAAAAATGCCGGAACCACTTTCGATTTTATATTGAAAAACAATTTTGGGGAAGCATTTTGCGATCATCGTGATGATGTTCCAATGCGTAAAGAGGGTGAAAAATACATTTTACGTTACCTTACTGAAAATCCAGAAATTAAAGCACTATCTAGCCATCATTTATGGTTCAATCCTGAATCCGGTAAACATTTTCAGTTTGTTCCGGTAGTATTTTTGCGTCATCCCATCGAACGGTTAAGATCGGTGTATAGTTTCGAGCGGCAACAGCACGCCGGTACACCAGGCGCCTTAATGGCAAAGAAGCTGGATTTCAGAACATACGTGGCGTGGCTGATGCAGGATGATGTTTCGGCTGTAATCAGGAACATACACACCCGCTACCTTGCCGGTGTTAAAGGCCCTAAACCTTTGAGCAAAAAACACCTCAGAGCTGCCAAAAATTCCATTGTACGTAATCCGTTGATTGGCGTAGTTGACCTTTTTGACGAAAGCCTGAAAATTTTCGATATGGAATTTAAGAAACTTGGGATGGTTTTAGATTTTTCATACAAACCGCAAAATGTAATGCAGCGTACCGGCATAACAGATTGCGAAACGCGCGCCAGAGAAGTTTTGGAGGAACTTGGCGAATTAGCGGCTATTGTTCTTGATAAAAACAGTTTCGATTTACAATTGTACTATTTTGCCAAACAATTAATTCAATTGAGAATTCAACAAATACATCAAGAATGAAAGCAATAGTTCTAACCTATGACCGGAATGCAATTCTCACCGAACACATGATTCGGTGTTACGAAGATTTGTGGCCTGATCACCCATTTGTTTTCAGGATTCCTTTTCAAAACTTTGAAAGATGCATTCCTGCAAATAATCGCGAATATGTTAAATCTCCACCAGAAATAAAAGCCACAGTTCTTTTATTGCTGGCAGGTTGTGAGGATGAAGAATGGGTGTATTGGTGTATTGATGATAAATACCCCATAAAACTCGAACTTAATAACATCAAATTAGTTCACAATTCAATTTTTACTGATAAAACTGAAGGAATAGCTGGTATCCTTTTTTGCCGTGCAAGAAAGATGTTAGACCCAGAATACCTGACAGATGCAACGATTATTGCTGATGGAGTACAATTACTTGAACGAAAATCATACCATCAAATTTGGATTCATCAATTTGTGAAAGTGAAAGTATTAAGGCATCTGTTTTTGAGCTTCCCCAAAATAGTCAAAGCTAAAATGATGGATGACCTTAAATTTCAGGTGCAAAAACCAGTAAGTCATCGTCTTTTCGTAACCTCGATTAATTATGCCATTTTTGGAGAAAGTTCATCTGATGGACAAATCACTTTAAATTGTAGTAAAAGTATGGCAGAAAAGGGCATTGAGATTCCTAAGTGGTTTGAAGTAAATAACAAAAGGACAACTATCATTGGCATGCTATAACATTATTTAATTGATGATTTTGTCAGATTACACGTTTAATTTTGCAAATGTGGGGCATCAATGCAAGTCAAGTTATGAAAGTACTGCAAGTGTGCCTGTTATCAGTGATTTAAGAAACCTGCATTTGAATAAAAAGAGGTATTAATAAAAAACGTAAATACATAATACTAATAAATTAATTTATGCTAATCAGCCATCGAAAAAAATTTATATATCTTAAGACTGTTAAAACAGCCGGAACATCTATCGAGTCGTACTTTGAGAAGTATTGCATGGGTGATAATGAGTGGTCTTTTTGCCGTGCCAGGGAAGAATATCAGTCAGAATCAGGCGTCGTTGGATACAGAGGCGGAAAGCCGAGAGAAATACTCAGGAAGACCAGAAAATGGTATAATCACATGTCATCTGAGGAAATACGGAATCAAGTTGGAAATGAAATCTGGCATCAATATTTCAAATTTTGCACAATAAGAAATCCTTATGAAAAAGTATTATCTGCTTTTTTCCATTTTGATGTGTATAAAAAGCGACCAACTGATGACGTGACATTGTTGATTAATCAATTCAGGGAATGGGTACAAACGGGGGTTAGTATGGCTATCGATAGAGATAAATATTTGTTGGATGGAAAGATATGTGTTGATTATTTTATCCGATATGAAAAATTGAACGATAATTTGGCAGAAGTTTGTCAACACCTGAATATTCCTTATGAACCCGATTCATTGCCAAGGCTGAAATCTCATATTCGCCCGGCAAATATGCATGTTAGTGACTTTTATAATTTTGCAACTGCAGCCACTGTTAATCATTTTTTTGAATTCGAATTTGAATATTTTGGTTATGAAAAGATGTTTTAACTAAAATAAAATTCCTAACTGAAGAAAGGATTTGTCGAATCCACTCCAGCGTTAGCATTATTTAATTGATGATTTCATTTGAACATAAGTTTATTTTTGTCCATGTGGGGCGCACCGGAGGTACCAGTTTTGAAAGAGCCGCCGGCGTTCCTGTTACCAGTGATTTAAGAACCCGGTTTTTAGGGAATTGTGATTTTAATGAGAAACATAAGAATTTCGAGTATTACAGAACTAATTATCCGGGAGAATTCGATAGTTTTTTTAAATTCACGATTGTCCGGAATCCGTTTGATCGTCTGGTTTCAAGGTGGTTATGGAGGACAACCGTTTTAAAAGAAACAAAATGGGTTGATTTTAAACAATTTATCGAAACCCGTCCAATTTCATCAAAGTACTCCGAATTTTATAAACTATCTGAAAAATCAATAATTGAATCAGTAAATCAATTCGATTTTATTGGAAGATTTGAAGACATTCAAAACACCTATAAATTTCTTTGCCACAGATTTAAAATTCAGGAATGCAATATTCCTCATACCAATAAAACTATTTTACACAATTACAAAGATTATTATAATAGCGATACCGTTAAATTGGTAAAAAAGATTTATCACATTGATCTTGATTTATTTGATTACGATTTTTAATTTAACAGCCTGTTAAATTTCAGCTAAAAAGTTGCTATATGCCTGATTTCTTAATTATCGGTGCTCAAAAATGCGGAACTACCTCGCTTTTGTACTATTTAGGGCAGCATCCTCAAATTGCTCTTTCCGAAAAAAAAGAGATTCATTTTTTTGATAAAAAATATCAAATGGGTCTCGATTGGTACGAAAATCAATTTCCCCGTAAATCAGACCGTGCCAAAATCACTGGAGAGGCTACACCTTATTATCTTTTTCATCCTTTTGTACCGCAACGTGTTGCCCATCATTACCCTGAAATAAAAATTATTATTTTGCTCAGAAATCCGGTTGACAGGGCATACTCTCATTTTTGGATGATAAAAAGCCGTGAATTGGAGCCCCTACAAACTTTCGAGGAGGCCATCGAAGCTGAAGCAGAGCGTATTGAACCTGAAATGTCTAAGATGCTATCAAACCCTGAATACCGCAGTATTTCCTATCAGCACCATTCCTATCTTTCAAGAGGGAAATATTATGAGCAGATTCAAAACTGGTTGCGCTATTTTCCTACTTCAAGCTTTTGGTTCATCAAAACTGAAAGATTAAAGACCAAGCCTATTGCAGAACTTGAAAAGTTATACTTATTCCTTGGAATAAAATGTACCCTGCCGGGCGACCTGTCATTCCAGCGAACCGGTGAATATCCTCCAATGAAACCCGAAACCCGGAAACAGCTCAACAATTATTTCGATCCTTACAACAAAAAACTGAAAACAATTTTAGGCAATGAATTTACCTGGTAACAACCCCCACCTAAAAACCATCTATCTCCACATCGGCTATAATAAAACCGGTACTACAGCCATTCAAAGCAGCTTTTACCTTAACCGGAAAAACCTCAAAGAAGCCGGTCTTTTATATCCTGATCTTTGTAGAGGTAAACGTAAATCGCCCGCTCATCACTCCCTTGCCGAAAGTCTGCTTTATCAAATTGGTAAGCCTTTGCCAAAATTTGTGAAAACGAAAATTTACAGCAAGTTACCAAAAGGTTATTACTGGCAATTGCTGCATAAAGAATTAACTGAAACCGATTGCGATACATTTTTCATAAGTAGCGAAGCTTTCAGCCGTTTAAGGGGAAGCCGCGAAATGATGGAATTTGTAAAAAATCAATTTACAGGTTTTGAGATTAAAATTCTGGTCTATTTGCGAAGCCAGGTCGAATATTTCGAATCGGCCTACAACCAGGCTGTAAAACGAAATTACGAAACCAGAACATTGGACGAAATGATGAAAAGCGGCTGGTTTTCGATGGATTATTTTGATGAAATGGAACAATGGGCAGCGGTGTTTGGCGCTGAAAATATGATGGTGCGGATTTACGACCGAAACCGGTTTCCAAATCGAAGTATTGTTGGGGACGTTCTCACTGTTTTTGGTTTGCCCGACCTGATGTTGAAACCAAAATGGTGGCGTTTTAAAGCAACGTTTAATGTCCGTCTGCCCAACAACATGGTGGAGCCCAAAAGGCGAATCAATGAAAAAATCAGATTGCCACGTTTTCTGGATAATTTACTGGTTTTTGGATTGCAGTTTTTGGGAAGGTTTTTCAATCCTGTTGGGTTATTTTCTGATGAGCAGAAAGAATACATCCGAAAACATTTCAACGGATCCAATAATAGATTGGGAGAAAAGTATTTGGATGGTACGTTTCCGTTTAACAATGAATAAAAGCAACCAAAATAATAAGGTGATGAAGATTTTTACTGCCAGGGAGAATTTCTTCCATGATTTAATAGAAGAAATCAGACTTATTATCCACCTCGCCCTCCGTGACTTCAAAATCAAATACAGCCGCAACTATTTCGGGCTTGCATGGGCGGTGCTCGAACCGCTGGCTTTGCTGGTTATTATGCTTGTTGTATTTACCTACCTCCGGCATCGTGGCGACAGGGAGAATATCCCTTTTGCCGTTTACATGCTTTCGGGTTTGGTGGGTTTCGAGTTCATCAGCAAAGGCCTGCAACAGGCTACCCAAAGCATACGAAGCTACTCGTATCTGATAAAACTCCTGCACATACCCGTCGGACTTATTCCGTCCATTTCACTCATGTCCGCATTTTTTACCAATCTTATCATTCTTGGCATTGCCACAGGCATTATCCTGCTTCATGGTTTTCCGGTTACGTGGTACTGGTTTCAGCTTTTGTATTTCATGCTGGCATCGTGGGTTTTCCTTATTGGCCTGTCGTGGATAACCTCATCGGTGGTGATTTTTGTGCGCGATTTGCAATATGTCATCGGGATTGTTATGCGCGGATTGTTCTTTCTTACCCCGATTTTCTGGGATTTATCCATGTTTCCCGAAAAATACAGGGTGTGGTTCAAATTAAACCCGCTTTTTCATATTGTTGATGGTTACCGGAAGACCCTGTTGTTTGGCAAAACGTTCTGGAGCGATGTCGAGGCTATGTTTTCATTCTGGGGCGCTACTTTCATTATTCTTTTGACGGGTTATTATGTTTTTAATAAATTAAGTCCCCATTTTGCCGACGAAATCCGTTAAAAAACAATTGATTATGAACGAAAATTTCCATATCAGGGTCCAGAATATTACCAAAGAGTACCGACTTTACGATAAAAGTTCAGGCAGGATGATCAGCACACTTTTGCCGTTTTTTAAAAAAAAATACCGCAGATTTAAAGCACTTGATAACATCAGTTTTAATGTAAAAAAGGGCGAAATTGTTGGTGTAATTGGCCGTAATGGTTCAGGAAAATCAACATTAATGCGGGTAATCGCAGGAATTACTACCCCAACATCGGGTGCGGTTGAGGTAAAAGGCAACATTGTGCCTTTGTTCGAATTGGGTACCGGGTTTCATGCCGATCTTACCGGAAGAGAAAACCTGCGGTATTTTACGCTCATGCAGCAGTTTAAAAAAGATAAAGCTGCTGAAATCATCCAACATGCAATCGATTTTGCTGAAATCGGCGATTTTATCGATCAGCCCATCCGGACCTATTCGCGGGGGATGCGTTCGCGGCTGGCATTTTCGATAAGTCTTTACATTGAAGCCGACATTTTGGTTATTGATGAAGTGTTAGCCGTTGGTGATGCTGCCTTTAAGGAAAAAAGCTACGAAAAATTTAACGAACTCATAACATCAGGCAAGACCATTTTGTTGGTCACCCATTCCGAAAAGGAAATAGAAAAGGTTTGTACGCGGGCCATTCTGCTTCATCAGGGGAAAATAGTGATGGATGGCGCTCCTGCTGAGGTTGTGGAAGCCTACAGGGTGATGAGCGGTAAGCAGGGAAAAAAAGGAAATGAGAAAAAATGAATACGGAGGTGCTGATTACACGGAGAGGCTCATATAAATGTTTCATCAATGTGAATTATGTTGATTTTTTTGGCATTTTTGGTTTATCAAGGTAAGGGTGTTGGTAATTAAGCAACAAAAATTCTTTCATGAAGAATTTGTGGTCATTGATTTTTAGAAGCAAAACACAACCTTCCTCACACTTGAAAAATAAAATTTTAATCATTGCACCTCAACCGTTTCTACAATGGCGGGGAACTCCTATCAGGGTTTTCTTCACATTGGTTTCGTTGTCCAAACTCGGCTATAAAATTGATTTGTTGACTCTTCCATTTGGTCAGAACATTGAGATTGATGGTGTTAGTGTCATCAGAGTATCAAATCCATTTAAAATCTCCAATGTAAAAATAGGGCCGTCTGCAGCAAAGATTTTTTTCGATTTTCTGGTATTTATTAAAGGATTAAGCCTGGTAAGAAAATCAAAATACACTATAATTCATGGGATTGAAGAAGCAGGAACTATGGCGCTGATACTTGCATCATTAACAGGGGTTAAGTCCATTTATGAAAAGCATTCCGATGTGGTCTCCTACAAAAATGGGTTTTTAAAGAATCTGCTTCTTCGCACTTTCTCACTTATCGAGAAAATAGTGATTCAAAGGGTTGACATGATAATCTGTACCGGTGTGGGTCTGGAAGAACTTGTCAAAAGAGTAAATGGTTCTAGGTCTGTTTTTCATATTGCCGACGTTCCGTCTTCTTTGGTTGAGCCAACTATGAAGGATGTGCTTAAAACGCGAAATAAATTACTTGATAATCAAGATGATTTGATTGTAACCTACGTGGGTTCTTTTGCCATTTATCAGGGAATTTCGTTGTTAAAAAAAGCGATTTATCACGTTTTAAAAAATTCATCCAAAGTCAGGTTTCTGATTGTCGGTGGGACACCAAATGAAATACTGGAGTTTAAAAATGAACCATTTCTGCAGGAATACTCCAATTCTTTTTTATTTATGGGGATATTACAACCTGATGAAATTCCGGTTTTGCTAAAAGCATCCGATATTTTGCTCTCACTTCGGATGGCTGGGGTGAATACGCCTTTAAAACTTCTTGATTATTTGAAATCAGGCAAACCGGTTGTAGCTACTGATGTAAAAGCCAACAGGTTGATATTGAATGAAAAATGCGCAATATTCGCACAATCTGATCCTGATGATATTGCTTCAGCCATCATAAATCTTGTTGAACATCCTGAAATGCGGTATGAAATGGGTGTTGAAGCGGAAAAACTATTTAGCGAAAACTATTCCTTCCAACGATTTACTCTCCAAATCGGACAATGTTATCAAAAAGCATTAGATAGTTGAAGAATAACACTATGCGTCTGGTAATTGACACTCATTTGCACTTTTACCCGTTTTATGATGTTGGAAAAGCGTTTGCAGCTTTACATTCAAATCTATCCTCGTCGGATTTCTGCCAGGATGCAACTATAGTTGGAATATTGACCGAAAGCAATGGTTGTCACTTCTTTAAACAAGTGAAGGAGAATCCGGAAAAATTTCAATTATCGCATTTTAAGATAAACTTCTGCAGAGGAGCTATAGTGGTAAAGATGCCAGAGTATCCTGAAATGTACATTTTGCCTGGTCGCCAGATTGTTACTGCCGAGAATATTGAACTTCTATGCCTGCTGGTTGATTGTGAAATTGAAGATGGATTGCCTGCCAGGATGGTTATCAAACGAATTTGTGAACAAAATGGTGTGCCTGTAATTGCCTGGTCACCAGGAAAGTGGCAATTTAAGCGACGAAGAATCGTTAAAGATTTAGTTTTAAAACATAAACCCGGATCACTGCTTATTGGTGATACAGCTTTGAGACCAGCAGGCTGGCCTTTACATGGCCTGATGAAGTTAGCAGTTTCAAAAGGATTAGGCGTTGTCAGTGGTTCCGATCCATTTCCTTTGGAGGGGGAGGAGAAAACAATGGGAAAATTTGGAATATTATTGGAATTTGACATGAATAGCTCAGATCTTATAACAGGGCTGAGAGCTGTTCTTCTGAATCCGGCAACCATAATGACCTGCATTGGGCGAAGGCACTCATTTTTTCAGGTTGTTTCGAAATTAGTCAGGCATAAATTCCGAAAAAGTTTTAGCTGATTCTGAATCAATGCTTTTCAAAAAAGGCTGGTTTTTCAACCGCCAACATTTGTTTGTGTATTAAAAATTTATGATCACAGAAAATTATGTTGACATTCCCCCTGGAACGAGGGTTTTGGTAACTGGTGCCACAGGATTCACAGGTAATCTCTTAACCCGGAAACTGGTTGATGCAGGTTTGGTAGTAAGTGCTGTTGCACATAAAAAAGTCAGTTTTCCGGCTTTGTCCGGAATTCCGGTCAAATGGTTTGTTGGTGACGTGGCTGACGAAAACCTCATGCGTGAAGCACTGAAAAACCAGGAATATGTTTTTCACCTTGCGACAACTTTCAGGCATGCCAACATTAGCGTTCATCAGCATTGGAAAACTCATGTTGAAAGCACTCGGATTATTGTAAATGAAATAATTAAAAATCCTGGTTTTAAACGGTATGTACACATTTCCACTTGTGGTGTTCATGGACATATTGATGCTCCGCCAGCAGATGAAAATTACAGATTTTCACCAGAAGATGATTATCAGCGCACAAAGCTTGAAGCGGAACTGTGGTTGAAAAATTTTGCAGGAAGGAATAAAATACCATATACCGTTATCAGACCTGTTGCGATTTACGGGCCTGGTGAAATGCGAACACTAAAGCTGTTCAAAATGGCACTTTGGCCTGTTTTTCCGGTTTTCGGTAATGGAAAATGCCTGTATCATCTTATTCATGTTGACGATTTAACCGATGCCATCATCAAAGCGGCAGCTCATCCTGCCGCCTTAAACGAAACCTTTATTATTGGCGCTGAAGAACCCATTCCGGTTGAAGAAATTGCAAGTATTATTGCCAAGCATTTTGGAAAAAAAATCAGAACGGTGCGGTTTCCCATTGGCCCGTTATATTATGCCGCCAATGTGTGCGAAACCGTATGCAAGCCTTTTGGAATTGAACCATTGATTTACAGGCGGAGAGTCTCTTTTTACAAAAACGACCGGCATTTTGATGTGAGTAAAATGAAAAAGATACTGGGCTTTACGCCTCGAATTAACAACAGCCAGGGAATCGTGACCACGGCATCCTGGTATGCTGAAAATGGCTGGTTGAACCCATAGTTTCAAATGATTAAGATGAAAAGAATAACTGTTCTCGGAAATTTTTCAGGCAGAAATGCTGGTGATAATGCTATCCTTGGTAACCTGCTGAACGATTTTCACAGTAAAATTTCTGATGTTGTTTTTCTGATACCTACACTTAATAGGCAGTTTATTATTGAGAGTTTTGGCCATTATCCGGTAAGACCAGTAAGTTTAATGCCTTGGAACCTAACTCTGAGAAATTTTGGCTGGCCAATGTTCAAGGCCATGACTGACACTGATTTGATATTAATAACCGATAACATCCTTTTCGACCGGAAATTCAACAATCCATTGGTCAACTACCTCAAATCCATTGCATTTTTTTCAGGGTTCGCGAAAAAGAAAACTATTCCAATTGTTCCGTACAATGCCAGTATAGGCCCAATAAATACCCGCGATGGAGCCAAAGCCTTGCAAAAAGTGCTGGATGCATGCCCGTTGGTTATTTCGCGAGATTACCAAGCCGTGGAGTTAATTGAGAATCTTCGATTAAAATGTCCGACGATTATTTTTGGGGCTGATTCTGCGCTCAATACGATGCCGGTTTCAAATGAACGTCTTGGTGAAATAACTGAAAAATTTGACCTTTTCAGAAACCCTAACGGTACTATTGGTTTGAATGTGAACAGCTATTTAAACAATTGGAATAAAAAAGGATCACTAAACAAGGATGATTTTTGCAAAACGATAGCCAGTACTGCCGACCAATTGATAAATAAGCTTCATGTAAATGTATTGTTTGTCGTAACGCAAATTATGGATGAAAGTATTACCCGTGAATGTATTAAAATAATGAAAAATCAGAGCCGGGTAAAGTTGGTAAGCAATAAGCATCTGAACTTCAGGGAATTGGCAACATTGCTTGGAAAAGTGGATGTTCATGCCGGAATGCGCACGCACACCCTAATTTTTTCCGCTGCAATGGGCACTCCAATGATCAGTATTAACACCTATCCAAAAAGTGCCGCATTTATGAAAACAATTGGTATGGATGATTGGACAATAAATGTGGATGAAATTTCCAAGGAAAGATTATTTCAAATCATCGAACTGGCCTGGCATAACCGCAGCGAAACAGGTGAAAAAATGAACCCACTTGTAAGTTTGGAAAAGAAAAAAGCCAGGGAAAATGTTGCCAAAGTAATTTCAATAATGAATGGTTGATGTTGAAAATTCCATAGAGACGATTGCGGCACATTCACAAAAGGCTGATATTGTTACATCTTCCGATGATTATGCAAAGCGATTTAGTGGCAAAACAGGCCGGTATTTTCTGGATGTTCAGAAAAATGTCACCCTCGGATTGTTAAAAAAATTTACTGCGCCCAGCATACTTGATGTTGGTGGAGGACATGCACAACTTGCTGAACCTATGGTGAATAATGGTTTTAATGTGACAATCGCCGGAAGTTCTGAAGAGTGCAGGCGCCGGCCTGATGCATTGATTCCGAAAGATTCTTTTAATTTTGTGGTTGCCGATCTGCTTCATCTTCCATTTCCCGACCGTTATTTTGATGTAACAATTGCCTTCAGATTGCTCACGCACGAAGAAAACTGGCAGCTTCAGCTTGGCGAGCTTTGTCGCACTGCAGGCAAGGCCGTGATTTTGGATTATCCTGACAGACAAAGTTTTAACAGCTTTTACAACCTCTTTTTTAATTTGAAAAAGAAACTGGAGGGCGATACCCGGACATTCAGGACATTTTCAAAAAAGCAAATCAAGGATGAATTTCGCAGGAATGGTTTTCGTTTTTTCTTTTTTAAACCACAGTTTTTTTTCCCCATGTTTATACACCGGATGATCAATCATTCAGGATTTTCATCATTAGTCGAAAAAATGGCCCGAATTTTTGGATTGACGCGTCTTTTTGGATCACCCGTAATCATTATGGCTTGCAGAGTCAATGAGTAACTTGAAGAGAATGAGTTATGAGGATTTGCATGACAAAATAATTCTTACCGGTTTATGCGTTCGTTGTGGAATTTGTTGCGGAGTATGCTCCATACAGGTTATCAAAATCAACAATGACGGGTATCCGGAATTATCAGGCACTTGCCTGCCTTGTGGACTTTGCAATGCCTGCTGCCCTGGAGCGGATGTTGATTACCCTGTTTTATCAAGGCAGGTTTTTAAAAAAGGGTACAACGCTGATAGCCTTACCGGTGAATATGAAAAATGTTTTGTATCATATTCCACTAATGAGGATGTGCGCAAAGCAGGGGCAAGTGGCGGCGTGATAACTGGATTGCTTTTGCATTTGTTAGAAAAAAACCAAATCGATGGAGCAATAGTCGTTGGGATGGATCAGGATTTACCCTATAAACCGATAGGAATTCTTGCCAAAACACCGGATGAAATTCTTGCAGCTGCAAGTTCAAAATACTGTATTACCCCTTCAATGGAGGTGCTTCGGTTTCTCAGAAACACGCCTGGCAGGTATGCAGTGGTGGGACTGCCCTGTCAGATTCACGGAATCAGAAAACTGGAGCAGGCAGACCCTTTGTTTTCTAATAAAATCTATTGTTGTCTGGGATTAATTTGTCATTGTAATCTTGAATTCCAGGCTACTATGGATGCCCTAAAACTGAAGAAGGTTAAGCTTTCTGAAATTAAAAATATTAAATACCGGGGTGGGAAAAAAAACGATGGGTTTCATTTGATTTTAAAAAATGGACGAATTGAGCCGGTTTATCGCGCTAAACATGTTTATGCAATGAATGTGCTGTTCCGGCTTTATGGTGCAAAGCGCTGCAAATTCTGTTATGACGCTTTTGCTGAATTTGCCGACTTAAGTTTCGGAGAAATTATGCCGATAGGTTTTCGCAATGATTTTGCTCATTTAAATAAGCATACTGTTGTTTTTCAGCGCACCCGCAGAGGCCTCGAAATATTAAGCGACCTGAACATTAAAAATAAATTGTTTCTTGAGGAATCTTCAGATGCGAGATTATTGAACCGGCTTTTGGGGATGGCAAAAGAAAAAAAAGCACAGGCAACTGCACTTGTGGCGGAAAACATCGGCAAAAAAAAGCCTTTTCCCAATTACAATCTCGGTTTTCGCAAACCAACGAAATACGAAAAACGATATGCAATAAGGTTTCATTTCTATAATTTTTTGCGAAACACATTTTTTCGTAAAGCCTTATTAGGGCTAATGATATCAGATATTGGATTGCTGCTCAGCTATTTCAATCAATTCAACAAGAAAATTAGGATTGTGTTTTTTTCAGAAAAATTGTCATGCAACAAAGGTTAGTATGATGGCAAGGAAATTTAGTTTTAAGAAATGCCCACTCTTTTTTAGGAAACACCTGACGGCAATAGCAATAGTAATTGTGTTTTTGGTTTTAATGCTTTTACATGCCGGAAACGCTTCTTACTGGCTTGATGAATTATACTCCGTTTACATGCGTGGAATTTTTTACAAAACCACTTCCGAACACATCAACGCTATCAAAACCCTGAATCCTACTTTGCCTTTGTACGAAATTACCTTGTACAACTGGATGAAAATTTTTGGTGATAAAGAGTTCTCAACACGATCATTATCAATTTTATTTACATCTGGGGCCGGATTTTTTCTGTACCTTTTCATGTACAGGATTTACAAGAAGAAAATTGCCTTGTTGTCGTTGCTGTTGTTTTTGTTTTCGGCGTTGACTATCAAATATTCCCTTGAATCAAGGTATTATGGTCAAATGCTTTTTTTGTCAGCTTTGTCTTCATACTCAATGCTTTTGTATATTTTTAGCCTCCAAAGGCACGATAGCTCATTTAAAAAAATGTTCCTGAACGGGCATTTTGTTCTTCTCACCATAGTTAATGCAGCTTTGTTGCTGAATCATTTATTCAACTATCTCTTCTTCATGACACAAGCCGTGGTTTTTACAGGGTGGCTGCTATTTAATGGAAAATGCCGCGGATGGTTCGTTATTACTATGAAGGGGGCATTAATTTATCTGGCTCCAATATTTCTTATTTTTTTGGTGTGGCCCTATACTTATAGTATTTACAACGGACACGGCCTGATTTTTTATTTAAAAAAAATCTTTGAATACACACAGCTTTTTCCTCTAATATTTAGCAGCCAAATTTTTAAAATATCGGTCATGTTAGGTTTTTTAACGCTGACATTGTCTTTTCTCTTTCCAGACATTGTTAAGTATTTTAAAGCTAATGATACCTTTAAAGTGATTTTTAAAAAGGCCAGATTACTATTTGTTGGTAAAATTTTGATTGTGGCCATGATATTGGGTCTGTTTTTTTTCGGTTTCCCCTTTTTTAGTGCCGAAGCCAACAAAATGATCCGGATTCCATATCGTATAATTTTAAATAGTACTGTTTTCCCCAATATGCAGGAAGGATGGTTTTTAAACATCCTAATGTCTCTGGCGTTAATTCTACCTGCGGCGGCGGTTTTTAATCTAAAGCCTTTGAACGAAAACCGTTATCTTTTTTTCAGAAAGTTGTTTCTTGTTTATTCGGCCATGGTTGTAATTTTTGCTGCCATTTTCACTTCTCTAATTTTTTCACAAGGTCATAACCGGGTTTTTTATCTCCGTTACCTTTTGTTTGGTCTTCCTTGTTTCATATGCATTTTGAGTGTTACAACCTATGTGGGCATTAGATTTTTGATTGCGCTCATGAAGAAGATTTTCCATATTTCCGCCACAAGAATCTTTTTGCGTAGCAGTTTTATTATCTCTGTATTGCTTACACTTACCCTTATGGGTACAAAGGCGTACAAAGCCCCTCAATCTAAAACTTCATGGAATTGGAGAGCTGTAGCTGAGGAAGTTTCCAGCATCGCATATTGTGATTCATCGCATAAATATTGCCTGGCCGAATCGGCAACCCGTATGTTCCCCACTCTTGATTATTATCTTAAGCGTTTCAGCCCCACTTTACGGGTTGGTTTTATTTTTTCAATAGATGAAAATGATTCGTTGAAAATAAACAATGCTTTTGTGCCTCAAATATTTGCAAAAGAAAACCTGCTCGAAATTGAAAAGCATGATTACCTTATAGTTACCTTTCTGCATAGACCAAAAAACCAATATTCGGAAATTACAAGTGTTTTAGACAACAAATACAAATTAAAAGAGGCGTTTCTCAATAAAAAGAATCGCGGTTTTATTATTTATGAGGTTCATCATGACAAATAGGGAACGCCTTTTATTTGGTGCTAATAGTAAAACCGACTGGCAGTTCCGTTTAAGGAATCCTGATTTTAAAACTAACTTTCAATGCTCCTCCTGATGCTGACTTGTCGGGGTTAGATTTTGGAGCATTTTTGGATACATGATTTTTTTACACCTGCCTCAATTTTAATTATTTGACATAAAGAAACATAATCAAATTGAATAATTCTCAAAATCCTTTTGAACTATACCTCTTCCAAAACCTTCGCGTACCTTTCAAAGATGTGAGTGCTAATTAGAAGTTGATCAACGCGATGTGTAATAATTCACCTGAACCAGTGCATCATGGCCAATCCATTTTTGTCTAATTTTGGATAAATTGATGGTGAATCAGATTCGGTGTTTTTTGCCGGGATTTCCAAGGTTGATGATCATCTGTGGCGAGTTAAAAAATCCATAAAACTCAGAAATTCTGCATTTTATCCCTTCAGTACATATTGATAAAACAAAATCCCATTATGATAAAAACATCTTTTCAAAGGAAGTTGGTAACAGTAGGCTGATTTAACAGAATTCAAAACTAATCCGCCACAATTATACAGTATGGCTACACTTTATCTGCACATAGGCCAGGCAAAAACCGGCACTAGTTACATTCAGGCATGTTTCAGAGCAAACAGGTCATCTCTGGCCAAATATGGGGTCAGATATGCGGTAGGAGAGGATTCTCCGGTTAAGGAGTTGGTTAAAATCACCTCGGGCAACGGCACTGATTTATTAATGTCAGCGGCATCACTGGACGCCAACCTGTCGATGAACAATATTTCCGGAAAAGGATCATTGCTTTATTCCAGCGAGAATATTTTCAGGCATTTTCTCGATTCACATGGTGAGGAATATCTTGAGGATATTGCTGCTAAGCATGGTTTTGAGAAAATTGAAATTCTGGTTTTTATTCGCAACCCCATTGGTATGGAGGTTTCGAGCCTTCAGCAATTGACAAAACGAGCAGGAAATTTCACCCTTACCGTTGCAAATCTTTACGAACGGACACAAGATGGAAGGAATCCCGTTTTTTTTGTTGAACACTTTCTGAGCAGAATTAAAAAATGTAAAAACGTTGCTGTTACCATAAGAAATTATAGTTATTGTTCGCACAGATTGATGGAGGAAGTGGCTGAATGGCTGGGAGTACCTTCGGAAACCTTTGCACAACTGCCAGTAAGCAAAGTTAACCGCCCGCTTACCTGGTCTGAGCTGAATTTTCAGAGGGCTCTCAATAAAAAACTTGGTAAGTCGGGCAAAATCTTTTCCGATCCATTGTGTGAAAAACTTCCGGATATGAAACCCGAGAAAATTTTACCACCACTGGAAGTGCAGGAGAAAATCTGGTCGATGGTGAGCGAGACCGTCGGGCGGCTCAATAAGGAAATTCCGGAACAGCATCGTTATCAGTGCGATATTCAGGATTCTGCGCCCCTTCCCGATGTTTTTACTTTTAATCAACAGCAAATTGATGTAATAACAGAGGGTTTGGGGAACGAAATATTAAAATTGAGAGATCAACTCAAGGATGCCAACGAAACCATTTCGCAGATGAAAGCTGAACAATCATCAATAAAGGCAAACCTGAGAATGATCATTCAATCTATTAGGGAAATACCTCAGCACCTGAAGATAAATCAGCAAATCAAAATCATTAAAAACAGCGAATATTTTGATGAGCATTTTTACCTGGGCAATAATCCTGACGTTAAAGCGTCGGGAATGAATCCGATGAAGCATTTTCTGTTATTTGGCGGGAATGAACGGAGAAATCCGTCAGCTCATTTCGATGCAGAATATTATTTGATGCAAAACCCTGATGTTGTTCAAAGCCGGATGAATCCACTGGTCCATTATCTTAAATTCGGAAAAGCAGAAGGTCGGCCGATTCAACCCGTCTGTACGGCTATCAATCCTGTTAAAGGCTTTTTTTCAAATCCATTGGAGGAATATTTTTTCCAAAACCGTCGCAACACCATTCATAAGTGGACGCACTATTTCGAAATATATCATAAACATTTTGAGCGGTTTAGAGGTAAGAAATGTGTGATTTTGGAAATTGGCGTATCGCTAGGCGGAAGCCTGCAAATGTGGAAACATTATTTCGGTGAAAAAGCCAGCATAATTGGAATTGACATCAACCCCGAATGTAAAAAGTTTGAGGAAGATCAGATCGAAATCTTCATTGGCTCGCAGTCCGACAGGGAATTTTTAAGGGATTTGAAAACAAAAATTCCTGAAATCGACATCCTGATTGATGATGGCGGCCATACGATGGAACAACAGATAACGACCTTTGAAGAGTTGTACAATCATGTAAGTACCAATGGAATATACTTAACAGAAGATACATTTACCGCATATTTGCCAAATTATGGAGGTGGTTTCCGAAAAAGCGGAACTTTTATGGAATTTGCCAAAAATCTTATCGATGAGCTTCATGGATATTCGATCTTTGGCAGGGATGACCTCGTTACAGATTTTACAAATACAGCCGGTAGCATTCATTTTTACAACGGTATTGTGGTCATCGAAAAAGCCTTATATATGCCTGCACTGGCCTTACAAACGGGAAAGGAAAGTGAGTGCCTTGTCCGGAAAATTTCCCAGACCGATCTGGACATTTTTAACTTTAAACTCAAAATTCTGGGAGTGAAAAATCCATCTGGCTTCGACGCAAATATGCTGTTTTACGATGAGTCAATGATTGAAAGTTTATTGCAGGAAAAATATGAAGGGAGGAACTGGCCCATCAATGCCGATACCATGATTGGCTATAAAAGGCTTTCGAATATTGAGTTTTGTGTGCAGGAAATTATCAGGCAAAATGTACCCGGCGACCTTATCGAAACAGGGGTATGGCGCGGTGGTGCATGTATTTTTATGCGGGCTTTGCTCAAAATGTATGGTGTTACGGATAAAAGGGTTTGGGTGGCCGATAGCTTTGAAGGGCTGCCCAAGCCTGATCCCGCCATTTATCCTGCCGACATAAATGACAAACATCATGAATATGATGAACTCAGGGTTTCGCTTAAAGAAGTTAAAACGAACTTTCAGAAATATGACCTGCTTGACGATCAGGTGGTTTTTTTGAAAGGATGGTTTAAAGACACGCTGCCGGCAGCGCCTGTGGAAAAACTTTCGCTGCTGCGATTAGACGGCGACATGTACGAATCAACCATTGACGCTCTTTTTTATCTTTATCCGAAGCTTTCGACAGGTGGATTTTGCATTATCGACGACTGGGGCGCAATTCAGGCCTGTAAAAAGGCTGTGAACGATTACCGTAGTATTTTTAATATCGGGGAACGCATTCAGATGATTGACTGGACCGGCATTTTCTGGAAAAAGGAAAAGCAAATCCCCATGATGAGCCGAAAGGATTTTCTGTTAAAAATTAAAGAAAAGAATTATGAAAAACCTTAGCAACATCATTTTTACAAAGCCCAAATTTACCGGCCTGCCATCTGCATGGGTAGAACATGTTCCTTTTGCATTTTATTTGATTGAAATCCTGAAACCATCCTTGTTTGTTGAACTGGGTACATTTACCGGTGCTTCCTATTTCTCGTTTTGTCAGGCGGTCAAACAATTGGGTGTCAGCACACAATCTTTTGCCATAGACCATTGGAAGGGTGATTTTCAAAGCGGGTTTATAAATGACAGGGTTTTCCAACTTGTGGACAACATAAATAGAAATCATTTTCACGAGTTTTCGAAGCTTTTGCGGATGAGTTTTGACGAAGCACTACCAAATTTCGAAAATAACACCATCGACCTTTTACATATCGACGGCTGTCATACCTATGAAGCTGCAAAACATGATTTTGAAACCTGGTTGCCTAAAATGAGTGACAGAGGCGTGGTACTTTTTCACGATACACAGGAACGAGTCGGCGATTTCGGTGTGTGGAAGCTGTTTCAGGAGTTGAAACTTACCTACACTACCTGTGAATTTTTACATGGACATGGCCTTGGAATCGTTTGTACAGGAAAGCATGTCAGCCAGGATTTCATTGAATTTGTGCACAATTGTGATGAAAATTCATTCAGTCAGAAACTTTTTGCAGCCTTGGGAAAACTTGCTGCTTCAGAAAAATATACCTCATCCCACAAGGCGGAAGCAGGTAAGCAGCCAGTTCTTATTGCTAAACTGTATTTCAGTCAGGCTGATCAAAACTTTAGTGAAATCAATTCAGTTTATTCATTTTGTGCCAAAAATGAAAGTGAATTGATGTTTCAAATTACATCGAATGAAAAGATCAGTCAATTCAGGTTTGATCCACTTGAGAATTATTTGCTGATAAAGCTGAACGACATCCGTTTTTATCATGGGGTAAAGCCTGTTTTTGCTTCGTATCAGCTTTCTTCAAATGCAGTATATGTTGTAAAGGATGTTTTCCTTTTTAGTACGCAAGATCCCTCCTTTACCATCAGTTTCCGGGAACCGCTTTTAATTGATAATGTTATTTTTAATGTTGAGTACCTTGAAACCGGAATAAAAACACTTGAATCCATGGCCGAGGTTATTAACAAACTCAAGACAGAAAATGAGTTATTGCAGCAAAAGCAAAGGTCGTATTACCAAATGTTTTTAAGCAAGGATACAAGATCGGATGACCTGGACGGAGAACTGCAAAAAACAATATCGCGCCTGTTGATACTTCATCACAGCAGATTCAACCAGCTTTTGTTATGGATCGAAAAAAGTATAAAATTCGTTATGTTTAAAATGATTGGAAGGAAAAAGTGAGCTGCTGTTTCCAATCCTGCCCTAAAACCAACAATTGTTTGTCATCTGATCAGCCATGATTGAATCGCCATTGATTCCTTTTCAAAAAGTATTTTAAAACCCCTTCTGATATTCTGTTTGCCTCATGATTAAAACTATTTATCTTCATGTTGGCCTGCACAAAACAGGAACAACCACTATTCAGGAAATATTGGGAAAAAGCAGAAACCTGCTAAAATCCCTTGGTTATCTTTATCCTGAAGTAATTTTAGAAAGAAACATCTTCAACAATCATTCTCTTCCCTTTTACAGTTTGTTTAAAGATAACCCTGAAACTTATTTCCAAAACCAGTTATTAGGATATTCTACCATTGAATCCGTAAAGAAGTTAAATGAAAATTATGCCGATCAGATCAGAAAACAAATTGAGTCGTTTGAAGGTGAAGTAATGGTAATTTCGGGCGAAGATATTACACGTATTCACAAAGAAGGTTTAAAAAACCTGAAATCATTTCTGGTTTCATTGTCGGCGCCTGGCGTTGCAATAAAGGTTATTATGTTTTTACGGCATCCGTTGGATTATTACAGGAGCATCAAGCTCGAATTGTTAAAAAATGGAACAGTGCGTCAGGGGTTGTATGCAGGACATGATAGGTTCACTCAATATCTGCAGGTTGACAAGACGGTAGTGAATTTGTTTGAAGTGTTTGGTGCTGAATCGGTTAGTTGTGTGCTTTATGAAGATGCCGCCCGGCATAAATCAGGATTGATAGGGGCTTTTTTACATGAAATAGGATTGGATACAGGATTGTTTGATAACTACATGCAGGAATTACACAATTTTTCAATGACTTATGAAGCAAATGTACTCTATTCTGCAGTAATCGAAAAGTTTCCACATCTTTTGGGCAATTTGCCAAATCCGGCTTACGATATGTTCTGTGCGAGCTTAATTTCAAAAATGCCGGGTGTGAAATTTGTTTTACCCAAGAATGACATCCGGATGACCTGGGAATATGTCAGACCGATTTGGGCAGATGTATGCCAGAAGTTTCATTTACCTGAATATCAGTTTTATGAAATGCCACCGGTTGACGATAAAAACAAATGGGGCGATGATGCACTGGATTATTTTATTCAAATTATTCCAAAAATGCATGAAAGCTATGCAGTTGTATTGCTCGACATCCTGATGGAGGAACTTCGGTCGTACAAATCAAAATTCACACCTGATAAAAAAGGCAGAATCTTCGCCATACTGATGTTTTATTCGGCAATCTGCCATTTGAAAACAAAATTTGAAAAAATTACTCACTTTACCCATCATCTTGGCCTGGTATTCACTGTAAGGTTTCTGTTTCGCTATAAACGCAGACGCCGTTTCTATGTATCGTCATTCGTTGCATTGCAGCAAAAACCCTTATCCTGAAAAGTTTTGTAGTATGAATGCGGGTACCTCCTGACTTTGACACCTATTGCTGAATTTGTCTTCTGAAACCCTTGTAAACACTGG
>CALFEP010000317.1 GCA_937950125.1 uncultured Bacteroidota bacterium
TAAAAAAAGGAGAGTATCCTCTCCTGATTATCCTGTGGAGCGTATGGGAATCGAACCCATGACCTTTAGACTGCCAGTCTAACGCTCTAGCCAACTGAGCTAACGCCCCAACGTTTTGTTTGGGCTGCAAATGTAATATTTTTTGAAAAAAACCGACATTTGCAAAAATTTTAACCAAAAAACTTTGCGATGAACGAATCGAAATATTCCTGCCCGAAATGTGGTAACCGCCATTATGAAGTCGGCGAAGTAAGAGCTACCAGCAGCTACCTTACCAAACTTTTCAACATCCAGAACCGGAAATTCACAACCCTTACCTGCACCCGATGCAAATACACCGAATTTTATGAAGCCGACACCAACCAGTTGGGAAATATCCTCGACTTTTTTACCAATTAGCAGTTTCTGATTTTGCACGATGACAAGGTTTTAAAAAGCGAACAACAAGGTTGAAATTTAAAGGAAATTGATCTTAACCACATCAATATGTGTGGTTTAAATGGTATTATTTCAGGTTAGGGGAATATGATTTTTGTTTTACTTTTGCGCCATGATAAATAACGACGACCTTTTTAAAAAAATAATAGCCCATGCCAAAGAGTATGGGTTTGTGTTTCAATCGAGTGAAATTTACGACGGGCTGAGCGCTGTGTATGACTACGGCCAGTTGGGTGTTGAAATGAAAAACAACATCAAGGATTACTGGTGGAAAGCCATGGTTCAGTACCACGAAAACATTGTAGGTGTGGATGCAGCCATTTTTATGCACCCCACTACCTGGAAGGCTTCCGGCCATGTTGACGCTTTCAACGACCCGATGATCGACAACAAGGATTCCAAAAAACGCTACCGCGCCGATGTGCTTGTTGAAGATCACATTGCAAAAATCGAAGGAAAGATTGACAAGGAGGTCGAAAAAGCCGCCAAACGCTTTGGCGAGGCTTTCGACCGCGAACAGTTTGTAACCACCAACCCGCGTGTTGCCGGCTACTACCAGGAAATTGACGGGATTAAAAAACGGCTGTATCCTGCCATGGAAGCCAACGACCTGGAAGGCATCAAAAAGCTGATTGAAGACCTCGAGATTGTTTGTCCTATCTCTGGTTCCCGCAACTGGACCGAAGTACGGCAGTTCAACCTGATGTTTTCGACAAGCATCGGCTCATTGGCCGAAGGCGCCAACACCATTTACCTCCGCCCCGAAACTGCTCAGGGCATTTTTGTAAACTTCCTGAACATTTACAAAACCGGCAGGATGAAAATCCCTTTCGGGATTGCACAGATTGGCAAGGCTTTCAGGAACGAGATTGTTGCCCGCCAGTTCATTTTCCGGATGCGGGAGTTCGAACAGATGGAAATGCAGTTTTTTGTGCGTCCCGGCACCGAGCTTGATTGGTTTAAATATTGGAAGGAACAACGCATGAACTGGCATCTGAGCCTGGGTATTCCTGCCGAAAACTACCGTTTCCACGAACACGACAAGCTGGCTCATTACGCCAATGCCGCCTTCGACATCGAGTTTAATTTCCCGATGGGCTTTAAGGAACTGGAAGGCATCCACTCGCGTACCGATTTCGACCTGCGTCAGCATCAGGAATTTTCAGGTAAAAAACTCCAGTATTTCGACCCGGAACTCAACGAAAGTTACGTTCCTTGTGTGGTGGAAACTTCCATCGGCCTCGACCGTACTTTCCTGGCTGTGTTGAGTTACGCTTACCGCGAAGAAAAGCTGGACGACGGCTCGGAACGGACTGTTTTGCGCATTCCGCCGGTGCTTGCTCCTATCAAGGCCGCCGTTTTGCCGTTGGTGAAAAAAGAAGGTTTGCCCGAAAAAGCACGCGAAATTTTCGACAGCCTGAAGATGGATTACATGTGCCAGTACGACGAAAAAGACGCCATTGGCCGCCGCTACCGCCGTCAGGATGCCATCGGAACGCCTTACAGCATCACGGTTGACTACCAGACGTTGCAGGACAACACCGTCACCATCCGCGAGCGCGACTCGATGAAGCAGGACAGGATTGCCATTGAAGAAATTTCGGGGATTATTGCCAGAAGGATTAAAGAAAACAGGTAAATATAAAGAGGAAAGTTCAAGGTTCAATGTTCAAGGTTCAAATTTACCGGGTGTTGAGACTTCGGCGTGAGACTTCGGCGTGAGCTCAGTCGAACGCTCAGTCGAAC
>CALFEP010000318.1 GCA_937950125.1 uncultured Bacteroidota bacterium
CAAAAATGGTAAACAACATTGTGACGATGGTGCGCAGCCAGGCTGCGAAGTATGCTGAAAAAGAGGTTTTCCGGTACTTAAATAAAAAAAACAACCTGATGGCTTCGATAAGCTGGACCGATTTTATCAGGCAAGTTGACCAGGTGGCTGCTTCCTTGTATCATTTTGGTTACGATTCGGGCGAAAATGTCGGAATATTCAGCAACAACAAACCCGAGTGGCTCATTACCGATCTGGGCATCATGGCCAACCGGGGCGTAGTGGTTCCATTTTATGCCACTGCCTCGGCAAGTCAGGTGAAATACATCATTGATGAAACCGGCATGCGACTGTTATTTGTTGGCGGCAATGACCAACTTGCTGTTGCCCGATCGTTGCTTATTGAAACTGAAACCCTGGAAATGATCATCGTGTTTGATCCTGATTACGAGAGCGATAACCCGAAAATTCTTCCTTTCAGGGAATTTATTAAAATCGGATGTTCGGAAAAGTTCAAAGAAAGAAAAGCCGAACTGGAAAGTGAATGGCAGTCCGACGATCTGGCCACGATCATTTACACGTCTGGAACCACCGGAGAACAAAAAGGCGTAATGCTTGGTCACGACAATTTTCTGTTCAGTTTCGGCATTCACAATAAGCGTCTGCATGTTACCGAAAACGATTTGTCGATGTGTTTTTTGCCCTTAAGCCACGTTTTTGAGCGTACCTGGTCGTTATATCTGCTTCACAAAGGAGCAACAAATTTCATTCTTGAAAATCCGCGTGAAGTCATCGAATATTTGCCAAAAGTAAAACCAACCCTGATGTGCACAGTTCCCCGCTTTTTCGACAAAACCTATGAGGGTATAGTAGCCGAAAAAGCCAAATGGCCGGGTTGGAAACAAAAAGTATTTGACTGGTCAATCCGGGTCGGGCGCCATGCCAGCAATTATCAGCGCACCTCTTCACCCTTGCCTTCATGGTTGAAATTCAGATATTCGATTGCCAACGCTGTTGTGCTGAAAAAGCTTCGGCAGGTTTTTGGTGGAAACATTAAAGAAATGCCATGTGCAGGTGCAGCCATCAGGCCTGAATTGTTGCGGTTTTTTCATGCCACCGGCATCTTTATCAATTACGGATATGGAGCTACTGAAACCACTGCTACTGTTTCCTGTTTTCGCACAGAAGAATATGACTTCGATACCTGTGGAACCATAATGCCGGATATTTATGTCAAAATCAGTGATGAAGGCGAAATTCTCGTTAAAGGTGGGACAGTTTTTAAAGGGTACTACAAAAAACCGGAAGCATCCGCTGAGGTATTGAAAGACGGGTGGTATTACACCGGCGACGAAGGAAAAATAAAACAGAAGGATGCACTGGTGATGACCGACAGAATTAAAGACCTGATGAAAACGTCGGTAGGGAAATATGTTTCACCGCAAAAACTTGAGTTGTTGCTCGGACAGGACGATTTAATCGAACAGGTGATTACTGTTGGCGATAATCAGAAGTTTGTGACAGCACTTATTGTTCCTGCCATCGACTCCCTTAAAAAGCTGGCAAAAATTCAGGGAATCGAATTTAAAGATGTGAAAGACCTGTTAAGGAAAAATGAAATCATCGAAATCTTCAGAACGAGGATCAACCTTCATCAGCAAGACCTGACCCCTTACGAGAGAGTGGTGGATTTCAGGCTGTTGCACGAACCTTTCAGCATCGAAAACCAGGCAATGACCAGCACCCTGAAACTTCGCCGGCGGGTTATTACCAACAAATACAGGCACCTTATCGACGAAATGTACTCAAACGCTTAATTTCCAGCGTTTGTGCGACCAAAGCCAGTTGGCGGGGTTTGCCCTGATTACCGATTCGAGTTTTTGGGCATAACGACGGGTTATTTCGCCATCAGCCAGGTGTTGAACATCGTCAGCAATGACCGAAAGCATCATCTCATATTTACCGCGTTTAACACGTTGAATTTCAACAAAAACAACAGGATAATTATTATTTCGTGCATGTTTTTCGGGTCCATGAAGAAACGCCGTTTTTCGGTTTAAAAAGTTCACCCAATAAGCTTTTTCTGCCTTCGCCGGGCTTTGATCAGCAGCCATCAGGTAGATAGAAGGCGTGCCTTTAAATTTTTCAAAGGTGTTTGAAGTTTCGTATATGGGCGCCAGAGTAGTGCCGAATCGGGAACGGCTCCAACGCAAAAATCTGTCAACCATCGGATTGCTAAGCGGTTTATAAAAAGCAATGATGTTAAATGGTGTCTGTAATCCGGCTGAAAGGCTACCCCATTCCCAGTTGCAATAATGCCCCGTGACTACAATTACACTTTTTCGCGCGTCGAAATAGGGGTCAAGAATTTCGGGATTCAGCAATTTATGTCTTTTCAGAATTTGCCGGCGCGACATGGTAAAACTTTTTATGCCTTCGATGATGATGTCGGTCAGGTTTTTGTAAATATTTCGCAACACTTTTTTCTGCTCCCGATAAGGAACCCCAAGGTTTGCATTACTCAAATTGTCCAAAACCACTTTTTTTCGGTATCGCATCACCCTGAACAAAATCAGGCGCATAAAATCGGAAAATCCGTACATGAGGAAAAACGGGATGATCCCGATAATTGCCGTAAACAGCAGAAAAACAAACGTGAGTAATATTTTCATAGGGTGGCAAAAGTAGGGAAATCGAATTAAAACGCAGAAGATGAAAAAGAAGATTTTATTTGCTCACTGCTTCAATTTGTAAACAGACCTAACAAGTTATCAAAATCTGTCAGGTCAATAGCCTCAAATACAGGACTGCGATATTTTGCGTAGTCAGAATTGCCATGTAAAAAAAGCCCTGTAACTCTCACATTACAAGGCTTTTTATCAATATTTGCGGTAACCTTGAAATCTCTCTCAATTGCCGACCGCCAACTTTCTACTTATGACTTACGACTATCGACTTACGACTATCGACTTAAGACTTACGACTATCGACTAATGACTTACGACTCCCTACTTCACCGGCACATGTTTAAGCGTTTCGATAAGGAAATCCCAAAATTTCTGTACCGAAGGAATATTTACCTTTTCATCGGGCGAGTGCGGATGACGAATGGTAGGGCCAAACGAAATCATATCCCAGTGCGGATAAACCCCGCCAAGCAGGCCACATTCCAGACCGGCGTGAATGGCTTTGATTTCAGGAATTTTACCAAATTTATTGTTGTAAACCTCCTTCATTTCCTTCAAAATGGCAGAATCGGGATTGGGTTTCCAGCCCGGATAGTCGCCGTCCAGTTCGGTGGTAGCTCCTGCAAGATCGAAAACGCTTACTACGGTTTCTGCCAGGTCGTGCTTGGCTGAATCCACCGAGCTGCGCAACAGGCTAAGCGCACTGGCCTCGCCATTTTTTATTTTTACAATGGCAAGATTTGTTGAAGTCTCCACAAGTCCTTCCATGTCGCTGCTCATTCTCACTACGCCGTTTGGACAAGCATAAATAGCATCGATAAACCTTTTCTGAGCGGTGGCTTCCATCACCTTGGCAGGCATGGCAGCAGGGGTGCAGGTAATTTTCAAATCAGGATCAGCAGTTGCATATTCTTTTCTGATGATTTTTTCTGTTTCAGCCACAAAATCAACAAATGCTTTTTCGCTTTCTTTTTTCATGGTAACAACAGCCACAGCTTCACGGGGAATAGCATTTCTGAGGCTTCCGCCTTCAAGCTCAGCTATTTTTAACCCAAATTCTACGGAGGCTTTTTTCAGAAGTCTGAAAATGATTTTGTTGGCATTACCCCTGTAAAGCGGAATGTCAATTCCGGAATGACCGCCCCTGAGTCCGCTGACATGAATTTTAAAGGACACTGAATCGTTGTCAGGCGCCACTTCATCATACTCCATTTTTGATGAAGCATTGATTCCGCCTGCACATCCAACATACAGTTCGCCTTCGTCTTCCGAATCCATATTTAAAAGAATTTCACCGTCAAGGATGCCTGGTTTTAGCTCAAAGGCGCCGGTCATTCCGGTCTCTTCATCAACAGTAAACAGCGCCTCGATGGGGCCATGTTCAATATTTTTCGATTCGAGGACGGCCATGGCAGCAGCCACACCCATTCCGTTGTCGGAGCCCAGGGTGGTTCCTTTTGCTTTCACCCAGTCGCCGTCAATGTAGGCTTCAATCGGATCTGTATCGAAGTTAAAGTTCCGGTCGCTGTTGGCCTGGGGAACCATGTCCAGATGCCCTTGCATGATGATGCCTTTCCGGTTTTCCATTCCGGGAGTGGCGGGTTTTTTGATGATTACGTTTCCAACTTCGTCAACAATGGTTGTTAATCCCAGGTTTTCACCAAATTCTTTCATGAATTTGATAATTTTTTCCTCTTTTTTCGAGGGTCTGGGAATTTGTGTCAGTTTATGAAAGTTTTGCCAGAGGCCTTCAGGTTTTAAACTGGTTAACTCATTACTCATGATTTCTCCTTTTTTATTTATTTGTTTACTATTATTTTGAATTTGTGATGATTAATATCGCTGTCATTTGGCTTCGCCGGAAATTAGCTTCGCTGTCATTTGGCTTCGCTGTCATTTGGCTTCGCCGGAATTTAGCTTCGCTGTCATTTGGCTTCGC
>CALFEP010000319.1 GCA_937950125.1 uncultured Bacteroidota bacterium
TTTTTTGTGTTTTAGTGTTCTAGTGGCTATTAATGTTTTGCCACGAAATCACGAATTATTTAAAAGACTCATTCCCGCCCCACTCTTCAAAAAACTGTAAAAGGAATTGTTCCATAAACACATGCCTTTGTTGTGCAAGGTCTTTTCCGGTTTTGGTGTTCATTTTATCTTTTAAGAGTAAAAGTTTTTCATAAAAATGGTTGACGGTAGGGGAAGTTCCCTGCTTGTACTCCTCTTTGGTCATGAACAGCGAGGGTTTTATGTCCGGATCAAACAAAGGTCTGTTTTTAAACCCACCGTAATTGAAAGCCCGGGCGATTCCAATAGCGCCGATGGCATCGAGCCGGTCGGCATCCTGAACAACATCCATCTCTTTTGAGTGAAACCGGACTTCACCTAATGAATTTTTAAATGACATATTTTTGATGATATTCACCACATGATCAGTGATTTCCGGTTCAACCCTTTGTCCCTCAAGGAAAACCCGGGCGGTATCGGGGCCTATTTCTTCATTTCCGTCATGAAATTTCGGGTCGGCAATATCGTGAAGCAAGGCAGCAAGTTCGACCACAAAAAGGTCAACATTTTCTTTTTCGGCTATTTTCCGGGCTGTTTTCCATACCCTGAAAACATGCCACCAGTCGTGACCGCCCTCAGCAGTCATCATTCGCTGCCTGACAAATTTTTCGGTGTTTGATAGGATGCTTGCTTTGTTCATACCTTGTAAACTCAATATGCAAAGGTGGGTATTTTGATAATTCTTCGATTTGATTATTTGAAAAAAGTAGGAAAATGACAGAATTTTTCCCGTTTCAGCATCCAAAAATCCCCATTCAGCCATTTAAATTTTTATCCCGGCACATGGTGATTTTATCTTTGCATCAATAATTTTAAAATTTAACAACATGAAAACCTGGATAACAATAGGAATTGGACTTGTGATCATGGGAATTATTGCAGCTTTTGTTGTTTACAAATTCGTGTACAACAAACCGCATCCCGATTATGAAACCAAAGATGCTGATTTCAAAATTGAAGCTCAGCAGCTTTTCTCAGAATTTAAATCAAACGAAAATGCAGCCAGCCTTAAATATGGCGGAAAAGTCATCGAAATTACCGGCAAGCCTTCATCCATCGAAGAAGCCGACTCCATGCTGATCGTCGTTTTTGCCTTTGAAGAAGGGATGTTTGGCAGCGAAGGAATCAGGGTAACTATGCTTGCTAAGTTTAATGATCAGGTTAAAGGATTACCACTTGACAACATGACCCTAAAAGGTTTTTGTACAGGATTTAATGACACGGATATTATTTTTGAAAAAGGATCGATTGTAAAATAATTAAAAACAGATAAATACAATGAAAACCACAATCACATTTGTTATTGCAGTTATGATGTTGGGCAACGTTGCTTTTGCCCAGAAATACGTAACAAAAACCGGAAAAGTAAGCTTCTTTTCAACCTCACCGATGGAAAACATCGAAGCACATAACAAACAGGTAAATGCTGCACTGGATGCGTCAACCGGCGATTTCGTCTTTAAAATTCTTATCAAATCATTTGAATTTGAAAAAGCACTGATGCAGGAACATTTTAACGAAAACTACATGGAATCAGACAAATTTCCGAACTCGACTTTCCAGGGCAAGATAACCAATCTGGGTTCTGTGGATTTCACCAAAAATGGTGAATACGATGCCGAAGTTTCAGGAAAACTGACCATTCACGGGATAACGAAAGATGTAACCGAGAAAGGGAAATTTGTTGTGAAAGACGGGAATGTTCAGGGATTGGCCAAATTCAGTGTCAGGCTGGCCGATTATGACATCAAAATTCCGAAAGCAGTGGTAAACAATATTGCCGAAGTGATCGAAATTACGGTTGATGTAAACATGAATCCGCTAAAATAAAGTCTTTGTTAATCCGGACTAGAAATCAAAAGGGTTCCGATCTCTTGGCGAGACCGGAACCCTTTTCTTTTATTATTCTACTTGAAATAACTATCATGTACGATTTTCTCCGGAAATTTTGAACCCTATTGGTTTACGGGGTTCGATCGGAGGGTTGATCAACTCATTCAAAGCATCAAAAATCAGTTGAATTTCAGTATTGTTTTGCACTACCTGCCTTTCAAGCTGTTCCCGTTTCAGAAGAATGTACTTGTGGGTAAGGAGCATCTCTTTCATTTTTGTAAATACCCTGATGATTTTAATATTTCATCGATTGCTCTTGGACTGTTCAAAATTAAAAAATTGAAGCCGAAGTTTCTTTTTTGTTGTCAAAGTCGGGTGGTTCGAGGTTGTAGTTTTTAAAAAGGTCGAAACACAGCGAAATGTAGAAAACATTGGAATTGAGGTTTTCATAAGGCTTAACTTTCACCCCGTTAATGCTTTCTTCATAATCTTCGTTGTGAAACCCGGTGAGGTAATATTTGAACTTCAAATTAAGTCCATGCTGAAACTGAATGCCGGCAAATACTGTATGATAAACCACCGGTACCCGGCTGCTGAACCACACATTGAATTTGTCCTTTTTTTCGTTGACGAAGGTTTTCTCCTTGTAATTAAAAGGGAATTCAATTTCGTAACCTCCGTAAAAGAAAGTTTTGTCCAGTCTTCCAAGTTTCAATCCTGCCGGGAGACCAAGGGTATAATTCCTGAATTTTTTCTTCACAACATCTCCGGTAACCTTGTCTTTGTATTTGTCGTAAATGTATCCCACGTTTCTGATGTTCAACCCTGTAAACAGTCCAACTGATTTATTTACATCGAAATTTACCAGGTTCTGAAAGTTAAAAACTGGCGACCAGCGCATCACATTTCCCGATTCGGAGCCATTGTCATCGATGGTAGCAAACGAAAAAATCATTTCACCCCCAGAGGTGGTGTAGGGTTTTTTGGTTTGGGAGAAAGCTGTTGCTGCTGTAAGAAAAACAAGCATTAAAAGTGAAGTGATATTTCTTTTCATGTGTAAAATGTTTTGTTGTTAATAAAGGCAAAGATGAGAAAAAAACGGATAGTATAAAAAGATAGCCGATGATACCACATTTGGAAGGTTCATTTGGTGACCACCGGAAGTTAATTTTATCATGTGATTTATTTGTGATTATTTCTCCAAAATTACCGAAACCGGGAAATGGTCGCTGTAACCATTTGGGTTAAAACTGCTTTTTTCGGAAGGCCTTCCAAAGGATATTGGCCGGGGATAATCACCTGGTGCCACCATGGGAGCAAAGGTTTCGATATTCACCAGATAATTATCAGTATTATCCAAGGCCAAATGAATTACCCCGTTTTTTTTCAACAGTTCCCGTGAAGCCATAAACTGGTCGAAAATTAATGGAAAGTTGTCGTAAAAATAGGTGCCTCCGGTTTTTCCAAAAAATGGCCA
The DNA here is from genome assembly GCA_937950125.1 of uncultured Bacteroidota bacterium. Classification (GTDB taxonomy): domain Bacteria; phylum Bacteroidota; class Bacteroidia; order Bacteroidales; family 4484-276; genus CALFEP01. Next base: position 3,389 of record CALFEP010000319.1, read on the forward strand.
CATGAGGTTGAACATCCTTGGTGTGCGGGAGTTGAGCACTTTCATTCGGCTGCCGGTATTTAAGGCATAATCAGTAATTGATTTGTTGAAAGGTTCATCGTTAAAATCGCCCATACATAAAACCGGTGTATTATTTCCCCTGATTTCAAAAATTCTTTCCAGCCAATAACTCATGGTTTCGGCTGCTATAATGCGATAGGGCTCCGATTCCTGTTCTCCGGCACTTCTTGCCGGCCAGTGATTTCCAATTAGAATCAATGGACTCCCGGATTTGGTAACAAAATTAGCCTGTAAAATATCCCTTGTTGCATTTCTTTTCAACACAACATAATGGAATGATTCTTCAAACAAAAACTTCTCGGCATCGTAAATGAAGGCGATATCAATTCCTCTATCATCGCTCATGTCGTGATGAACCACCTTATAATTTCTGTTCAGTCCCGGTAAGTTTTTCAATAGCCAGGTAAGTACATTCTGGTTTTCGATTTCACACAAACCAAGTATGTCAGGTCCATTACCCTCATTCATCATGGTAATAATATTTCCAAGGTTTTGAACTTTTCGGGCAAGAACATCCTTTGTCCAGCCGGTTAGTTCACCGGCAAGTTTCTTTTGAAGCCATTCAGGCCTGTCAGGCGAATTGTAAACATCAAAAAGGTTTTCCACATTCCACCAGGCAATGTAATAGTGCTCTTTCATAATATTTTGCTTATTGTTGAGGATTGTAAAAATAGATAAAAATGAGTTTAATTCACAAAAACATTATTTTTGCCCGCTCTTTCCCGTTGGCCCCATAGTTCAATGGATAGAATGAAAGATTCCGGTTCTTTTGATCTGGGTTCGAGTCCCGGTGGGGTCACCACGCTTAAAAGGCCTTTCCTTGTAGGGAAGGCCTTTTTGCGTGGTAAAAATCACAACAATCAAAATCCAAATTTCAAATAAAATCCAAAGATCAAAAACCAAAACAACTACCCTTATGGGTTCGTGTTTTTTTCGAGTTTTTAAAATTTTAGAAATTGGAGCTTCCCTGCCTGTTTTGCACTCGGCAAGGCAGGTTTGTTTTTTGTAATTTATGATTTCCTTGTGTTAACCTTTCCTGAGCGTAAACGCAAAAGTGGTTCCAACTTCGGGACGGCTGCGCACGTTTACGGTCTGGTCGTGGGCTTCGATGATGTGTTTTACGATGGCAAGCCCCAGGCCGGTGCCGGTTTTATCGCGTCCACGCCCTGATGTGGTTCTGAAAAACCGCTCAAAAATGCGTGAAAGATCTTCTTCGGCAATGCCAGGGCCATTGTCGGTAACTTCAACCAGTATGTTTTCGTCCATGTCGAAAAAGCCAACTTTTGTTTTCCCGCCTTTCAGTTTGCCGAATTTTATCGAATTATCAACAAGGTTTATCAATACCTGACGAATCCATTTTTTATCGGCAACAACATAAACAGGTTTTTCGGTATTGATGGAAAAATGGAAATCCTTTCTTTTCTTTTGTGCTCTAATTTCAAGTGATTCAATTACTTCACGGGTTATTTCGACGATATCGAACCGGGTCAATTTCATGCTAACCTGCGAGGTTTCGAGTTTTGAAATGGTTTCGAGGTCTTCAACGATGGCAATCATCCTGTCGATACTTTTTTCGGTGCGTTGCAGGTAGTCGCGGTTGATGGTTGGATCTTCCAAACCGCCATCGAGCAAAGTCAGCACATAGCCCTGTATGTTGAAAATCGGATTTTTCAACTCGTGATAAATATTGCCAATAAATTCGCGCCGGAATGCTTCAGCTTTTTTAAGTTCTTCAATTTCAAGTTTTTTCTTCTCGCCCCATTCCATTACTTCACGGTTGACATTTTCGATGGAGGTCATTTCAAAGTCTTTTTTATCAGGTTTTTCGCTTTTACCTCTTTTTAGGTTGTAGATGGTTTTGTAAATGAGCCTGATTTTCTGGTAAATGAATTTTTCGACTGTGTAGCGGAAGATGAAAAAGGTAAAGAAAAACAACAGCGTGCTGATCATCAGAAGGGCGTTGATGTTGAATTCTGTAAGAAAAAAGGATATGAGTGTGTAAACCAGGGAAAAGAAAAGGATAACAAAAAACGAATTGATTGCCGCTAATTTTTTGGGATTGGTCGTGTTCATCAGGATTCGTATTTGTAGCCTACACCTTTTACTGTTTTTATGCTGTCGAGTCCTATTTTTTCGCGTATTTTCCTTACGTGAACATCAATTGTACGATCACCAACTATGACATCGTTGCCCCATACTTTTGTAAAAATTTCATCCCGGCTGAAAACTTTATCGGGTTTTGATGCCAGCAGCATGAGCAGTTCAAATTCTTTCTTTGGCAGCGATATTTCCGTGTCATCTTTAAAAACAAGGTATTTTTCGCGGTCGATGGTAAAATCTTTAAGCCGAATTTCATCTAATGCTTTTTCAGGTTCTTTGTACCGGCGCAGCAGGGCTTTAATCCGGCTAATCAAAACTTTAGGTTTTATAGGCTTGGTGATGTAGTCGTCGGCGCCGGCCTCAAAACCGGCTATCTGGCTGTAATCCTCGCCCCGTGCAGTTAAAAACACAATGATGGTATTGTTAAGTTCAGGAATTGACTTAATTTCGGTACAGGTTTCGATGCCATCCATTTTAGGCATCATCACGTCAAGAATGATTAAATGTGGCAGTTCATTTTTGGCGATGCCGATAGCGTCTTTTCCATTGCGTGCTGTAAAAACCTGATATCCTTCTTTTTTCAGGTTGTAACCAATAAATTCCAGAATGTCTTTTTCGTCGTCAACCAAAAGAATTTTGTAACCGGTTGTTTCCATTTTCCTTTTTTAGTTTGGTAATCTGATTTTCATCATCAGTTTTAGCATCGAAAACGATGGTAGCACAATTGCCCATTAAATACAGGTTGTAAAAATAGTATTAATTTTACTTCCCAAAAACAGGTCGAATTAAAATTGATTATGAAGTACATTTATTCCAAAATCATTTTTTTAATCCTCGTTGGCTTGCCTTATTATGCTTTAAGCCAGCAGTTTAACGGTGGGATTCTGGGCGGGGTTTCTGCAAGCGAAATTTCGGGCGATCGCCTCGAAGGCCCCAACAAGGCCGGTATTTACGCCGGCGGATTTGTAAACAGGTACATCTCTGAAAAGTCATCAATACAGATGGAGCTTGATTTTATTCAGAAAGGGAGCCGCAAAAACCCGGATACGTTGGACAACAGCAATTTTTATCTGCTTCGCCTCAACTATGTTGAATTGTTTGTGCACTACAAATGGGATTTTTCAAACGTTTTTACCCTCGAAGCTGGCCCATCCTATGGTATTCTGATAAACTCGTATGAAGAGGCTGATGGACAGGTTCTTTCCGAACCACCCTTCAACAGCGGCGATTTGAGCGGCAATATCGGATTGTTTTTTACCCTGACCGAACACTGGCGTTTTAACATGAGGTATTCAAATTCGATTCTGGCGGTGAGGGCACATTCCAAAGGGCAAACCTACAGGTGGAACCGGGGACAGTACAACGAAGTACTTAGTTTTACGCTACATTACCAGTTTACTAACCGAAGGTAAGAACAGAATCAAAAAAAAAACTGATGTTTGTAGAAAATTTACATAGGCCAAAACAGGGTTAGGGGTATTTTCTGTTGATCGTTTTAATGAAAACGTTGAATGAAAGAAATGGTAAATTTGTTCTTTGACAAAAGGCTGGCAACAAAAATTATTGTACGTTTCAAAATGTCGGAAGCCGATCGATAAAAAGCATTGATTTTTTTAAATAATTGAATAAGAATTGTTTATGATTGTAACCCGGTTTGATCATTTTGGAAAGAATTGTTTTTCATAACGCAAGAAACCCTTCGGCAGATGATAACATTTGCCTTAATGGAGGACTGGATAATCAAGAACAATTTTAAATTTTTTTTAAAAGTTGTTAAATCAACATTAATTTTTAGTTAATTTGTGCTGCTTTCTGCAATAGTGGGAGAATGAAGATAAAAGGATACATTGTTGAATTTTTCAGGGTAAACGCAATTATTCTCAGTTGTGGTTATTCCAAAAATTATAAATATCAGGATGTCTAACTTAAATTATTAACCAAAACTTCAATTATGAGAAAATTTACACTTTTCCTTGCATTGATGTTTCTCATCGGGATGCAAGTTGTACAGGCACAAACCAGGACCATCACCGGTACTGTGACGAATGCTGAGGATGGAAGTTCAATTCCGGGGGTTTCGGTTGTTGTAAAAGGTACCACTTATGGTACTACAACCGATCTTCAGGGAAAATACAATCTGAACGTTCCTGCTGATGCCAAGAGCCTTATTTTTTCTTTTGTTGGTATGAAAACCACCGAAAGGAATATCGGGGCTGAGAATGTAATTAATGTTTCCATGGAACCTGAAGTAACGGCCATCGAAGGGGTAGTTGTTACTGCACTTGGTATCACCCGCGAAAAGAAAGCGCTGGGTTATGCTGTTCAGGATCTGGGAGGCGATGACATTTCAAAAGCACAGGAAACAAACCTTGTTAACTCGTTAAGTGGTAAAGTTTCTGGTGTACAGATCACCAATTCAAGTGGTGCTGTGGGTTCTTCATCAAGAATTATCATCCGTGGTAACAAATCATTTGGCGACAACCAGCCACTTTTTGTTATCGATGGTGTACCGGTTTTGAATACGGCACAGGCCGTTGACCAGTATGGCGGTGTTGACTTTGGTAATGCTGCAATGGACATCGACCCGAACTCGGTTGAGAATATCTCCGTGCTGAAAGGTGCAAACGCTGCCGCTCTTTATGGTAGCCGCGCCGCCAACGGTGTTGTTCTTATTACCACCAAAAAGGGTTTGGGAAAGAAAGCCAAAAGCGGAATAGGAGTTGATTTCACCAGTAGCGTAACCTTCGACAATGTGTACATCGTTCCCAAATACCAGGATGAATATGGACAGGGATTTGATGGTGAAGAATTCGTTGCAAAACTTAATGGTGTTGACGTTAACGACCTTGCAGCCTATCAGGATTGGGCTGAAAATCATTCCTTCAGCTACTATGATGGTAACTGGGGCGGAGTTAACGATGGTATTGACGAATCATGGGGGCCACGTCTGGATATCGGACTGAAATTACCGCAGTTCGACAGCCCGTTATCAAATCCCGATGACCCGGATTCAAGGACAGCTACTCCGTGGGTATCAAACCCCGATAACGTAAAAGATTTCTTTACCACAGGTTATACCTACATCAACTCATTAAATATTAATGGTGGTAATGAAAAAGGCGCTTTCCGTCTGGGTTTGTCAAACCACAAACAAACCGGTGCTATTCCAAACACCGACCTGATGAAAAACAACATTACTTTCAGCGGTACCTTAAATGTTACCGAGAAACTCACCGCCCAGGCCAGCGTAAACTATACACAGAACAAAAGCGATAACCTGCCCGGTGGTGGCTACGATGAAAACAACATCATGCAGTCCATTGGTTCATGGTTTGGCCGCCAGGTTGATATGAATTCGTTAAGAGATGGCTGGTACACCGATGATGTATTTGGAAATCCATACAACTGGAACCGTTCGTACCACAACAATCCTTACTGGACAACCTATCGCAACACAACCCCACGTACCCGTGACAGGGTTTTCGGAAATGTTAACCTTACCTACAAGTTCAACGATTGGTTAAGCCTGATGGGACGTGTTGGAACAGACTTCTTCAACGAAGAACGTAAACATTTTACAGCCGACAGGTCTATCGAATCATCATCAGGAGGTGCTTTCTGGGTACGCGAATACTTCGAACAGGAAACCAATGCCGACCTCATTCTTACAGCAAACAAGAAGGTTACATCTGACCTGAGTCTGGATGTTAATCTTGGCGCCAACTACAGAAATCAGATGGGTCATAACAAATATTTGGCAGCATCAGAACTTACCGTTCCTGATCTCTACACCATTGCCAATGTTAAAGGAAATCCATCAGTAAGTATGTACCGCTATGAAAAAGAAACCAATAGCTTATTTGGGTCTGCAAGTTTAGGATACAAAGGCTATTTGTATTTAGACCTTACTGCCCGTAACGACTGGAGTTCGACCCTGCCACCAGATGCCTGGTCATATTTCTATCCATCTGTTAGTTTGAGTTTTGTATTTACCGAACTTCTCAAGATTGATCCTTCCATACTTTCCTATGGAAAAGTTCGTGGCAGCTGGGCACAGGTTGGTAAAGACACCGATGCTTATGGGTTGTATGCTACCTATTCACCTGTTGCTGATCCTTTTAATGGTGTTGCTCAATATTTCTATTCACGCACCCTTCCACCACTCGAACTGAAACCTGAAAAGAGCGCCAGTACCGAGTTCGGTTTCGACCTCCGATTCCTGAATAACCGCCTGGGTCTCGATTTTACATATTATGATGTTGTAACTGAAAACCAGATTATGTCAGTTAACATTTCAAATGCATCAGGATTTAACAATATGAAAATCAATGCTGGTGAAATCGAAAACTCCGGAGTTGAAATTCAATTGAATGCTAAAATCGTTGACAATCCCAATGGTTTGAACTGGGATATGGACATCAACTGGGCAAAGAACAAAAATATGGTTAATAAACTTTATGGTGATCTCGAAGCATATCAGATGGCTACATCATGGGGTGGTTTAACAATTGAAGCCCGCCCGGGTGAAGAATTCGGTGTAATCAGAGGTGGTGCATTTGCAAGAGACGACAAGGGGAACATCCTTGTAAATCCTGCAAGTGGATTCAGGGTTAAAAATCCAACCCCACTCAACATTGGTTCTATTACACCCGATTGGGTTGGCGGTATCCGCAATACATTCACCTATAAAGGATTATCATTAAGCTTCCTGATTGATGGCCGTATGGGTGGCGATTTGTTCAGCGTTACCAAATGGTTTGGCGATTATGCCGGTATTACTCCAAAAACAGTTGAAGGCAATGTACGTGTTGACGGAGCTATCACACCAGGGGTTTATGGAAAAATCGTAAATGGTGAAGTAGTTTATTTAGATGCCGATGGCAACGAAACCTCTACACCCGTTACCAATGACATGCCCATTGCAGCACAGGATTATTTTAGTGGTTATTGGGGTATTCAGGAATACGGTATTATTGATGGTTCGTACATCAAACTGCGTGAAATCGTACTCAGCTATGATCTCCCAACAAAATGGGTTGAAAAACTTGGATTCCTGAATGCCGTGAATGTTTCATTCATTGGCAGGAACCTCGCATTGCTTTATACTGACGAAAGCAATGATGTTGGAATCGATCCGGAAACAGGATTTGGTACCACATTATCCGGGTTAGGACTTGAGCAGTACCAGTTGCCTCCGACAAGGAGCCTTGGATTTAGCCTCCGTCTCAATTTCTAAACGATAATATGAATGAATAATTTAAAATTTAAAAATAAGATTATTATGAGTATGAAAAAACTTTTGAACATAAAAGCATTCTTAGTTCTTGCGCTCATTTTTATGATGGTTGGCTGTACCAAGGACTTCGAAGATATGAATATTAACCCGAACGAGCCTAATGAGGCTCCTTCAACCAATATTCTTGCATACGCTCTCCGTTATTATGCTGATAATTTCTTCAATGCATGGCAGAATATGAATGAACCATCAAGTTATGCAGGCCATATTTCGAAAATTCAGTATATTGATGAGGCACGTTATCAATATCGTGAAGGCGTTGTTAACAATGCCTGGAGAGATGTTTACAATGTCATGAACGATTTGCAGAAAGTGATTGACAAATCAGCTGAAGACGAGGAAAACACGCCGGCAATGAAAGCCGCAGCTTTAACATTCCAGATGTACATTCTGCAGGTTACCACCGACAAATGGAAAGCAGTTCCATGGTCACAGGCATTGCAGGGACAAGATGGAATTACAAACCCTGGCTATGATGAACAGGCCGCTGTTTATGATGCAATAATTGCCAACCTTGAAGCCGCTTCCGATATTTTTGCATCCGGAGCCGATGATGATCTGGGTTCTGGCGATATTTTATTCGGTGGTGACATTTCGAAGTGGGAAAAATTCTGCAACTCACTCCGCTTGAGGGTTGCCATCAGAATTTCGAAAGTTGATGCAGCAAAAGCACAGGCCATTTTTAACGCCGTTGGAAGCAGACCAGTAATGGAAGACAACAGCGACAACGCTTACCTTTGGTGGCCAGGCGCTGCTCCTTACAAGGAACCCTTCCAGGAAGACAGCGAAACCCGTGACGATCATGGTATGTGCAACACCTTGATTGACTACCTGATCGAATACAACGACCCGCGTTTACCGGTAATGGCACATCCAGGTTATTTTGACGAAAACGAAAACCCGGTTTATTTGGGTATCGCAGCAGGAGCCCTCGATGGTACCTTCGACATGAGCAAAATCTCAAGAATCGGCGCCATTTATAGAGACGATGCAGCCGGATTCACCCCATTTATGAGGGTTGCCGAAGTTATGTTCAACAAGGCTGAAGCCGCCGCCCTTGGCTGGAACGTTGGAATGACTGCAAAAGATGCCTATGAAATGGGTGTTAAAATGTCGATGTACGAAAATGGTCTTGGCGACGCTGAATATGACGCTTACATTGCACAGCCCGCAATAGCATGGGATGGTAGCATGGAAAAACTCTACATGCAGAAATGGATCTGCCTGTTTAAAGATGGTATGGAAGCCTGGTCGGAAACCCGCAGAACAGATGTTCCTTTGATGGGACCAGCCGAAGGTTCACCCTACACTGGTCACAACAGGCCACCGTTCCGCTACCCGTATCCAACCAACGAGGTTAACCTCAATGGCACAGCCATCACCCCGTTCCTTACCGGAATCGTTGACGATTTCTGGGGTCAAAGGATGTGGTGGGATACCCGTTCAGGTGTTCAATAAAATTTGTTTCTCATAATTTTTAAGAAGACGCAGGATGTAACAATCCTGCGTTTTTTTTATACCCGTTCCAAATTTTCACCAATCCAATAAATTCCAATCACCTGAAAAATAAAATTCGTTCCTTTGAAGGTTCAATTTTCGATCAGAAAACAAAATCAAAAATCAATATTTATGACATTAATTATCACAGGATCAAACCTTACCATTGAAGATGTTGTTCGGGTTGCCCGACATCACGAAAAAGTTGAACTTCACCCCGATGCATACAACCGGATTGTCAGGTGCAGGGCAATGCTTGAAAAGAAAATTGTTGCCCGCGAAATCATGTATGGCGTAAATACCGGAATTGGTGAATTTTCGGAAGTAGTACTGAACGACGACCAGGTAAAGGATTTCCAGAAGTATTTAATTTATAATCACGCCGCCGGAATAGGCGACCCAATGCCTGAGGAATGGGTGAGGGGAGCCATGTTGGGTCGTGTCAATGTTCATGCACATGGCAATTCGGGAATCCGCCCTGAAATTACCCAAACACTCGTTGACATGCTCAACAAAAACGTGACACCCTGGGTTTGTCAGAAAGGTTCGGTTGGGGCATGTGGTGACCTGGCGCCTATGTCGCAGATTGCCTTACTGATGATGGGTGAAGGTAAAGCTTATTTTCAGGGCGAATTGCTGACCGGAAAAGAAGCTTTAGACCGTGCCGGAATTCCCATTCCGGGTCTTCAGGCACGCGACGGATTGGGAACCATCAATGGTTCCAACGTACTGACGGCCATGAGCGCCATATTTTTGTATGATGCCAACAACTGGCTCAAACAAGCAGAAATTGCGGCTTCCATGTCGCTCGAAGCCTTGAAGGCCAACATGAAACCTTATCATACCAAAATTCATGAAGTCCGCGGATTTAAAGGTGCTGTACGGAGCGCAGAAGCTATCCGTAAAGTTGTTGCCGGTGGCGATTTGGCCGAAAGCCGGATTAAGTGCAAGGTTCAGGATGCCTATTCGATGCGGTCAACACCACAGGTGATTGGCGCTGCCCATGATGCACTGGCTTATGCCCGCTCGCAGGTTGAAATCGAATTGAACGGCGTGGGCGATAACCCCATCTTTTTCCCTGATGAAAATCTGCAACTCTCGGGTGCCAATTTCCAGGGGTCACCGGTTTCGTTGCCCATGGACATGGCCGGAGCTGCCATTACAATGGTAAGCGTCCTTTCCGAAAGACGCATGAACCGGTTGAACAATCCCGCCTTGAGCGTTGGCCTGCCGGCATTTTTGACCAAAGGCGCCGGAATGTTTTCGGGTTTGATGCTGAGCCAGTACACGGCCGATATGCAGATTGTCGAACAACGCATCCTCAGTGCCCCCGCATCCATACAGTCGATACCCGCAGCTGCCGACCAGGAGGATTTTGTTTCGATGGGAATGAACACCGCCCTCAAAAATTTTCAAATCTTAGACAATGCTTACGGTATTCTGGGCATTGAGTTTATGGCAGCTGCACAGGCGCTCGATTTCAGGGAATACAAGTTTGGAAAGGGTACCGAAACTGCAAAGTCTGTCATCAGGAAATACGTCGAATTTCTGGATATCGACCGTCCGCTTTTCGATGACCATAATGCCATGAAAAAGCTTGTAAAATCATGCGAAATACTTGACGAAGTAGAAAAGACGATTGGAAAATTGCAATAAAAATTTACAAAATACCGGTATGACATTTTTGTTTTACCGGTATTTTTCTTAAAAAAATCAAGCCATGAAAAACGAAGAAAAAGAAGAATTGATCAGACTTACCGTTGCACCGTATATTCAAAAAGCTACTGCGCTTATTGGCGTTGCCCGCAAAGTAGGCGGTAACCAGTTCAGGCATATGATGGCCACCTTTACCATTTTGATTGATTACCACTACACCAACCCTGTGTTGTTGAAAGCATCACTGATTCACGATTTATTTGAAGATGTGCCTCTTACCGACAGGCAATCAATCCGGGAACTCGAAAACGGCTATGAAGTTGTGAAACTGGTTGAGGAGGTTACCCGCGCTACCAGCGAATCAAAAGTTGAATACCTTACACGAATCATGAAAAATGGCTCACGGGAAGCAAAAATTCTGAAAGTTGCCGACCGGATCAGCAACCTCACCGACCTCCACCTCGACGTAATCATCAAGGAAAAAATGGCCAATTATCTGGAACAATCAATGGAATACATTTTCCCTATGGCCGAAGAAGTAAATCATTTCATGGCCATCGAAATCAAAGACCTGGTCGAAAGGCGCAGAATGTACCTCGATTCGTGGAACCTGAATAATTAACCACTTTCTGAATGGAAGAAAATAACCAAATGTCCGGCGAACCGGGTAAAACCTCCCGAAGGCCGCTGCTTTTAACCATCCTTTGTATTCTTACCTTTGTAGGAAGCGGTACAAGCAGCATGTCGTTTTTTATGATTTTCAGTTCCTACGACCAGATTATGCCACTGATGGACGAATTTTCTTCGACATTCCCCGCTGTGAAACCTTTGCTCGAAGCGCCACGGAGTTTTTTCCTTGCCGGTTTTTTACTCTACATGTTTTCTTTGACTGGCGCCACTTTGATGTGGAAACTAAAAAAAGCAGGATTTCATTTTTATACCGGAGCACAGGTCATGATTGTATTGCTGCCTGTTTTTTTTATCAAAGATTTTCCCTTTCCCGTGCTCGATGCCCTGGTTTCTGGGTCATTTCTTGCCCTTTACTATTCATTTTATAAAATTTTTAACTGATGCAGGTACCTGAACAACAGCCCATCCGGCCTGCCGAAAATTCGGTACAGGTAAAGGAAAGGCCGACCGGATTAACAATTTTGTTGATTTTTGCGTTTGTTTACAACGGAATACTTCTTGGCCTGATGATCACAGGTCTTGTTTACCAGGAAGTTGTCAAAGATTTGCTTATCCAGTATTTTCCCAATTCTGCATTATCCAATTTTGCAGCAACCGCCATCACGTTGTCCGGAGTATTGGTGTTTGGCGTTTCGCTGGCTGGCTTGATCTTTTTATGGATGCTCCGGCCAGCCGGTTTTTACCTTTATGCAGCCGCACAGGCAGCTATGCTGGCAGCCCTCATTTTTGCATTAAAATCCTACGATTTCATCAACATCTCGATAGCCCTGATTGTGGTTGTTATTTTTGGGCTTTACTCGCGAGGCATGAAATAAATATTTACCCACCCTTATCCCGTTTAAATTTCATAGCTTTGTCTGATCCAAATTACGGGTAATGTTCACCAACGGGTATAAAAATTTTGTGTTGAAGCGGGAGTTTTTCGACAACGAAAGCCCTAAACACGGCATTAATCACACTTACCGTGTAATGTATCATGTGCTGAACATCGGACAATTAGCCGGCATGAACCACGAAATAAAAACTGCTTTTTGCGCTGCTTTCATTCACGATATGGCGCGTTACCACGACAGCTATTGTACCGAGCATGGACCAAGAGCTGCCCGGAAGAAATTTCCACTGTTTAAAAATGATTTCACCAATCTTGGATTTTGTGATGATGACCTGAGGGCGATCAAGCTGGCTGTGTCGAATCATTCGGTAAGGCATGAAATTTTTACCGGACATAAGCATTACAAAACTGTCGCTTTGCTCAAGGATGCGGATGCGTTGGACAGGATCAGAATCGGCGAAAACAACCTTAAAATTCAATACCTGAGGATTCCCGAATCGCTCCAGTTGGTCGATTTTGCCAAACAATTGTACTACCGTACCCAATTTCTGACGCTTCACAGTTTTGAAGAAATCGTCGAAATAGCCAAAACTATTCCTGCCCGTTAAGCGTTTAATTCATTTTTAAAAATGAAATTCATGCAAAAATCAGGATTTTTCACTGTTTTACTACTTGCTTTGTCGCTCATTACCCTGCAAAGCTGCATCGAGCTTACCGAAGAAGTAACCGTAAATAAAGACCGCTCAGGGTCGCTGGCTTTTTCGCTGAAAATTAAAAATTCAGGTTCATTGATGGGACTGCTCAGCCAGTTTGCTGACGTTTCAATCCCCGATAATTATGACGATGAGGTGAACCAGGTGGTAAATCAACTCAAGCAGCAGCCCGGCATCAGCAATGTGAAATTCAGTAAGGAAAACTCAGGAAATATGCTGAACCTGTCGTTCGACTTTGCCGATGACAAATCCCTGAACAAAGCCATTTATGCCCTGGCCGGTGAAAAGAAAACCTTTTTCAAACCTTCTGTTTACAAGGTAAAAAGCCATAAATTCAGCCGGAGGAACCTTACCGAAATGGCCAAAGACCTGATTGATAAAGAGCAGGAAAACATTCCAGACGAATTGGTCTTCAGCTTTGTTAATATTAAAACCAAGGTAAATACTCCGGTGCCGGTTAAATCGGTGTCGGTAAAAAATGCAGTGCTTTCAAAAGATCAAAAAACCGTTACGTTAAGCAACGGCTTATCCGATATTCTTGAGTCCAGTCGGAACACAGGGTTTACGATTCGTTATTGAAATACAATTTGATAATTATACGCTACCAGGCGTTGTAATGGATTTTTTGTGGTTCAAACCTTTCAGGAACTGGTCTTTCTTCTCCCGGCCAGCCAATGGCAATCAGGTTTACGGGTAAAATATTTTCAGGAAAGTTAAAATATCTCACCATTTCTTCAATCCTTTCTTCACGCGGAAAAACGCCAATCCACACGCTGCCAAGCCCCATTTCATGAGCAGCCAACAGAATATTTTGTGTTGCTGCCGAAGTATTTATCGCAAGGTATCCATCCATGGGATCGAGGTTGCGGTCGCCACAGACTAATATAGCCAGCGTGGCAGTTTTCAGCATTTTTGCCGAAGGGTGCAGGTCTGAAAGTTCATCAAGTTTGGTTCGTTCGTTGATGACAAGAAAATGCCAGGGGCGGTAATTTTTTGCTGACGGCGCATACATGGCTGCTTTCAGCAACTTTTCAACCATTTCCTGCGGCACGGGTTTTTCTTCAAATTTACGTATGCTTCTGCGTGATATGATGGCTTCTAAAGTGTTCATTGTTTGATTTAGGTAAAGTTTAACAGGACATTAAACAACGAAACACCCTAAGGGTTTATTAAAAAACGGAAAAAGTATTGAGTAGGATGTTAAAGTATTCAGCGTAAAACATTTTTAGGAGAAAAATTATTCATGTTCCTGATACGCTCTGCCCTTCATAACTTTTCAAAGTATCCCGGCGTTTTTAAGCATTTCGCGAAGCTGAGGCTGCGATTCCGATAAAAAACGGAAGATACTTTTCATTTTTTCATTTTCTCTTTTCAGGACTTCAACATCAGTTTTAACAGGATCGAGCGCTGTTCGCCTGTCCCAAATCATGTAACCCAGCATAAAAATAATTAGCGCAATTATTACTCCCTGAACCCAATACATATAATCAATTTTTGCATTCACTGCCTCAAACTTGGCATCCATTTCACTTCGCAGACTTCCCATTTCATTGCGCAGGCTGCCTATTTCTTTGCTGAGACCTTCTACTTTTACTTCAGTTTGAATAATTCTGTCCCTGTCTGCCAGTGTAAAAGGCACTTCCTGATTCTGTGCATTTGAAAACCAGAAAAAGCTTAGGAAAAAAACCAGAAAAATTATCTTTTTCATACAGAGATTTTTGGACAAAGATAAACTGTTTTTTAATTTTTCGGAGGTCAGAAGAAATCATGCAAAATTAGCCTTCGTTCCTGAAAACCCTTTTCAGTTATAACCCGAAGAATTTAGTCTTCACTTTCTTCGCCTGCCTCTTCTTTAAGTTCCTCAATGCTTTGTCCATCTTTGGATACCCGGATTTCTTTTTCCTCCTCAACTTTTCGTTTGCATTTCTCAATTTCCATTTCGTATCCTGTGAAACCCGGAGATTCGCAATATTCAGCCCCCTCTATTTCAAAACATGGGTATTGCTGATAAACGGCATCAGTTACTACTTTTGGAAGGTCTTTCACCTTGACATCCCACTCAGTTTCGAGCCAGTTTCCATCGTTGTCAAAATTTGCCGACATCGTTTTTCCATCCATTTTGAAAGAGGCTTCAAATTCAGCGTCATTTTCTTTTTCCCATTTTACCTTTTTGGCAGCAGGGAATTTTTTGGAAAAACCATCCTGTACATTTTCGGGAATTACAACCTGACTGATTGATTGAAATCCAAAGCAAATGATCAGCGCAACAAAAAAAGTAAGTTTTTTCATAATTTTTTACATTTAATAATGAAAGGCAAAGATAAGCATTCATCTCTAAATAATTGTAGCCGAAACAATTAATATCGACCTGAAAATCTTGTACAATTTTCCAGAAATATCGTAACAGCTAACTATGATAGTCACCCCATTTTTGCAACGTCAATTTTTTGTTTAATTTAATTTATTAAAACGATGAAAAGATTATTTGGAAAAATTGCTTTTGCAGCTGTGGCCTTGCTCATGGCTTTTGTAATGGTTCAATGCAACAAGACTGACGATTCGTCGGCAAACATCACTACCACAAGCTACAAAACAAGTAGCCTTGACTCCTATAACTACGTTAGCCCTGCCGAAGAAGCCATCATTGCAGAAAACGGTTCTGACGGTATCGAAGAAATCATCGCCTGTATTTACACCTGTGTAAATGCAATGCCGGTTGAAGAACTTTCGGCTGAGGAAGTTGAGGCAATTACTTTTGTTCGCGAGGAAGAACTGCTGGCACACGATGTTTATCTGGCCATGTACGATCTATATCATATTCCTGTTTTCAACAATATTGCCAACAGCGAATTTATCCACACCACAGCCATTAAAGCCCTCATCGAAAAATATGAACTTCCTGATCCCGCAGCAGAACATGTTCAGGGTGTTTTTACCAATCCCGATATTCAGGCTTTGTACGATGCGCTTGTTGATCAGGGGGCGGGCTCATTCCAGGATGCACTGGTGGTTGGCGCAACCATCGAGGATGTTGATATCTGGGATTTGATTACTCATCTTGCCGAAGATATTGACAATGCCGATATCACCTACATTTTATCAAATCTTTACAAAGGCTCACGAAACCACATGCGTGCTTTTAATGCACACCTCACTTTCCAGGGCCTGACCTATACTCCGCAGTACATTTCACAGGAATTGTTCGATCAAATCATCAGCACGCCCTGGGAGGTTGGAAACGGATTTTGTCTTTGCCAGTATAATTACACAGAGGTTACTAAAAAAATAGTAAACGAATAAATAAAAATTTGAAAAAGTTGTCTTGAAATTCCCCGGAAATTTTCCGGGGTTTTTTTGTTTGCCTGAAATGCTATTTTTTGTTAATCTTGCATAAGATAAAAACTAAACCCCACTTCGATGTTAAACAGAATTATCGATTTTTCAATTCATAACCGTTTGATTATTGGTTTGCTTACTCTGGGAATCATTGCCTGGGGTATTTACAATTTTACGATTTTGCCTATTGATGCAGTCCCCGACATTACCAATAATCAGGTGCAGGTAATCACGGTTTCGCCCTCATTGGCGCCTCAGGAGGTTGAGCAGTTTATTACTTTTCCTGTGGAAATAGCCATGGCCAACATTCAGAATGTGGTCGAAATCAGGTCTATTTCCAGATACGGGCTTTCGGTAGTTACCATTGTTTTCAAAAACAGCGTCAGCCAGTTTTTGGCAAGGCAAATGGTGGGTGAACAGATAAAAGTGGCCGAAGGACAAATTCCTGAAGGATTGGGGAAGCCCGAAATGATGCCGATAACCACGGGTTTGGGTGAAATTTACCAGTATGTGCTTGAACCCCTTCCGGGTTACGAAAATGTTTATACCCCCATGGAAATCCGTACAATTCAGGACTGGATTGTAAAACGCTACCTTTCGGGAATTCCGGGAATTGTCGAAATAAGCAGCTTTGGCGGCAGGGTAAAACAATACGAGGTAAACATCAACCCCCGCACCCTGGTTGGAATGGACCTAACGATTTCAGAAATATTTGAAGCGTTGGAAAAAAACAACCAAAACACTGGCGGCAGCTACATCGAAAAAGGGCCAAATGCTTATTATGTGCGGGCTGAGGGGCTTGTTAGCAGCATAGAAGACATTGGCAACATCACCATAAAAACCCGCCATGGTATTCCGCTGAGAATAAAAGATGTTGCCACGGTGAAATTTGGATCACCCCCGCGCTTTGGAGCCATGACCAAGGATGGAAAAGGTGAGGTGGTTGGTGGAATTACCCTGATGCTCAAAGGGGCCAATTCAAACCAGGTAATTAAAGATGTGAAAAAAAGGATTGAGGAATTGAAGACCATTCTCCCGGAAGGGCTTTCTATTCATGCCTACCTCGACCGGTCAGTTTTAATAAAAAAAACCATCAACACTGTCACCGAAAATCTCGTCATAGGTGGCCTGATTGTGGTTTTTGTACTGGTGCTTTTGTTGGGAAACATTCGTGCAGGGCTCATTGTAGCTTCCGTAATTCCGCTTTCACTACTTTTCGCCTTTTCGATGATGAATCTGTTTGACGTATCGGCCAACCTGATGAGCCTGGGGGCACTGGATTTCGGGATGATTGTGGACGGAACGGTGATTATTGTCGAAGGAATTATCCACCAGCTGCACAAACACACAAGCGGGCGAATATCGCAGCAGGTGCTCGACGAAAATGTGTCGGACGCCGGAAAAAGGGTAAGCCGTTCAGCCGTTTTTGGGGTCGCCATCATTCTTATTGTTTATTTACCAATTCTTGCCTTTACCGGAATTGAAGGTAAAATGTTCAGGCCGATGGCGCAAACCGTAAGTTTTGCGCTGCTTGGCGCTTTGCTGTTGTCGTTCACTTATGTTCCGATGATGTCGTCCATTTTTTTAAGCAAAAATATTCAGCATAAAAAAACCTGGGCCGACAGCATCATGGCATTTTTCAGCAATGCACACAGGCCTACCCTTGAGCTGGCCATGCGGTTCAAATTCTGGCTGATTGGTGGCGTTTTTATTTTACTTGCCGGCTCATTTTATATTTTTTCAAAAATGGGAGGTGAGTTTTTGCCCACCCTCGAAGAAGGCGATCTTGCCGCTCAAATGACGCTCATGCCCGGATCATCGCTTTCCGAAAGCATTGCCACAAGCACTAAAGCCGAGAAAATAATTCTTGAGAATTTTCCGGAAGTGAAAGAAATGATTTCAAAAATTGGAACAGCCGAAGTGCCCACCGACCCAATGGCTGTTGAGGATGCCGATATTATGATGGTGATGAGGCCAAAAAGCGAATGGGTGAATGCCGATAACCGCGAAGACCTTGTGGAAATGATGAAGGAGAAATTGTCGGTGCTGGCAGGCGTTTCGTTTGAGTTTACGCAGCCCATACAACTTCGCTTCAATGAATTGATGACCGGAGTAAAATCGGATGTTGCCGTAAAAATTTATGGTGAAGACCTCGATGTCTTGTATGAAAAAGGAAACGAAGCTGCCGCAATTATACAGAAAATTCAGGGCGCAGGCGATGTGAGGGTTGAACAGATAGTCGGGTTGCCGCAGGTAGTAGTTAGTTACCGGCACGACAAACTCGCCATGTACGGATTGAATATTGCCGATATCAACACCATTATCCGCACCGCTTTTGCCGGCGAATCGGCGGGTGTGGTGTTTGAAGGCGAAAAACGGTTTGATTTGGTGGTGAGGCTTGAGGAAGATTTCCGAAAAAATCTGAACACCCTTTTTAATCTTCGCATCAATAAACCCAACGAGGAATTAATCCTGTTGAGTCAGGTTGCTGACATCAGTTTTAAAAATGGCCCGATGCAGATTTCGCGCGACAACACCAAACGCCGCATCGTGATTGGGATTAATGTAAGAAACCGCGATGTTGAATCGTTTGTTGCCGATGTTAACGACCAACTTGCTGCCAATTTGGTTTTACCCCCTGGATATTACATCACCTATGGCGGCTCGTTCGAAAATCTGCAGGCAGCCAAAGCCAGTTCAAGTATTGCGGTGCCGGTTGCCCTTGCGCTGATTTTTGTACTCCTGTATTTTGCATTTCAATCCATCAAACAATCCATTATGATTTTTACTGCAATCCCATTAGCTGCAGTTGGCGGGATATGGGCACTCTTACTGCGCGATATGCCCTTCAGTATTTCGGCAGGGGTTGGTTTTATCGCCCTTTTCGGAGTTGCGGTTTTAGATGGTATTGTGCTCATATCCTACTACAATCAGTTGTTGAAGGAGGGAGTAACCGACGTTTACGAAAGGGTGCGCGTTGGCACTGCCGGCAGGCTGCGCCCTGTGTTGATGACCTCGTTTGTGGCGGCTCTCGGTTTTTTACCCATGGCAGTTTCTTCGGCAGCAGGCGCCGAGGTTCAGCGACCTTTGGCCACCGTTGTCATAGGAGGGATTATTTCTTCCACCTTTCTTACCCTCGTTGTGTTGCCCATTCTTTACCTTGTCTTTAATGACGGATTCAGTTTTAAAAGTGGTAAAATGGCTGCCAAATCAGGCCTGCCGGTAATTCTGATTTTATTGGCGCCTGCATTATTGTTTTCACAAAACCAGCAAACGACACAGCAATTAAGCCTTGAAAAAGCAATAACCATTGCCGTTGAGAACAACCAGGAAATTAAAAACGCTAAACTGAATGTTGAAATGGCGGAAAAACTCCGGAAAACGTCCTTTAGCCTTTCACCCCCCGAAATAAGTTATCAAAAAGGGCAAATTAATTCTGCACTTTCTGATCAATACATCGACGTTAGTCAATCGTTTGAATTCCCGACAGTTTACACCACCGAAGGCAGGTTGCAGGAGGCGTTTGTACAACTCAGGAAAACGGAATTGAACCTTGTCGAGAAAAAGGTAATATCGCAGGTAAAGTCAGTGTATTTCAGGTGGCTTGCTGCATTATCGGGCTACCGGCTGGCGCAGGAAGAGAATGATATTTACAATGATTTTGTCCGTGCCATCGATCTTCGCCTGCAAACCGGCGAACTAAACCAGCTAACGCAAAACCTGGCAACCACCCAGGCCATCCGGATCGAACATAAATTGTACGAACTGGAGGCTCGAATTTCAGCAATTGAACAGGAACTCAAAAATCTGCTCAATACCACAGAAAGCATGAAACCCACAGAAGAAGGTATTTATAAGCTTCCCGATCAGGTAAAACCTGCCGATACCCTCTTAATAAATACACCTCGGATAAAATGGTTCGCCAATCAGGCTGACCTGTCGAAAGCTACTGTTAAAAAAGAAAACACCCGCTATTTGCCGGCTTTTAATGTGGGATATTTTGACCAGTCGATCGATAAAGCTGGCGGTTTTACAGGCTGGAAGGTGGGTGTGAATATTCCTGTCTGGTTCTGGTCGTCGCAGGGACATTCGCAGGCAGCCCGAATCGGGCATGAAATTGCCCTCAACAACGTTTCCACCGAAAACATCAGGATAAAAACAGAACTGGATAAACTTTTTGAAAATCAGCACCGGTATCTTCAACTCCTTTCACGCTATGAACAAAAAACCCTGTTGCAGGCCGATCAAATTATCGCCGACAGCAAAAAAAGCCTGCAAGCCGGTGAATTAAGTTATTTCGATTATGTTCTCAGCATATCACAAGCCTACGGATTAAAAACAGATTACCTTAATCTTGTGAACGATTACAATCAAACTGTTATCAGCATCGAAGAAATTACAGGAAAATAAACCACAAAAACCAGTATAAAAAATGTTTAAAATAAGCAGAGTATTATTGACAACGGCATTGGCAGCTGTGATGTTTACCTCCTGCCACAGAAACCAGCAATCGCCGGTTGCTGCCGAATCGGCCGAAGTAAACGGGATATCGCTGACCCGGGAGCAGATAAAACTTGCCGGTATTGAATTTGGAAAACTCGAAAAAAGAGAACTGTCAGGAGATATAAATGCCAGAGGTAAAATTGTTCTTCCCCCTGATAATGATGCCATTGTGAGCTCGGTCATGGGTGGTATGGTTGAATCAATTCTGGTTATGCCCGGAGAGCAGGTGCGAAAGGGAACCGTGCTTGCACTTATGATGCATCCTGAATTTATCAGTCTTCAGGAGGCGTACCTTCAGGCAGTGAATCGTTTCAACCTGGTTGAAAGTGAGTACCTCCGCCAACAAAAACTGTTTGATGAAAAGGTATCCTCCGAGAAACAGTTGCTGGAAAGTAAAACCGAATTTCAGGCCTTGAAGTCACAAATCAAGGCGCTTGAAATCAGGCTTGTACAAACAGGAGTGTCGCCCGAAAAGGTTAGCCAGAACGAAATTGAGCGGTTTATACCTGTAAAATCGCCAATCGACGGAATAGTGAATGCCATCTTTACCACACTTGGCAAAAATGTTACCGAAACCGATCCACTGTTCGAGGTGGTCTGTCGCAAAAGTCTTTTTGTCGAATTGAGCGTGTTTGAGAAAGACATCATGAAAATTAAAAAAGGACAGCGGGTAACTTTTGATCTTGCCAACATCAACAACCAAAAGTATGAAGCCTCTGTAATTGCCGTTGGAAGTTCGGTTGACGAAATGGGACGGGTGGTTAAAGTGATTGCTGAATTCAAAAACAGAGATGATGTTCTGTTGCCAGGAATGTTTGTGGCTGCCGAAATTCATTCGGAGGAGGAAGAAATGCAAGCTCTGCCCGAAAATGCCATCATGAATTTTGGTTCAGAAAGCACATTTGTTTACTATACCTTATCTGCCCCCGGTGCAGAAAAACTGATTTTCAGCAAGGCGTTTGTGAAAACCGGTTTCGCTGAAGACAGCTTTATCCAGGTGGAACTTTTGGATCAGTTGCCCGACGGGGCTATGATTGTGACCAATGGCGGTTATTACATTCGTTCCGAAGAAGCTAAGAATGAAGAATAAAGCCTTGAAAACACTATAAAATTTTATACAATAAATTTATAATTTCATACATCAGGATTTCCGCATCGGAAGTAATATTGCCAGGTTATTTAAAATTTTGATTTACAAACTTAATCACATGAAAAAATTAGTATTACTGACGTTATTAATTGGAAGTGTGGTGTTTTCAAATGCTCAGATTACATTTGAAACTCAATACCAACACTCGGGAACAATTACCAAATTGGCAAATTCGGGCTACAAGTTTTATGTTATGGATGTTGGCCTGAGCCAATGTCGTATTTACAACACCAATCATTCGCTCTGGAAGACCATCAATCTTTCAATTCCTGCCAACAACTACCTTTACGACATAAAATATGTCAGCGAAAACCTTTTTACGACTGACAATTCATTGTGTCTGGCCTATGTTTACTATTCCTACAATGCCGCAAATGATTATTACACCTTCACCACCAAAGTAATAAAGGAAAATGGTACAGAACTTCTTTCTATTCCGGGTGCGCAATACGTTTATGCTTACAATCTCGAAGGGGTTGGAACCAAAATGCTGGCCTATGTTTACGATTACTCTCTGGTATATTATACCGTATTCACAAGGGTTTACGACCTTCCCGGCGAAGTGTTGTCAACCACCCGCAATGGAATTAGCCCTGCATTTGAACTGGAAAATCCTTTCCCAAATCCTGCACACGAATTTACCAATGTTCCTTACCAATTACCTGAAGGACAATCGGAAGGAAACATCACCATTTCCGACATTAACGGCAAAGTGATGGATGTTTTTACCATCGACAGGAGCTTTTCCTCGCTGCACCTCGACACCCATGATTATCCAAAAGGCGTTTATTTTTACAGGCTCTCGGTAGGAAGCTACACTTCACAAACACAGAAAATTGTCGTCCAATAGTTTCTGTTCAGAAATTCGACAAGGATACTGTATAACAGGATTGTTTCATACTTAAATTAAGAATTCAAAAAAAAATAAGATTATGAAAATGAAATCAAACATAGCTGTCAGCGATTCAGGGTTTATTTTTAATCCCGACACAGGCGAATCGTTTACAGTAAACCCAATAGGTGGTTTAATCATCAATCAGCTGAAGGAAGGCAGGGAAACGCAGGAGATTAGCAGATTGATCCGTGACAAGTACAATGTGCAGTTTGCCACATTTGAAAAGGATTTTGACGATTTTATTGGTTTACTTCGCAACTATTCACTCATCGAAAATGGCTGATCATAAGCGCAAACTAACCATTGCAGTATCAGGGCTCAATGCCATCGACAGCCCTGGTCCAGGAGTAGCGGTCATCAGGGCACTCAGGGAGGCCGAAAGTTTTGATGTAAGGATAATAGGCCTGGCTTACGAATCGCTCGAACCCGGAATTTTCATGCACGACCTGGTGGATAGAACTTATCAGATTCCTTATCCTTCAGCCGGTATCGACGCAGTTTTCGAGCGTATCGACTACATACATTCACGCGAAAAACTCGATGTTATCATCCCCAATTTCGATGCTGAACTGTATCCCTTCATCAGACTGGAAAAAAGGCTGAAAGAAATGAACATTCACATGTGCCTGCCTACAATGGAACAATTTGAAGAAAGGCACAAGGTGAACCTGAACGAATTTGGAACCAGGTATAACCTGAAAGTTCCCAAAAGTACTGTTGTCCATGAGTTAAGCTCTGTTTACAGCCTGCCGTCTGAATTTAAATACCCCGTGGTGGTAAAAGGAAAATACTACGACGCAAGTATTTGCTACAACATGGAGCAGATAAAAACCCAGTTCAACAAAATCACTGCAAAATGGGGGCTTCCCATTATCATCCAGGAATTTGTACACGGTTCGGAATTTAATGTCACAGGCCTTGGCGATGGAAAGGGAAACACCATTTCAGCTATCCCAATGCGTAAACAGTACATCACCGAAAAGGGCAAAGCCTGGGGGGGTATTTCGATTTCCGACAAACGCATGCTGGAACTTACCCATAGTTTTATTTCACAAACCAAATGGAAAGGCGGTTTTGAACTTGAACTGATGAAGGATAAAAACGGCGAGTTTTATTTGCTGGAAATTAATCCGCGAATGCCGGCATGGATTTACCTGTCGGTAGGAGTTGGGCAAAACATTCCCGAAGCATTGGTCCGCCTTGCGCTTGGCGAGGATGTTAAACCATTTGCTGAATACCGCGTAGGTAAAATGTTTGTCCGCTTTGCCTGGGATATGATTGTTGATATGGAAGAATTTCAAACCATTTCAACGATGGGAGAATTGTAAAATATTGTTTTTTAATTGGTTTAGTAAAATTTAATAGAATAGAATAATGGAAAAATTAAGATATGAAAGGCCCCTGATCAAGCGCCTTGAAAGCGAGATGCCCAATAAATTCGGGATGAAAATCGACCACTTCCCTAAAACCCACATCGATGGGGTTCCCGTAAAACAACTTATCGAAGATTATGGTTCGCCCGTTTTTGTTTTGTCGGAAGCCGGAATACGCAACACATACAAAAAAGCAAAAAAAGCTTTCACCACCCGCTACCCCAAGGTCCAGTTTGCCTGGTCGTACAAAACCAACTACCTCGACTCGGTGTGCAACATTTTTCACCAGGAAGGAAGTTGGGCTGAAGTGGTTTCGGGATTCGAGTACGATAAAGCTTTGAAAAATGGTGTAAACCCCAAAAAAATCATATTCAACGGTCCTGATAAAACCGAAAACGATCTTACCAAGGCCATCATCAACGATTCGCTCATCCACATCGACCACCTTGACGAACTTTATACCATTGTTGAACTGTTGGAGACCCTCAACAAACGTCCGCGGGTTGCCATCAGGGTTAATATGGACACCGGCGTTTACCCGATGTGGGACCGCTTTGGGTTTAACTACGAAAACGGTCAGGCATGGGATGCGCTGAATAAAATTATGGCTTCGGGCAAAATGGACCTCGTTGGACTGCATTGCCACATCGGAACATTTATGCTTAGCGCCAAAGCCTATGGTGTGGCTGCCCGCAAGCTTACCGACCTGGCGTTGGGCATCAAACGCAAGTTTAGCCACAACATCAAATATATTGACATGGGCGGTGGCTTTGCTTCCAAAAACACACTCAAAGGCGCATACCTGCCGGGATACGACACAAACCCCACTTTTGATGACTATGCTGAAGAAATTTCCTCAGCATTGCTCAACGCAGAGTATCCGCCCGACAGCCTGCCATTGCTTATTCTCGAAACCGGCCGCGCCCTGATCGACGAAGCCGGATTTCTGCTTGGGACTGTAATTTCGAACAAGCGGTCGGCAACCGGCAAAAGAACTACCATCATCGATATCGGCGTCAACATTCTTTTCACCTCGTTCTGGTATGATCATAAAATTACTCCAGCCCAGGAATTTACACAGTTTACCGAAGAAACCACACTCTATGGGCCCCTTTGTATGAACATCGACGTCATCCGCGAAAATGCCACAATGCCGCTCCTCAACAAAGGCGATTATTTTGTGATACACAATGTGGGGGCCTACAATATGACTCAGTGGATGCAGTTTATCAATCTTCGCCCAAAAGTTGTTTTGATCGATACCAACGACAAACCTCACATTATCCGCGAAGGCGAAACGATGGACACCTTGAATCACCTTGAAATCACTCCGGAACACCTGAAGAAGTTCGAGTTGTGATAAGAAACTTCTGAATATTTCCGGAAATGCACTTCCCGGCTTATTTTTGCCAGGGATTTGATACCGCTTTTGCTCATTTTTATTCCGAAACAGACACACATCACTGTAATGGATGAAAAGTTAGAAAAAACGTTAACACTTTTTTTTGAAGGAATCCTGCATAGCTACACGCAGGTTTTCTTCTCAAAAAACAAAATATTTGCCGCTTTCCTTATCCTGATTACTTTTTTCGACGTTTTCAGCGGATTGAGCGGACTCATTGCCGTCATCACGGCCAACCTTGCCGCACTGCTCATTGGCTTCAACAAGGACAGCACCCAGCAGGGCTATTTTGGTTTCAACAGCCTGCTGGTCGGGCTTGGAATAGGCATTTATTACCAACCCGGCCTCGCATACTTTTTCATCCTGGTTTTTGCCTCTATTCTCACCTTTTTCCTTACCATTTGGTTATCAGGAATCCTGGCAAAATATGGGCTTCCCTACCTAAGCTGGCCTTTTCTGTTCGGAATATGGATGGTGAGCCTTGCATCGCGACAGTTTACAGCCCTCCAAATCAGCGAACGGGGTGTTTATGTTTACAACGATTTGTATGCTTACGGCGGAATTGCGCTGGTTAAAATGTATGATTGGGTTGAAAGTCTGAAAATTCATGAATCTATCCTCATTTATTTTCAATCGCTTGGCGCCATATTTTTTCAGTACAACCTTTTTGCAGGTATCCTTGTCGCCGTGGGGCTGATCATTTATTCACGCATTGCATTTCTGCTTTCGCTTGTCGGATTTTTCAGCGCTTATGTGTATTATTTGCTTATTGGCGCCAACATTGGCGAACTTAGCTACAGCTACATAGGCTTCAATTACATTCTTACGGCAATAGCCATAGGCGGTTTTTTTGTCATTCCTTCAAAGTATTCTTTCTTTTGGGTTGTGTTGCTCACACCCATCATTTCGTTTGTTATTACCTCGTCAACCGCTCTTTTTTATCCGCTTCAGCTTTCAATCTATTCCCTGGCGTTCAACATTGTAGTGGTGGTATTTGTTTACGTTCTCAAATTAAGGGAACGTCATTTTAAAAGCCCTGAACTGGTTGTTTACCAACAATATTCACCTGAAGCGAACTTGTATTCTCAAACCAATTACCAGGTACGATTTGATATTAATGCACAAATACAGATTGTGCTTCCTTTTTGGGGTGAATGGGAAATAACCCAGGGACATGATGGGAAACTTACGCACCGCGACGAATGGCGCCACGCCTGGGATTTTGAGGTGTTGGATGAAAATGGCCAGCGATTTTCGGATACCGGAAATTTTGTTGACGATTACAATTGTTTCAACAAACCGGTAATTGCTCCTGCTGATGGAATTGTTCAGGATGTTGAAGATGGAATTCATGATAATATCGTAGGCGAAGTAAATGTGGATAAGAACTGGGGCAATTCAGTTGTCATTAAACACGACGAAAACGTTTACACCAAGGTAAGCCACCTGAAGAAAGGCTCAGTAAAGGTTGAAAAAGGAGCCATCGTCAAGCGGGGCGAAGTGATAGCAAGTTGCGGAAATTCAGGACGTTCGCCAGAACCTCACCTGCACTTTCAGGTTCAATCGACACCGTTCATCGGTTCGAAAACACAGGATTACCCTATTGCAAAATACATCCTGAAAACAGATGATGGTTACGAACTGAAAACCTACGACCGACCCATAGCCGGACAGGTTGTCTGCAACATCAATAAGGATGAATCGCTGTTTAAAGCTTTCAATTTGGTGCCCGGTCAGTCGGTTACCTTCGAAATCGTTAAAAATCAAGGACAGAAAGAAATCGAAAACTGGGAAATTAAGTCCGATTACTACAACAATACCTACATCGAATGTCCGAATACCGGCTCGACTGCCTGGTTTAAAAATGATGGAACACTTTTCTACTTCACTCATTTCAGCGGCGACCAAACCTCGTTCCTTTATTATTTTTACCTTGGCGCCTATAAGGTAGCGCTTGGTTTCTACAAAAAACTAATCGTGAAGGATGTTTACCCGCTGGCTATTTTCAAAAATCATTTTATGCGTTTCTGGCAGGATTTTGTCGCTCCATTCCATTTCTTCATGAAAGCCAGTTTTGAACTTAAGTATGTTAAAATGGAAGACGATCTTTCATCAAGTTCAATAATGCTCGAATCATCGGCAAAAATGAGCTACCTCAATCATATCCGCCATCAGGTTGACTTCAACATTCAGGTTGAAAATGGCAGGTTAAGTCTTTTTGAAGTTAAAGACAGGGAAAATCATATTATTGCCAAAGAAATTAAATCATGATGACGGTTCAGAAATCAGGATTAAAATTGCAGCAAATTATCAGGAATCTTACCGGACTATTCGTAATTCTGATGCTCATTGGGCTGATGCAGCCAAAAAAAGGAGTTGCCCAGGTGCAGTCCGCTATTGTGACTGCTGACAGCATTACCTATGCCTTGTACCTGCAACAGAACTGGGACAAGCTTATTGTTGAAGGGGAGAAAGCACTGAAAACCGGCGTCGATTTTTATTACCTGCAAATGAGGATAGCAATAGCCTGGTACGTAAAACGAAATTTCCGACATGCCATCGTGCATTTTGAAAACGCCCTGAAGTATGATCAAAACAATCAAATTGTGCTCGAATACCTGTACTTTGCCTACCTGTTTGCAGGCAGAGACTACGATATGCGCCGCATCAATCATAGGCTTAGCGATGAAGTTATAAACCGGAGTAAAATTCAGAAAAACAAATTCCTGCACGAACTTTATTTTGAAGGGGCCTACGGTATGGCTGGCGACCTGTCATCGCAAAACAAACAAGGCCGGCATAACCAGTACGACTCGATTTATACCGAAACCTGGAAATACGATCAGCTCAATTACCTTCATGCAGGTGCAAAATTTAATATTTTCCCCTGGCTTAGCCTTTATCAGGGTTACAGCCGGCTTACTTCTGATTTTTCACAGGAAATATCCTATTTTCAGCAACCTGTCGAAACCTTCGTTGAAAAAGCCAGGCAGCATGAATATTATGGCAATGCTGAAATTTCTCCGGCATCAGGACTGAAAATAACGCCGGCATGGCACCTTTGCTGGATTGATTATGACGAACGAATAGCTTATTACGACGTTATGAACCTAAACCTCGGCTTTGATACCATCGACTGGAAAAAAGAAAACTACACCTTTTCGCTTTCAATCATAAAGGATCTGAAAAAGTTTGCTTTTGAAGCCTCAGGGGTTTACAGCGATTTCGAAATGAAAAAGCTAAAACAGGCCGGGCTTGCCGTGCATTTTTATCCTTTGGGGAATAGCGACCTTTATTCAAAGACGGGTTTTGAGTATGTTTGGTCCGATAACGATGATTACTTGGTTTTCAACCAGTTGTTGGGCTTTAAACCAACTGAAAAAACATGGTTTCATGCTGAAATGACCATAGGAAATCTGAGGGATTATGCTGAAAAAAATGCTTACGTCATTTATAATGCGCCCGAAGAAATCAACTATAAAGTGGAGTTTTTTTTATTGCATAACCTGAATAAACACCTCGATTTGTCATTGAGATATCGGTACATGCAGCGTGAAAATCAATTACTTGCCTATATCGATGATGATCAGAGCACAATGATTACCACAAAATACCCATATCACACATTCATTACAGGATTAACATGGAGACTTTAACAATGAAAACACGACTGATTTTTTGCTTCATTTTATTTGCGGGATTTACACTCCAGGTCAGCGCTCAGGATTACACCAAACTCGAAGCAGCTTTTGAAAAGAGTTATTATTACGAAAACAGCGGCGATTATCAGAAAGCCATAACCGAGTTGAAAAATGTTTACCTGGCTGATTCTTACGAAACGAACCTTCGGCTTGGCTGGTTGCTCTATAGTTCAGGCTCGTTTACCGAATCATCGGCCTACTACCAGAAAGCAATGAATTTGAAGCCTTTTTCGGTGGAAGCCAAATTAGGGTACGTTTTACCCGTTTCATCGCTGGGCAACTGGGCGGTTGTTAAAGCTGAGTATTTGAAAATTTTAGAGATCGACCCCATGAATTCAGTGGTAAATTACCGCCTTGGCCTAATGGCTTACAACACAAAGGATTATGCTTCAGCCCTTAAATATTTTGAAAAAGTAGTAAACATGTACCCCTTCGATTACGATTCGGTGCTGATGTATGCCTGGGCTAACCTGCAGCTTGGCAAATTGCGCGAAGCCAAAGTGCTTTTCCAAAAAGTGCTGCTGATGAAACCGGGCGATTCTTCGGCCAACGAAGGACTGAAACTGGTGAAGTAGAAAACGAAAAGACCTGCTATTTTACCTCAAATACAGAATTGGGCACAATCTCATTAAACTTCTTGTTGGTGAGGGTAATCAGGGTGTAATCCTGGTCATTTTCAGTCATCTTGATTTTATACACAGATAAATCTGACTTTTGGAAGTACAAATCGATGCTTTTC
>CALFEP010000320.1 GCA_937950125.1 uncultured Bacteroidota bacterium
TTGGTAGTTATTGATGGTCATTGGTAGTCATTGATGGTCATTGGTAGTCATTGATGGTCATTGGAAAATTGTAATTCATTAATGGCGAAGCCAACTGACTATAAATGACGGCGAAGCCCAATGACAGCGAAGCCCAATGACGGCGCAGCCAAATGACAACAAATGACGGCGAAGCCCAATGACAGCGAAGCCTAATGACGGCGAAGCCCAATGACGGCGAAGCCCAATGACAGCGAAGCCCAATGACGGCGAAGCCCAATGACGGCGAAGCCCAATGACAGCGAAGCCCAATGACGGCGAAGCCCAATGACAGCGAAGCCCAATGACAGCGCAGCCAAACCACCCAAACCGAAAGAGAATAAAATTTTAATAAAAAAGAATATGAAATTTACGCCAGAAAAATGCCGGATTCCGGATGAAGCAATGAAACCGTTTATTTCGGCAGAAGAAATCTGGGATTTATTAAACAATACCCACCCAACAAGGGAGAGAGTTCGTGAGGTAATAGCCAAATCACTGAACAAAAACCGCCTTACACTCGAAGAAACTGCAGTTTTGATCAATGCCACTGATCCCGATTTGATTGATGAAATTAAAGAAGGCGCAAGGGAGCTTAAGAAAAAGGTTTATGGCAACCGGATTGTCCTTTTTGCGCCGCTTTACATTGGAAACCATTGTATTAATAACTGTAAATACTGCGGTTTCAAGACATCCAACAAATTTGCCATGAGGCGAAAGCTCACTGATGATGAAATTGTTCAGGAAGTGGAAGCCCTTGAGGATAATGGCCAGAAACGGTTGATTCTTGTTTATGGCGAGCACCCGATGTACAACGCTGATTATATTGCACATACAGTCAGGCTCGTTTACAGTGTAAAGAAAGACCATGGCGAAATCCGACGGCTGAACATCAACGCTGCACCTTTGGATATCGAAGGATTTAGAAAGGTGAAAGCAGCCGGAATCGGAACTTACCAGATATTTCAGGAGACTTACAATCCGGAGGCATACACCTGGTATCACCTGGGTGGCCCGAAAAAGGATTATAATAACAGGCTTACTTCCTTGGATCGTGCTCAGGAAGCCGGAATTGACGATGTGGGCATCGGCGCTTTGTTTGGATTGTACGATTGGCGCTTTGAAGTGATGGGGCTGGTGCGGCACACCAATCACCTTGAGGCTGTTTACAATGTTGGTCCCCACACCATTTCATTCCCGCGAATTAAAGATGCGTCCGAAATGCAGCTTGACAAGCGGTTTATGGTGAGCGACGAAGAATTTGTGCGCCTGGTGGCCATTCTGAGGCTTGCCGTTCCCTACACAGGAATGATCCTTACAGCCCGCGAGGCTCCTGAAGTGCGTGCCGAAGTGATGCAATATGGCGTTTCGCAGATCGATGGCGGTACAAAGCTCGAAATAGGAAGCTATTCGGGTAACCTGAATGAGGAACAAAACCTAAACCGCGAACAGTTCCGTGTGAACGATGCCCGTTCGCTGGCCGAGGTCATCGAAGAATTGTTGGACAACGATTATCTTCCTTCCTTCTGTACAGCATGTTACCGGCTTGGACGCACCGGGGAGCATTTTATGGAATTTTCAGTTCCCGGTTTTATTAAAAGATATTGCACCCGCAATGCCATCCTTACCCTCGCCGAATATCTTGTAGATTATGCAAAACCAGAGGTCGCCGAAAAAGGCTGGCAGGTTATCGAAAAAAACCTTGTTGCGCTCGATCCCAAACATATTGATGAATTACGCGACCGAATCGAAAGGATCAAAAGCGGAGAGCGGGATTTGTATTTTTAAAAGCCAAAAGTGTTTTTTTTATTGAACAAAAATACCCTGTTTTTAAAAAGTCGATTTAATAAAAACAGGGTTTTACTCCCACCTTATCGCCTTAACCGGGCTGATGCGGGCTATTACATAGGAAGGAATCAACAGGAAAAGCACACACAGGGCAAGCGTTCCCAGATTTAAAGCCATGACAGTCCATAAATCGAGGTGAACCGGGACGTAGGAAACATAATACGATTCCTGGTTAAGTTTGATGAGCCTTAAATTTTGCT
The DNA here is from genome assembly GCA_937950125.1 of uncultured Bacteroidota bacterium. Taxonomy (GTDB): domain Bacteria; phylum Bacteroidota; class Bacteroidia; order Bacteroidales; family 4484-276; genus CALFEP01. The sequence continues at coordinate 2,067 of CALFEP010000320.1, forward strand.
GTAAAAGGGCAACAGCCAGCCCGAAAGCATTACCCCACAAAAGTCCTTTTCCAACGATGAAAGCGGCGTTGTACAAAAATACTTTCCTGATAGAAACACCTTTTGCACCCAGGGCTTTCAAAATGCCAATCATGTTGGTTTTTTCAAGAATTAGAATTAATAGCGTGGAAATCATGTTAATAACAGCGACGGCTATCATCAACACAAGAATAATTATCACATTCATATCCTGAAGGTTGAGCCAGTCGAAAATTTGCGGATAAGCCTCCTTGATGGAAGTGGCGTTAAGTTCGTAGCCTATGTTGTTGTAAATTCTTTCCCAGTTCTGGTCGATGGTACGGAAATCGTCAAGGAAAATTTCGAAACCACTCACCTGAAAATCCTCCCAGTTGTTGAGTTTCTGTATATGCCGCATGTCGCCCAGGATGTATTGGTTGTCGAAATCCTCAAGTCCGGTTTCATAAATTCCCTGAACAACGAATTTTCTTCCCCGGGGGCTGGCTTCATCAGGGTTGATAAAATAAACCCGCACCGGGTCGCCAACTTTGAAGTTAAGTTTATCAGCAATCTTTCTGGAAATTAATATGCTGTCGGTCCTTTTGTCAGGATCAATTTTTAGCATCGAGCCGGCAATAATGCTTTCAGCAAAAAATGAAGTATCAAAATCAGTCCAGATTCCTTTCATCACAATGCCCTGAATCTGATCAGTGGTTTTGATCAATCCCGATTTGGTGGCAAAAACCTGGATATGCCTTATGCCTGAACTGTCATTTAATGACGGGTAAAATGACTGATTCATGTCAAGCGGGGCTAATTCAAAGGTTTTATTGTTTTCGAAACTCGTTATCTGGATGTGTGAAGCGAAACCAGTTACTTTGTCGCTGATGGCTGATTTGAAACCTGTGGTAACGGCCACCGAAATAATCATCACCGCCAGTCCAAGGGCAATACTTACCAGCGAAATACGAACAATTGGCCTCGAAAAATTACCTTTGTCCCTCGAAAGAATGCGTTTTGCTATGAAAAGTTCAAAATTCAACCTTTGTGCGATTTGCAGCAAAAATAACCAAAAACGGACAGGAATATTTTTATGTTACGAATGAAGACATTCTTTGATGAATAAACCGTTATTCAAACCTTACATTTAAAATTATGATAAATCATTCAGGCCGAAAGATGTTGAAAGCGAATCTAACAATCATATTATTAACATTTTCCTTTTTGGTTTTCTCGCAGGAAACCGAAAAAAAGATCATTGTTGCTGCCGAGCAGACAGATGAATATGTTGGATTATTGAAGGGTAAAAATGTTGCCGTTGTGGCAAACCAAACCTCGCGCATAGGCGAGGCACACCTGGTTGACAGCCTGCTGAAAGCCGGCATAAAGGTGGTGAAAGTTTTTAGCCCCGAGCATGGTTTTCGCGGAAACGAAGATGCCGGTAAGCTGGTTGACGACAAAATCGACCTCGTTACCGGGCTACCCATTATTTCCCTTTACGGGAAAAGCAAAAAACCCCATCCCGAAGACCTGGAAGAAGTTGATTTTGTGGTTTTCGACATTCAGGATGTGGGGGCACGGTTTTACACCTACATTTCAACCATGACCTACATGATGGAGGCCTGCGCCGAAAAGTCAATCCCTTTGATGATATTGGACAGGCCAAATCCCAACGGTTTTTATATGGACGGGCCGGTGATGGAAAAGGAATTTTCCTCATTTGTCGGGCTTCATCCTGTACCCATCGTTCATGGGATGACGGTTGGCGAATATGCCCGCATGGTGAACGGCGAACTCTGGCTCAAAGACAGCCTGCAATGTACGTTGACAGTGATTCCGGTTAAAAACTACACCCATAGTTCCTGGTACGAATTGCCCGTCAAACCTTCGCCCAACCTGCCCAACAAATACGCAGTTTATCTTTACCCGTCGGTTTGTTTGTTTGAAGGAACGGTAGTGAGTGTAGGGCGTGGAACGGATTATCCTTTTCAAGTGATTGGCCATCCGCAGTTTGCTGCGGGGAGTTATATGTTTGTGCCACGGGCAGTTCCCGGCGCTGACATCAACCCAAAATACGAAGGTGAGCATTGTTACGGTACCAACCTGATGAATTTTGCCAGAGAAATGAAGAACAATCCACGGGAACTTCATTTATCGTGGCTTATCGGATACTATGAGGCATTGGGTGGTTCGGGTGATTTCTTTACCAACTATTTTGAGAAGTTGGCCGGAACCGCCTCGTTGCGAAAGCAGATTGAAGCCGGCATGACCGAGGAACAAATTCGCCAAAGCTGGCAACCCGGCCTCGACAAGTTTAAGAAAATCAGGAAGAA